>CAYJME010000115.1:0-10019 GCA_964370795.1 uncultured candidatus Brocadiaceae bacterium
GGGCAAAACTCCATGAGACAGGGATTGTCTTTCCTCCCTTTGTTTTGAGACCTAATTCAATGTGTTTTACGGTCTTTCCCCGGGAAAGCCCTTCAAGGATGGAAATTAACGTTGATTTCTGCGCATCAGCGCAGATGGTCGTCAGGGGTTTGCCCACTAACTCCCTGTCCATGTAACCGGAGATACGTTCTGCTGCGTTGTTCCATGTCAGAATCATTCCCTGAGAATCGAGCGAGGTTGCGATGTCGTTGGCGCTTTCAACAACACTGGCAAGGTGGCGCTCAGCCTGCCTGACCTTCTCCCGCAAACTTACCTGTTGGGTAATATCTTCCATAATGAGCAAGACGCTTTCAACAATTCCGCGATCATCTACGAGCGGCGTCAGGCTATAAAAATATACCCTGGCTGGCAAACCTGGCGCCCGATAATACATCTCGCGCCCACGGTCTCCAATGCATGTTTCAAAGACCATCCGCAACCGTTCTGCGAGTCGCGTGTATTGCAATATAACGCCGGGAAATATTTCATCCACGCTCCTTCCTACCGTGTCGCCGTCGGTACGGCGTGACTTTTCAAGAAAGTTCTTGTTGGCAATTACCACACGCAGGTTACGGTCAAACATGATCAGCGAGGACGGAATAGAAGAAAAGATCATTGAGCAAAGACGCTCGTATTTCCTCTCAGAAGATGAAATCGGGTCAAATAGGATATTGTTCTGGTTTTTCATAAATCTTAAGGTAATGCGAGGTTCTGGAGACGCAAAGTCTTGCGTCTCTATACCTCTGATGAAACAAAATGATACGGGGGCCACGGCCCCGTGCACAGAAATTTGAGTTCTCTCAGACTTGTCCCAAGGTCATGTAATCTGTTCCTGAATTCAGATAATAAATGTTTGGGGATTAAATAATTAATAGATACACCCTGAAACAGGGAATGGGTGTCTTTTTTGTAACCGACATAAATGCCTTTAAATTGCGCATGACAGGTGCTTACTATTTCCCGGAGGGAAGAGTTGTTTTCATCCTGCATGGCATAATGAGAGCGTTGTTGTTCCAAATAGGCTTCGCCTGCGTTGATATTGACACGTTGTGAAGGCGTGGGGCTATCTTTCCATGTCGCTGATTGCCAACGGGAGCTGTCTCCTCTCCGCCCCGTGTCTTCGACTTTCATAATAATTCTTATGCCCATTTCTACCTTGTCCTGTAGCCGCTCCAAACTATCAATAAAAACGCTATAACCGTTTTTCAGGAATTTAATGACCTCTTCATGGTTATTCAGCACGGATGAAAATCGCATGGGAAGGACGGTCTGTTCTTTATGAACGGTCTCAATAACCGATGAATGATATAAGATATTTTCATTTGATACGGATATCGTGGCCGTGGATACATCCGATAGTAAAGCCGCCACTCCCTGGTAGTTTAAGGTATAAACAGGCGTGTTACTGACGCCTATTATACCCGCGACCGGTTTACGAAACTCCTTCGTGATGCAATATAAATAACGATACACAGACAACTCCCTGTTCATAAACGGTTACATTTTAAGTTGCCGCATTTAAATCCGGACAAAAATTATAGGGTGGCCATGGCCCGTTAAATTCAAATACGAGTCCCGCATGCTTATATTTTTCCACCAATATACCTATGCAATTCCTGAACAAATCAAAAGTATGCTGTTCTATAAGGAAGGCTGTGTTCAAGACCATATCCAGCGGCTTTCCGTGTATGCCTTTATCGGTGCAGCGTAAAAAACGGCGGCGTTCGGCATATCGGGATAACATAAAATCAATATCTTCAAGATTTGTCTGGAGGTCTGACTTGAATGTTTCTTCCTGTGCCTTACGCATCTTCTTTGCCAGCAAATATGCCTCTCCCGGCATCAATGATGTTTGCCGGGGGGATCGTTTCTTCTCAGAGGCGTCCATGAAAATTGCTTTGTCGCAAAAAACCTTGAGCGACCATTCAGCCTTATCTACGGCATAGTTCAAAAAATTTATAACTTTTTCCCTATGAGCTCGTACGGCCTCAAAGAGGGTATCCTGATTGGTATAAATAGTACAAAATCTTAATGGCGCTACAGGCGTAAGCGCCATAACGGCTTCAATTATCTCTTCATGTCTCTTTGCCAGAGGCGCAAGCCACGCCATATTGGTCATATTTATATCAAGGATGTCCTTGCTGAATTCCAATAAGGATACATTGCTTATTGCCGCGCAGATGCCTTCCCGTTCTGCAAGATAGACCGCGTGTTTATTATCAATGCCCATAATGGCGGATGGTGATGATATCGGTAATGTGAGACAATAGGCGTAGATTCCTGATGCGGAATTTAATAAATCGCTATTCATTACTATGCTTTCTGAAGAAATATAAAATTAAATCCGAATGTCTGATTTGATGTTTAGGAATTTCAATACAAATCGCAGTGCGGATGGTTTGTCCCATAGATTAAACAGTTCAAACAGTTCAAACAGTTCAAACGGCTTAAACGGCTTAAACGGTTTAATCGGTTTAAGCCGTTTATTGCCAGGTATCCAGGGCATCTCTCACCTTTTTTAAAATCTCTGATTCGGTAAAAGGTTTAGAAACAAAACAGAGTCCTTTTTCAAGGACGGTTTGTTTTGGAATAACGCTTTCAGCGTAACCGCTCATAAAAAGCGCCCTTATATCAGAATTTGTTCCCCGTATTTCGTCATATACTTCTTTGCCATTTTTTATGGGCATTATTACATCCAATATAAGAAGCTTTATTTTGTCTTTGTTTTCCATAAACTTGTGCAGTGTATCGCATCCGTCTATTGCTTCTATAACGGTATAACCGGCTTCTTCAAGGATTATTTTTGTCATTATTCTGACGTCTGTGTCATCTTCTGCTATCAAAATTGTCTCCGTCCCACAGAGAGGAGCGGCAGTCTGAGATATTGATTTTGTTTCTTCCGTGACTGATTTCACGAGGGGTAAATATATTTTAAATGTTGTGCCCTTGCCTGGTTTGCTATCAACAGTTATATAACCCTTATGCTGCTTGATTATCCCGTACACGATTGAAAGGCCAAGTCCTGTGCCCTTTCCAACATCTTTCGTGGTAAAAAATGGTTCAAATATCCTTTTTTGTATCTTTTCGTCTATACCAACACCCGTATCTGAAAAAGATATAAGGGCATAGAGTCCTCTCTCTCCGTAGCCATGCGCCTTTTTGAATTTGTCGTCCAATTCCGCAATATTTGTGTGTATGGTTAACCTTCCGCCACCGTGCATGGCGTCCCGTGCATTTGTTGAAAGGTTTACCAAAACCTGTTCTATTTGACCGACGTCAGCCATCACAACACAGTCTTTATCCATGGGCACAAAGTTGATAACAATGTCTTCGCCAATAATCCGTGTCAGGAGGTCTTTTGTATGCGTGAGAATATGGTCGAGTTGTACTGGTTTAGGGTTGCTTGGTTGTTTTCTGCTAAACGTCAGAAGCGCCTGGACTAAGTTGGTAGCCCTTTCCGCCGATTTGAGTATCTTGTGAACATAAGACCGTGACGATGCGTCTTTCTCCGTGTGCTTCACCAATAAATTTCCATACCCTGTTATGATTGCAAGGATATTGTTAAAATCGTGGGCAATGCCTCCCGCAAGGGTACCAATGGATTCCAGCCTCTGGACATGGTAAAGTTGCTCTTTCAGATTTTTCTGTTCATCCTCGCTCTTTTTGCGCTCGGTGATGTCTATCCAAAAACCAATAATTTCCACCGGATTGCCTTCCTTATCCCTTACTAAATTCAGTTCGTCACACATGGACCGGTAGGTTCCGTCCTTATGTAAGAACCGGTATTCGAGGGCTAAATGATCGACGTTTGCTAAATGTGACAGTTCAGAGATAATGTGGGGTAAATCTTCCGGATGGACACGTTCAAACCAGAATTCCTGATGATGAACAAATTGTTGGGCATCGTACCCAAGTTGCGCATGGACATTTTCGCTCATAAAAGTATGGGTAAAATCGCTATACCGTGCGGAATAAATCATTGTTGGACTTACCCTGAGAATGAATTCGAGCCGGTTCTTCGTTTGTAGTATGTCTTCTTCCATTCGTTTACGTGCGGTAATATCCTGAACTGTTCCTGTCATCCGAATGACTCTTCCCGTTATTTCATCACAGATAACATTAATCATTGCATGAATGAAACGAATGGTCGTATCTTTCAGAAGTATACGGTAATTAAGGTCATACGGTTTTTTTTCGTATAATGCATTATCAACAGATGCTTTTACAAACTCCTTGTCATCAGGGTGGATGCGCTCTAAAACGGATTCGTATGTGGCGTCAAACTCATGGGGAGACAAAGCGAATATGCGATAGACTTCGTCAGACCAATATATTTTATTATTCACGATATCCCATTCCCAACTGCCTATGTGCGTTACTCTTTGCGCTTCGGCAAGACAATGCCTGCTCTTTTCAAGCAATTCCGTTTTAACCAGAATTTCTTTTGCCATGCCGTTAAACGATTCACACAGCCTGCCGACCTCGTCGTTCGACAGTACCGGGGCAACAACATGGTAATTGCCCAGGGAAATGCTCTTTGCGTTATCGGTGAGGATGCAGATAGGTAGTATTGTGTTTTTATAAAAAACAAGCATAAGCAGGATGATTACGATAAGAATTACAACGAACGGTACCGAAGCGCTCGCCGGCAGGACAGGGAGCAGGGAAAGCGCCTCACCTTCATCAATTTCAGCTACGAGAAGCCATTCCAGCGATGGGATGTACGCTGAAGCCCCGGCCACCATGATTCCTCTGTAATCCCTATAAAATCCGGACAGTTCTTTATTTGATGTCATGCTTGTCAGAACCGGTAACGTCTTAACAGTCTGCTTCAATGCGTCGTCCTTCGCAAATCCGGAGCTTGCAATCATAAGCTTGTTTTTGTTGACAAGATAGACCCCGATGTTACGCCATTTTTCCTTTTTGCTGAACGCCGTCTGTTGTTCCATAAGACACTCCCCGGCCAAAATATTGTTTAGCCCGGAAAGCTGGATAAAATTGACAAGGATGCCCATGGTAATTTTTTTATTTAAACCCGGTATGGGGGTCGCGATTATCATCGTCTGCCCGAGAGAACTTTCTGTAACCGTAAGGCTGTTTTTTCCTTTGAGAAAAAATATTTCCTGTGATACATCCTTCCCGATTTCAAATCGGTCTGTCGAGGCTACAATGCGTCCCTCCATCGAGAGGATGTGAATGGTCTTTATGCTCTTATCAAGGACGATCTTATTTTCGATAAGGTATTTACTCAGGGTATCAACGGAAGATTTTCTCCCCTGCAGGAGTCTCGAAAGCTGAGTCCTTACAAAACCGTCGCTGGAAAAATCCCGTGCACGATAGTTGGCTATTTCAAGATATTGGCATACCCCTGCTTTATACGAATTCGCAATAGTGGCTACGTCTTTGAGCACATTTCTTTTTGCTTGTATTTTCGTTCGGTGGTAGCTCAGAAAAAATGCGATGAATACGGAGAGAAGGACAGCGAAAATCCCCAGCAACATTTTTTGCAGGATTGATAGGTTAAGTTTCATTATAGTAGGCTATTTTAGCGCCCTTTGCTTTATTTCTTCAACGGCCTTGTTAAAATCGTGAGCGGTTATCAGCGGCATATTGCTCCCTGCCCCTTGATTTTCCATCGTCGTGCGTATGGCAAATAATGCAGCCCTCTTGCAGATCAATTCTATATCTGCCCCTGTCATGCCATCAGTTTCCCGCGCGTATCTTTGCATATCTATCCCTTTTTCTAATGGCTTGTCCTTCGTATGTATCTGGAATATCTTTAAACGGGTTTCCTCGTCAGGTACCGGGATTTCAATGAGATAATCAAACCGTCCGGCGCGGAGCAAGGCCGGGTCTATCTGGTCCATACGATTCGTTGCGGCAAGCACGAGGACGCCTTTCAATTCTTCGATGCCGTCCATTTCTGTAAGAAACTGGCCAATGACACGCTCTGTTACATGAGAATCACCCCCTTCCCCACGTTTTGGAACGATAACATCTAATTCATCAAAGAAGATAATACAGGGCGCTGCCTGTTTTGCCCTTTTAAACATATCCCTGATACCCCGCTCAGATTCTCCAACATATTTCGAAATGAGGGCGGGCCCCTTGACTGAAATAAAATTAACCTTTGTTTCGTTGGCGACGGCCTTTGCTATGAGGGTCTTTCCTGTTCCGGGAGCGCCGTAAAGCAATATTCCTTTCGGCGCATTAATCTTTGCATGTTTAAACAGGCCGGGGTATTTCAGTGGCCATTCTACAGCCTCCCGGATTTGCTGCTTGATCGTTTCCAGTCCTCCAACGTCATTCCAGCATACATTGGGAATTTCCACAAATACCTCACGCAAGGCGGAGGGTTCTACCTCTTTGAGTGCCTCGATAAAATGTTCCATGTGTACCTTGAGGTTCATCATGGTTTCATGAGAGATATTTGATGTCCCTAAATCAATTTCAGGGATTTGTTTTCGCAGGCAGAGCATGGCAGATTCACGACAGAGCGCCTGGAGGTCTGCCCCAACAAAACCGTGGGTAATTTCTGCAAGTTTGTTGAGATCTACGTCATCGGTCAGGGGCATGCCACGACTGTGGATTTCGAGGATGGAAAGCCGTGAATTTTTATCGGGGATAGGAATAGAAATTTCACGGTCGAAACGTCCCGGACGTCTCAGTGCAGGGTCTAATGCACCGGGTATATTTGTGGCGGCTATGACAACAACATGACCGCGGCTGTCCAGTCCATCCATAAGCGCAAGGAGTTGTGCAACAACCCTTTTTTCTACATCGCCCACGACATGTTCCCGTTTTGGGGCAATGGCATCAATTTCATCCAGGAAGATAATAGCCGGGGCATTTTTTTTGGCATCTTCAAAAATTTCCCGGAGCCTGGCCTCACTTTCTCCGTAATACTTATGGATAATTTCAGGGCCGTTGATGGTGATGAAATATGCATCTGTTTCATTGGCAACTGCACGGGCGATAAGGGTCTTTCCACAGCCTGGGGGGCCATACAGTAATACTCCCTTGGGGGCATCGATTCCTAAACGTTCGAATATCTCAGGATGTTTTAAGGGGAGTTCTATCATCTCCCGTATTCTTTTAATCTCGTGACCAAGGCCGCCGATGTCTTCGTATGAGAATTTTGCGCGGTCGCTTACTCCAGTTTTTTTTTCATTAATTTTGAGGAGTGTTGTTGGATGAATAACAACAACTCCTTTGGGATTCGTGCTTTCAACAAGGAAGTCGGAGAACCGGCTGCCAAATAATGTAGCACGGATCCGGTCGCCCGCAACGACGGGAAGCCCATCGAGCAGGCTTCCGATATATTTGCCATCCCGCTCAAGATTGGTCAAATTTGCCGGAATGAGAGTTACATTGTTGGCAGGGGTCCATGCTATCTTCTTTACCGTGACCTTCTCGCCAAGACCTATCTGGGCATTTCCACGGATTAAGCCATCGATCTGAATCTTACTCATGCCTCGTTCTTCTTTAAATGCAGGCATTACCTTTGCGACAGTACTCCGTTTACCCGCAATTTCCACAATGTCTCCAACCGTGACATCTAATTGTTCCATGTCAACCGGGTCGATTCGTGCCAGTCCTCTTCCTGCGTCCTTTTTTGCTGCCTCTACGACTTTTAAAGTTATTTCATTCATGGTCTTTTATCCTGATAATGCCCCTCACCCTAACCCTCTCCCACAAAGGGCGAGGGAACTTTCTCTCTCGTGACGGGCAATGTCCTTGAGTTAATCCCTCTTAGCGGAGGGGAATTTCTTCTGCCACCACGAACATTATTCACATTTTGAATTTTTACTTCACGAGCTTTACTTCAAGCACTCCGTTTTTATACGTGTGAGTCATCTTGTCTCTCGAGAAACTTTCCTTCAAGAGGACTTCTTTGTGGTACTTCTTCTGCTCAGTCTCTGAGGATATCTGTAATATATCGTCTTTTAAATCGATATGAATATCTTTTTCTTCCACTCCGGGCATCTCAGCAACTACCAGGGTGTGATCGGATTCTTCAAAGATATCTACCAGAGGCTCTCTCACTTCATCCACAGAAACCTCTCCTTTTGTATCCTTGTGTATATTTCCAAAAGGTTCCACCTTTATCTTATCACCGCCTAATCCACCCACCTTTATAGAAATGCCGAATAAACCACTCAAATTTTTATTCAGGCCCTTTATCTCCCCCGTTTTCTTGAATTCTTTCTTTTCTTCAAGGTCGGTAAGTTTTTCTATAAAGTCGCCTAATCCCTTGAAGATACCACCCAATCCTAAATCAAATCCCCCTTCTTCCGCCTTTTTTCCTGTCTTTTTAGTCGTCATAGCCTTTTTCCTTTCATAAAAAGTTTGTTTCTAATAAATATATTTACATAAGAGATTCCCCGCTTTGCATTCCTGATGTAGTGTTTGTTTATGAGAGAAAGATTGCTTCGCTTCGCTCGCAATGACAGAATAAAGCCGCAAGGACGGTTCCCTGTCCGCAATGAAAAAGCGCAATGCACAAACGACAGTATACGCAATGACAGCATGCAGTGTAAGCGCATGGTGCGTGTGTTATGGCGAAGGCGATAGCATGTCACTGAGAGTCCCCCCAATGTCATTGCGAGGCGTCTTTTCCGAAGCAATCTCCTCTCGTGTAATAAAAGTCTTTTCTTGCCGACTACCTCATACCTTATCCTGTGGCGCTTCAGTCGGCATCTTGCTGGTGATTTCGGTAGAGGTTTGTATATTAATGCCGTAATTTTTAACCTTATAATGCATGGTCTTATAATCAATCTTGAGTATTTTGGCTGCCTGGCTCTTATTTCCACCCGTCTGTTTTAGTACTTCCGTGAGCACCTTTTTTTCTTCATGTTCAATGCACTTTGCCACATAATCATGGAGAGAAAAGTCTTTTTCGCTGATTTTCAATTCCAGGGGAACGGCTTGACCTGATTTTTGGTAAGGGAAAGTATCCGTTTGTTCAGGAGAAGAAATTGATTCCTGTTTTGGAACCAGCGCTTTTATCATAAGGTGGTCAGGTTCGATAACCTCTGACGTCAACAAGACTGCGCGCCGGATGACATTTTTGAGCTCTCTCACATTGCCGGGCCAGGGATAGGTTAGTAATAATTCCAGGGCATCTTTTGAAATTCCCCGCACATCTTTGTTTAACTCCTTGTTCGTGATATCCAGAAATCTCTTACAGAGATATATGACATCTTCCTTCCTCTCCCGGAGCGGCGGTATCTCAATGCAGAATTCGTTCAGCCTCTGATAGAGGTCCATCCGAAACCGTTCGGATTCAACCATTGTTTCCAGCCGTTCATTTCCCGCTACAACAACGCGTACATCAACATCGAATTCTTTGTTATTTCCCAGTCGCCTGATTTTTCTTTCCTGAAGTACCCGGAGCAATTTGCCCTGCATGGATTTGGGTAAATTTCCAATTTCGTCAAGAAATATTGTGCCGCCCGACGCTGTTTCAAAGTGTCCGATCTTTCTCTGGTCTGCGCCGGTAAACGTACCCTTCTCAAATCCAAAGAGCTCGCTCTCGATTAAAGTTTCTGGTATTGAGCCGCAATCCATCACGATGAACGGCCCATCTTTTCTGGGGCTTCGACTATGGATATTCCGGGCGACCAATTCCTTGCCGGCGCCGGTCTCGCCATAGATAACAACGGTAAAGCTGGTTGGGGCAACGCATTCCACGAGTTTGTTCAACTTTTTTATTTCATCGCTCGAACCCATCTGTTCAAACAGGGGGATACCCAGACCAAGCTGTGCCTTAAGCTCACTGATTTCCTGGCGCATCAACCGTTCTTCGCATGCCCTTTTTACCGTGAGCACGATCTCTTCGTTATCAAAGGGCTTGTGAAAATAGTTATACGCCCCAAGTTTAATGGCCTCAACCGCAGTCCGTACCTCCCCGTAGGCAGTGATAATAATCAGGGGGGTATCGCTGCTGGTATGTTTGATTTGTTTCAGGACTTCTAAGC
>CAYJME010000116.1:0-9941 GCA_964370795.1 uncultured candidatus Brocadiaceae bacterium
AGGGGGTTGTTTCCCTTTGATCGGGGGATTTGGTTGCGGCATAGCTGCGCTAGGAATATAAGCATTGAGGATCAACTTGGGCTTATAAGTTTTGAGGTTGATAAGGGAGAATTTTTATGGCGCAAAATAATGAAATAGAAAAGACCCTGTGGGCGGCGGCTGACAAGCTTCGCAACAATATGGACGCGGCTGAGTATAAGCACGTTGTGCTCGGTTTGATTTTTCTGAAATATATTTCCGATGCCTTTAATGATCTCTATGAAAAATTGAAATCCGGAGCAGGTGAATTTGAAGGCGCCGATCCGGAAGATAAAGACGAGTACCTTGCCCATAATATCTTTTTTGTCCCAGAAAAAGCGCGCTGGCAGTATCTTCAGGATAAGGCAAAAAAACCGGAGATAGGAAAGCTCGTTGATGACGCAATGGATTCCATAGAAAGGCTTAACTCTACGTTAAAAGGGATTTTGCCAAAAATCTACGCAGACCCTGAATTGAATAAACAACGGCTGGGAGAACTTATTGATCTTATCGGAACATTGGGTTCAACCAAAGCGGGCATAAGGCAAAGGATCTACTTGGCAGGGTGTATGAATATTTTCTCGGCCAGTTTGCTGATGCCGAAGGGAAAAAAGGCGGTCAATTTTATACCCCGGAATGTATCGTAAAACCCTCTGTGTAGAAATGCTTGAGCCGTACAAAGGCCGTGTCTATGACGGGTGTTGCGGTTCCGGCGGGATGTTTGTTCAGAGTGAAAAGTTTATTGAAGAACATGGCGGGCGTATCGGTGACATATCCATATTCGGGCAGGAATCAAACCCAACAACACTACGGCTTGCCAAGATGAACCTTGCCATTCGCGGTATTGATGCAAAGATTGAGCCTGGAGACACGTTTTTACATGACAAACATCCTGATTTGAAGGCAGATTTTATCCTTGCCAATCCGCCCTTTAATGTGAGCGACTGGAGCGGTGAACAACTTCGTGATGATAAAAGGTGGAAATATGGCATACTGCCGGCAGGCAATGCCAATTATGCCTGGCTTCAACTCTATGTGCATAAATTAAGCCCCAATGGCGCTGCCGGAATAGTTTTGGCGAACGGAAGCATGAACTCAAACTCCGGCGGTGAAGGAGAAATCCGCCAAGACATGATTGAGGCAGGACTTATTGACTGCATGGTTGCCCTTCCCGCCCAGCTTTTTTATAACACGATGATTCCCGACTGCCTGTGGTTTCTTGCGCGCAATAAGGCGAATGGAAAATTCCGCAATCGCTCAAATGAAATTCTATTTATTGATGCCCGCAAACTTGGGACAATGATTAACCGCAGAAATAAAGAACTGACAGACGATGATATAAAACTCATCGCGGAAACCTATTACAACTGGCGCAATAAAAACGGCAATTACGAGGATAAACCCGGTTTCTGTAAATCAGCGACAATCCAGGAAGTAAAGAATAACAATTATGTCCTTATGCCTGGGCGATACGTTGGAACTGAAGCAGAGGAAGATGATGGTGTACCATTTGAAGAGAAGATGAACGCGTTGACTTCAAAATTGGCAGAACAATTTGCAAAAGGCGTTGAGCTGGAAAGAGAGATAAAAAAGAACCTCAAGGGGATTGGGTATGAAATCTAAGAACGGCCAGAGTCGTAATTCGATGGGAAGAAAAAAAGAGGGAGTTTTGTTTCCTGTTGCATCGCCCGTTGAGCCAATGCCTGACAATTACACAGCATTTTTAGCTGTTTTAAAACAAAGAATTTCTCAAGAACGTCTCAAGGCCGTTATCGCCAGTAATGCGGCGCTGGTATTGCTTTATTGGGATATCGGTAAAAGTATTTTGGAAAAACAGAACAAGGCAGGCTGGGGCGCCAAAGTCATTGACAGGCTTTCCAGTGACTTAAGAAAAGAGTTTTCCGATATGCAGGGGTTTTCTCCGCGAAATCTTAAGTATATGCGGGCATTTGCTCAGGTGTGGCCGGACAAGGCAATTGTGCAACGCGTCATTGCACAAATACCGTGGCGTAGTAATATCGCACTGTTGGATAAATTAAAAAAGCCGGAAGAGCGGTTATGGTATGCGTCACAAACGATAAAAAATGGCTGGTCTCAGCCCATCCTTTGCATGCAAATAGAAACACAGGCGCATGCGCGTGAGGGCAAAGCAAGCAATAATTTTTCATTGGCGCTTCCGCCGGCAGACTCTGACATGGCTCGGCAGGTTTTTAAAGACCCATATCTTTTCGATTTCCTCGGCACTGCTGATACCCACCGGGAAAAAGAAGTTGAACAAGCCCTGGTTGACCATATTCAGCAATTTCTATTGGAACTTGGGGCTGGTTTTGCCTTTGTCGGCAGGCAGGTTCATTTGGAGCTTGGTGGGGAGGATTATTACCTTGATCTGCTGTTTTATCATCTCAAGTTGCGGTGTTTTGTGATCGTCGAACTCAAAGCAGGCGACTTTATGCCTGAACATGTCGGCAAAATGAATATGTATTTAAGCATTGTGGACGATATCTTGCGCCATCCGGACGATAAGCCGACTATCGGGCTTTTGCTTGTCAGAAGAAAAAACAAGCTCATTGCCGAATACGCCCAAAAGCCCATGGGTGTAGCCCAGTGGCAGACAAAGATCACGCGCAGCCTGCCAAAAGAATTAAAATCAAGCTTGCCGACGATTGCGGAAATTGAGAAAGAGCTAGGTAAAAATATTAAAAAACGGAAAGAATGATTGTGCTATACGAAAAAGAGAAAATGTGACGCAATGCGTCACGAATTAATTTGGCCGAGCAGTTTGCCAGAGGCAATGAACTTGAAAAGATGATTCGAGAGAATTTGAAGGGGATTGGGTATGGGTTTTAAAGGATGGAAAAAATTTAAACTTGAAGACATCGCTGATTTCTATGATTCAAAGAGAGTACCTCTGAATTCTAGAGAAAGAGAAACAAGGAGAGGAAAGTACCCATATTATGGTGCATCTGGAATTGTTGATTACGTAGATAGCTATTTGTTTGATGGTGAATATGTACTCATCTCAGAAGATGGAGAGAATCTTCGTTCACGAAGTACCCCGATAGCCTTTAAGGCAAGCGGAAAGTTCTGGGTAAATAATCACGCTCATATTGTTCAAGGAAAAGAACCATTCTTAAATGATTGGATAGTCTATTTTTTTCAAAATTTAGATTTGAATCCATACATAACTGGGGCTGTTCAGCCTAAACTAAATAGAGAAAATCTGCGGCTAATAGACATTTTCATGCCAGATTTTGATAAAGCACGAAAAATTGCTTCTATCCTTTCATCCCTTGACGATAAAATCGAACTCAACTGTCAGACGAACCAGACGTTGGAGGCCATTGCCCAGGCGATATACAAGGAGTGGTTTGTCAATTTCAATTTTCCCACTTCCGAAGGCAAACCATACAGAGATAGCGGCGGCGAAATGCAGGACAGCGAACTCGGCCCTATCCCGAAGGGGTGGTGGGCAAAGAAATTGGGAGAGCACATAAGTTTTATAAAAGGAAGAAAACCAAAAGAAACATCGGAAAAACACATAGAAGGTTTCTTGCCTCAAATTTTAATTGAAACGCTTGATGACACAGGGAAATATATTTTTGTGAATCCGGATAATATGGTTGTCTGTGACGAGAACGATTTAATAATGGTTATGGATGGCGCGAGTTCTGGACGTGTTGAGTTTGGTATTCAGGGAATTGTTGGATCAACTCTTGCAATAGTTAAAAGGGTTGATTTTGACTTTCGATATTTTTATATCAATTTTTGAAATTAAAAGAAGAGGACATAAAAGCTAATACGACTGGGTCTTCTATTCCACATGCAGATAAGCATAAAATTAATGATTACGATCTTATTGTTCCAGAACTTAGCATTTTGCGGGAATATGATAACAGAATTGCAAGTATGTATCGATTGATTGCGAAAAACAAAATCGAATCACAAGCATTAGCTAAGATTAGAGACAGTTTATTGCCTAAGCTCATGAATGGCGAGATATAAGTATGACTGATGAAATAAAATACGAAGACGAAAAATGCCGGCAATTCAATGAATCGTTAGATGAGGAAGGCGATGTGACTATAGCGAATATTTCTTTCTCTCGTAGCCGTATTTTATTTGAGATGGATTTTGAAACATATAAGCAGGCTCTATATGAATTTTTAGAGCAGGATTACGATGATTTAAAGCAAACAGTATTTGCTTATTATCCAGCTTGTATCGCCTATAATTTCAGACAATCAGAACGCGGCGAAGGCTCTACTGATCCAGTGAGAAAACTTCTTCATTTAAAAGATAGTTGGGAATCCATTATTTTTGTCTTGTACGCCTTAGTTGTGGGCGAGGTTCGAAGAAAAGGTGTGGATTTAAAGGCCACTCAAGTATTTGTGTCATACGATGCGGGTGATAATCCTATCTTTTCGAACTTCAATTCAGACAAGGTATTATCAGATGCCCCAAAGCAGAAACTACAGAATGCCAAGGCGATTGTTCAACATGTAAAAAATCGTGTTCTTGGGTTTAAATGCGCAGAAATTGAGTTAAGTCTATTTGACGATTTGCTTCAACTGCAGGAAGTGCGGAATGAACTTTCACATTATAATGCACCTACTCGTGAACAAGCGGAAGCGGAATTAAAAATTGTATTGCCTTTATTTCGGGAAATGCTTGAAAAAACGAGATTTTTGGAAGATTGTAAAATATTAAGGTTTGATTGTCTTGCTATTGATTGCCGTTGTGAAACTTTCAATGGACACTCTTTGAATTGAGAGTATGAAAGCTTTGGATTTAAGGAAACGCAGAAAAATTATGTGATTGCTCTTGGTCAGGAACAGCTTTTCGTCCTATGGGGAAGCGAGTGTTTTAGTTTATCGCCGTTTCTTCACTTCGATCGAGATACAACCGGGCATGAGTCGTATATTTGCGTATACAAAGGCAAGAGACAAGGAAAATACTGTTATGAGCCAGTAAAAATAAGAACAGAAAAAACTTTTGATCATCTTCAACCCCGCTTTAGTGCGGAAAAGGACGAAATTGCAAGATTGGTGGTGCCATGAATTTTTATGAATCAGATATAGAACAACTTGCTTTGGATACCCTCAAAGAGGAGCATGGATATAAAATCCTCTACGGACCTGATATCCCCGAAGGAGCATATAAAGAGCGTGAGTATTCGGAGGTTATACTTCAGGCGCGGTTAAAAAATGCCATTGATACAATAAATGACTCGATCGCGGAAAATGCCCGGGAAGAGGCGTTTAAAAAGGTTTTGCGCACCTTCTCTGTCAGCATGATGGAGAACAACGAGTCTTTCCACCGCATGTTTACTGAAGGCATAGACGTCAAGTTCAATGTGGGCGAAGGTAAGTCAAGAACAGAGAAGGTATGGCTGATTGATTTCACAAATCCTGACAATAATGAGTTCCTGGCAGTCAATCAGTTTACCGTCGTTGAAAATCATAACAATAAAAGGCCGGATATTGTGCTATTTATCAATGGTCTTCCGCTGGTTGTGATTGAACTGAAAAATCCTATTGACGAGAACGCTGACGTTAAAGCCGCTTTTAATCAGCTTCAGACCTATAAGCAATTAATACCTTCACTTTTTCCTACAATGCCTTTCTTATTGCCAGCGACGGATGGTTTGCCAAGGTTGGTACGATTACCAGCGATTATGCCCGGTTTATGGAATGGAAAACCGCTGACGGAGAAACTATTGTTGACGCAAAGGTAGAACCGGAGCTTGAACCGATGATTAAAGGGCTTTTAAATAAAAAGACTTTGCTGGATATTGTACGCCATTTCATCGTTTTTGAAAAGAATACTGTAGGGGCGTATAGCAATACGCCCCTGCAAAAGAAAATCGCTGCGTACCATCAGTATTACGCGGTCAATAAGGCAATCGAATCAACCATTCGCGCTATAGGAGAAGTTCCGCAGAGAGTGCAGGATAATCCGGAAAAATATGGTTTCGCCAGTGTGCGGGATCAATCTCCGGGAGATAAAAGGGCCGGCGTTGTCTGGCATACACAAGGCAGCGGCAAAAGCCTTACGATGGTTTTTTATGTGGGAAAGCTGGTGCTTGCCGAAGAAATGAATAATCCCACAATTGTGGTGTTAACCGATCGCAATGATTTGGATCAGCAGTTATTTGAAACATTTACCAATTGTCAGCAATTGATTCGCCAAAAACCGCAACAGGCGGCCAATCGGGAGGACTTAAAAAAGTTACTCGCTGTTTCATCAGGCGGGGTGGTGTTTACGACCATTCAGAAGTTCTTGCCAGAAGGTGTTGGGGCACAATATCCCCTATTGAGTGAAAGACAAAATATTGTGGTTATTGCCGATGAAGCGCACCGCAGTCAGTATGATTTTATCGATGGATTTGCACGGCATATACGCGATGGATTGCCCAATGCCTCATTTATCGGTTTTACCGGTACGCCTATCGAGAAGGAAGATAAGAATACGCAGGCGGTATTTGGCGATTATATAGACGTCTATGATATTTAACAGGCGGTGGAAGATGGAGCGACAGTTCGCATCTATTATGAAAGCCGTTTGGCAAAGATTGAACTTTCAGAAGCTGAACGCAAAAAGCTTGATGAGAAGGTTGAAGATATTACCGAAGGTGATGAGCTCTCAGAGCGACAGCTTCGTTTTGCCAAATGGACAAGCAAGGAAGCTGTGGTCGGAAGCCACCAGCGGCTTCAACAGGTTGCGGCTGACATGGTAAACCATTTTGAGCAGCGCTTATTAGCGGCAGAGGGCAAAGCCATGTTTGTCTGCATGAGCCGCAGGATTTGTGTCGCCCTTCATAATGAAATTATTAAATTACGCCCGCACTGGTATGATGCCGAGGATGACAAAGGCGCAATCAAGGTTATTATGACCGGTTCTGCCAGCGATCCCCTGGATTGGCAGGAACACATTCGTAATAAGCAGAGAAGAATTAAAATCGGCGACCGATTGAAAGATCCACAAGACCCACTAAAGCTTGTAATTGTACGAGATATGTGGCTTACCGGCTTTGACGCGCCCTGTTTGCATACCCTTTACATTGACAAGCCGATGAATGGTCATAACCTCATGCAGGCAATCGCTCGTGTAAACCGTGTTTTTGGCGATAAAGAAGGCGGACTGGTAGTTGATTATATTGGCATTGCCCAGGATTTAAAAAAGGCGCTGGCGGTTTACACGGAAAGTAAAGGCAGAGGCAGCTTGGCGTTTGATCAGGAAGAAGCGGTTGCCAGGATGCAGGAATTATACGAGATTGTTGTGGATATGTTCCATGGGTTTGAGTATCGCAAGTACTTTAAGCTTGAACCAAGAGAAAAATTAAACTTTATTTTAGACGCTACTAATTATATAGCAGAATTATCAGAAGAAAAAGACGGGCAGAAAATACGGAATGGTAAAGTCCGTTTTAAGAAGAACGTGACGAAGCTGCAAAAAGCATTTGCGATTTCAGTGCCTCATCCAAAGGCATTTGCGATTCGGAATGATTTGGCATTTTTTCAGGCAATTAAAGCGCGATTCGCAAAATTAGACGAAGAGACAAAGAAGCGAACAGACGAGGAAATTGAAACAGCAATCAGGCAGATCATCAATGACGCTATCATTTCTCAGGAAGTTATTGATATTTTCGATGCGGCTGGCTTGAAGAAGCCGGATATTTCCATTCTTTCAGATGAGTTTCTTGCCGAAATTCAGGGAATGCCCCGGAAAAATCTTGCCCTGGAATTATTGAGGCGACTCCTGAATGATGAGATAAAAGGCCGAAAAAAGACGAATTTGATTCAGGGTAAAAAATTCTCACAACTTTTAGCTGAAGCGGTTAAGCGGTATCAGAATGGTCTCCTGGATGCTGCCCAGGTGATTGAAGAGTTGATTAAACTGGCGCAACAGATTCGTGAGGCAGACAGGCGTGGAGAGGATCTTAATCTACGAACGGATGAATTGGCGTTTTATGACGCCCTTGCGGATAATCCTAAAGCCGAGTCGGTACTGGGTGACCAGACTCTTAAAACGATTGCGCATGAATTAGTTGATAGCGTAAGGAGAAACACAAGCATTGACTGGCAGATCAAAGAAAGTGTTCAGGCAAAATTACGCGTGCTCGTAAAACGAATCTTGCGAAAATATAAGTATCCCCCCGATGATCCGGCAACTGGTGAATATACTATATCGGTTACTAAGGTATTGGACCAAGCGGAACTACTTGCTGAGTATTGGAGCGAAAGTTAATTGGTATGGGAATAACGAATTTTTAGATCGCTGGCAACCTTGCTCAAAGATTGATAGTCAAGGCCTCGTATAGTATTACTCTGTAAAAACTTCTTTTTTTTGTAAGTTTTTGTTTATTAAAAACCGCTAAATCCGAAAAACGATAGACGAGGGACGATAGACGGGACACATCCTTCGTCTCTCGTCCTTCGTCCCTCGTTTGATACTTTGTTAAAAAAACAAAAGATCGTATTGTTATTTAGTATCTCTTTGGTTGCGGCTACGCCGCGCTAGGTAATAACTCCACTGGGCGAAAACATATGTGCCCTTTGCGGTGAACTATTGCAAGATTTCTATCAACCGTGGCACTATCTCATATAAATCCCCCACAATCCCATAATCGCATGCCTTAAAGATGGGTGCGTTGGGGTCGTTGTTTATCGCGATAATGGTCTTAGCATCCCGTATGCCTGCGATATGCTGCACCTGACCTGAGATGCCAATGGCTATATAGAGTTTTGGTTTGACTTTGTGGCCTGATAATCCTACCCAGTGCTCTTCGGGCAGCCACTTTAAATCCGCAGCAACTGACCTTGAACAACCAACGGCGCCGCCAAGCGCTTTTGCAAGGGATTCAATAAGCTTGAGGTCTTCTTTTTTCTTGAGCCCCCTGCCCACAGAAACGATTATATCCGCCTCCTCTATTCTGAGTTCTTGTGGTGTTTTTCCCTTTGTCTCCAATACCAGCACTTTCGGCTCAAGTGGCTGTAACGATGTTTTAATGATTTCGCCTTTCCTGTCTTTATCAAACTTTTTCTCATACTTTCTCGGTGGTACAGTAACTATCTGGGGTTTGCGTAAAAATCTCTGGGTAGCGATAAACCTGCCCCCCAGGACAAAGCGCTTTACTATGAGTTGTTCCTGCTCTAGGGAAAAGTCAATAGAGTCTGTGACACAGCCTGCTCCAAATTTCTGGGCAATTCGTGGGGCAATTTCCTTCCCCATCCTGGTTCCACCTATCAGAAGGAATTCTGGCTTATATTGATTTATAAGTGTGGAGATGCAGTCCACAACAAGGTCAGTCTGTGGTTCTGAATCAATGGAATAGACCTTATCTGCTCCGTAGGCAATATAAGTTTCCTCTTTGCCACGTCTTTCAATTGAAATTGCTGCAAGCTCTCGTTGTAAAGAGTCCGCAATTTCCCTTCCTTTTGCAAGGCACTCAAGGGCAGTTTCGTAGTCTTCTGAAAATGTGAAAATCATCTCTTACCCCGATTTTTCATAATCATCCAATATTTTGTGAAACCTTTGAATTTTATGCCCTCCCCTCTTTCCCCTCCTTCGCAAGGAGGGGATGATGGGGTGGTAAGATTAAAGGCCTTCCATATCCCTGTTTCGTAAATAAATGTTATTGAATTAAAGCAAAATGTGCCGCCCTTTCAGGGCTGAAAATAATATCGAATTGTATGCCCAGGGCTGCCCGCCCTGGGCTATAATCTGTCAGCCCTTCGGGCTTTATCTAAAAGGAAGAATTTCCACCCCGCAATTCAATAATATTATCTTCGCAAGTTTTTTCACAACCCTCTTCCCCCCTTTGTTAAGGGGGACACTCTGAAATCCCCCTTAGCAAAGCTTGCTATAATGTAGAAAGTAGTTGAGCTTTGAGGAAAAGAGCTATACTCTTTCTTGAATTGAAT
>CAYJME010000117.1:0-9939 GCA_964370795.1 uncultured candidatus Brocadiaceae bacterium
CTTTTACTCTAGTCCTAATTTCACTGATCATCAAAGTCCTTCGCACATGTTTTGGCAGCTTTAAACATTCCGAAAATATTTAAAAGCTCATGATCTCCGAGCTGAGATGGCGTTTGGGTTATAGTCAATATTTTTAATAGTTTCATAGTCGAGAAATGCATCTTTTTCGTCTAACCATCTTTCCGGTGTCATTACCAAAGAATCATTAAAAGTACGCAAGTCACATTTATCAAGTTGTCCAAGCATTTCTTTTCTTTTTGCCGCCGGAAAACCTCTCTTCCTGAAATAAACAATCTACGATTTTAAAAATGTTATCAACTCCGAATATACTGGTAGAGGTATTTCTTTTTTAAAATTTCTCTCTTTATTCCATCCAGGAGCATCTAAAACATTAGTTGAGATCGGATAGAAATGAAGTACATCTTGGCATTTTGGGGGATTTTCAAGTATTGCTTTATCCGATTTAAAAAATAAATCTGAAAAAAATTAAATGAGGAATGTTGTCTTTGTATGCAAACTAAAATTAGTTGCCTAAAAGCTTTTCAATCTCTTCATCGGTAAATTTTAGCTGTCTTAAAAGTCTTTTGCAGTAAACGGGGTCAAGGCTTTTCTTGCCCATTTGAAGTGGAGCTGAATATCTCTTGCCTTCAACGATTCTTGAATAAATTGCATGATCAGTTGATCCTTGCCTTACAAACACCGATCCTCCCCTTTCCAGTAACTTCGCTAAGTCCTTACTGGACATAGAAGGCAACTTAGGCATATTGCGGTACCTCGTGTACTTCCAAAGGCCTTAAAATAAATCCTGACCCAGATTCTTTGTACCATTCAGGTTCCGTGTCTTTCAGGAATTCGATAAATTCTTCCATTGAAATAGGTGATATAACCGTCTCAGGGTGTTCTTTCGCATCTTCAAGATAGATCTCTATTGCAGTTTTGAGGTTCTTCTCAACATCTGCTAAGTCATCACCGCGAGCGGTTACATTTAGTTCTAAGCATACAGCAACGTATTCAAGCTTACTTTTACGGACTATTGCAGTATATTTTTTTTCCATTTTGTGTTTTCTCGCAAAAATATAACCAAAGAAAAAGTCCAGGTAATTAATGTATCTTGAAAGCATAAAGAATACAAATGAAAATCAATCTCACATGCCAAGCTCACAAAGCATCTTCCAGGCATTACCGATTCGATAACCATGAATTGCAGCCTTACGAAGCTCTTCTACTTCTTCAGAACTTTTTCTGTATTGTGAGAGAATAATCGTACATTTTCCGTCTTTATGATCTATCCATGGCGCTTTTGTCTTTTGCTTTTGACCTTTGAAATCTCAGAAATGGTATCAAATTCAAGTTCTTGCACATTTTTTGATAAACATAAAACTGGTTTTTCTCTTAGTATTAGCACGCAGGGCATCTCTTAGTTGCTTTTTTTCAGATTCGTTGAAATTGCTCAAACCAAAAAATTCACCTAAGGTATCAAGCTTTTTGTCTATGCAAAATTTGTCCATATTTTTTTTATCGAAATAAGCCTTTGCATAGCGTTTCTCTATTAACTTGTTAGTTTGGTTGTTATCCTCGTTTTCACAGTATCGCTTAATGATGCAATATGCTGTAAGTTTCTCAAGATTTTTGATATGTTCACGAATCTTATCTGTATTATCTTCTTGGAGTTCCTCTTTGATAAACCTTAACCATAAACAAATAAGCGTTAAGTATCGAACCCGCCGTGCAGGGGAGATAACGCCTTTATGATGGTAGCATTCGGCCAGGCTGCCCCAGGTGATGCAAAAATCTCCGTCAATAATGGTGTAAGGGTGATCATAATAAATAAAGATAGGTATTTTAAATTATGGATGAAAATTGGCCGAAAATTTAATTAAATATGTCTATAGACGGCGATGGACGATTTACATCGGTGAGCAAGAACCAGTCGCCAAAAAGAGTTGATTCCTCCTAAAAATATGAAATTTAAGGAAGGATTGCTTCGCTGTCGCTCGCAATGATATTTGCATGCCAATTTGTTCAAGGCGTTCACGCTCTCTTATGGCAATTTTACCTGATAATCCAACGTTACCGCAGTATCTCCCGTGGTTTTTTCAATCTTTACCGGTAAGTGCCATATTACCGCGTCAATATAACATGCCCCCTGATTGTCCTCCCTGCAATAATAAAAACTTGCAGATACTTTTACTTCAGTATTCCGTTGTTCAGCATCTGTTTTTAACGAAATCTTTATAGGCAATACAGGTTTCTCCAAAACCACTTCGCGCTTATCCTGGTTGACCGAGACACCCTTTCCGGCTTCGATTCTATATATCAATGGCGCATGTGGATTGAAATGATAGCCACCGGGGAGGTTGATGTCCAGGGTTAATTGAATATCCGTTTCTGCTTTCAAGGTTTTTGGCGACAACTCCAACGACTTCGCAAAGGGCAGTGATTCAGGCTGCGGAATATTTACTGATATTTCTGGTGTAAGCCCCTTAATTTGCAAGGTGTTTGCCTCTTTTGTTTTCATATCAATCACGCGGATGGCGTGGTTATTCGTATCAGCAATGTACAATTTATTGTTTGCTACGCCCAGTCCCCCGGGTTCGTAAAATTGCGGTTCTTTACCATCAACATATCCGGGTTTCCCTGTCCCTGCGAAGGTACGGCATGTCGTATCCAGGGGATTGATGACTTTAATCCTGTGGTTGTATGTGTCGGCAATGTAGATAAGTCCATTATAGTTAATGACTCCAAGGGGATGCTGGAGACGTACCTCCGCCCCTTTCCCATCAGTATCTCCAAAAACAAAAAGGTCTTCTCCTACAACCGTCTTGACGACGTTTTTTTCTAAATCCACGGAGCGAATCGAACTTACTTCGCTGTCCGCAAAGTAGAGTTTTGTGCCGGAAACGGTAATGCCGCTTGGTTGCGCCAGCGCACACCTATCCAGTGCTCCGTCAATACGTCCTTCTTTTCCACTTCCGGCAAATGGTTGAAAAACGGTCGTTTCCAAATCCATCTCCCATATTTGATGTGCCCCTGCCATGGCTATATAGAGCTTATTGTCCAGATAGACAATATCCCACGGTGAATTTATGGGTGATGATATGCCCATTCCACCCGTGTCCATAAATGCCGCCTGTTTACCCGTGCCTGCAACGGCCTTAACCGTCTTTGCCTTTAAGTCCAGCCTGCGAATAAGATGGTTTTCTGTATCCGCCACATATAAATAGTCGCCGTGAAGCGTCATCCCCTGTGGATGATTAAAACTGGCATCCGAAAAGGCGCCGTCGTCTCTTCCCGTCTTACCATTGCCGGCGATATCAAGTACTTGTCCTTCTAAATTGGTTATGATAATCCGGTTATGGTTGGAATCGGCAATAAATAAACGGTTCGATGTTTCATCTGCCAATACCTTGCCGGGAAACGAAAGAGACGAAGCGCCGAGTTTGTGTTTTTCTAATGAAAGGGGTATGGGTTGTTCGTTCATAAGATTATTTGAACGATAATCAGAGATGAGTTTCCCGATTAATTTGTCCAATATTTCGTAATGTCCCTCGCCGGTATCAGAACCTACGATATTCCCTTCCGGGTCAATCAGCACCAGGGTGGGCCATGCACTGGCGCTATAAGCATGCCAGAGTATGAAATTGCTGTCGTTGATTACAGGGTGTTCGATTTCGTACCGGAGGATGGCCTGCCGAATATTTTCCGATTCTTTTTCATTTTGAAACTTTGCGGAATGTACCCCGATGACCACCAGTTCTTTGTGATACTTTGTTTCCAGTTTTTTAAGGTCGGGTATGATGTGCATGCAATTGATGCAACAGTATGTCCAGAAATCGAGGAGCACTACCTTCCCTTTTAAATCTGCCAGAGATAAAGGTCTTGATACATTAAACCAGGCCGCGCCACCGGCCAGTTCCGGAGCGGGCTGTCTTTTGTTCTGCGCTGCCGATGTCATAGGGGTAATTCCAAAATAAAAGAGGATAAATAAGATAAATATGCGGGTGTAGAGTGGATGTCGTTCAAATAATCCTCTGGTATTCATAAAATTTATTTCTTTCTTCGTTTGAAAAGATATTTTCCATAAAATAAAAGACCAACGACGATAAACGATACCACGCTTACAATAAAATATAGGAGTTCCATGTCCAGCTCTTTTTATTCAGAAGGTGTCATATATAAATGTTAAGGAACCTCAAACTTGCCACAAAGTCCACAGATACGCTCAATATTCAGGTTCAATCGTGGCCGATTGAACCCGCAAAAGGTGGCAGAGACGCAAAATCATGCGTCTTTTTTTTGCGTTCTTTATAGTTTCGCAGTGAACTGAAATGCTCATTGTATTCTATCAGTGCTTAGAAGGCTATCAAGGAAATTTTATCATTGTATACTTGCATTTGCATCCATCTGGTTTTATAGTATTTCACAAAAGGTTATGACAAATCTCTGATAAGGAATTGGTTATATGGCTCAGAAAAAGAAGATACTTTTTCGCTCTGTTGTAATAGCGATCATTGTTTTTACCGTATTGTGCGGCATATATTTTTCAATCCCGGTTTATCTGGAAAGGAAATTGCTCCCCGGTATAGCGGAAAGGATGGGCTTTGACAGGGCTACCTGTGACGTCCGAAAATTCAACCTGGGCGGACTTGACCTGGCGTCTTTTGAGTGGGGAACAAAAGCAACTCCTGTTTTATCGTTTGATTCTGCCCGTATAGATTATTCCTTGCCGGGCTTGATGAAAAAACATATTCATAAGATTTTTCTGAACGGGGTTAAAATTAAGGCAGCGTATAAAGACGGGAAAATCATAGTGCCAGGGATCGATTTAAATACTATTTTCCAGAGTTCTTCAGATACAGCAAAGGACAATGCCCAACCATGGACTCCCCCGATAAGTTTTGATTTGTTTGAGATGCGCAATGCCACGATTGTTGTAAAATCGGGATATACGACATCGAGAGTTCCCTTTAACTTGAAAATGAAACCTCTCGTAACAAAAGAAAAGGCTCGCAACACAGAATATGATATACAAATAGGGTCGCACCCCCGGTTGAGGAATCTTGTGCCTGGATTAAAATTTTCAGCTCAGGCCAATATGCATGTAACGTACGACCTTCAATCAAATGACCTTGGACTACAGTTGATTCTTGACGATCTGGATCTTGATTACGCCGGGTATAAAGTTCAGAACTCGCCGGGGGATGTTCCTCTGGTGATAAAAGTTGCAAAGACGGAAGATAAGGTGAGCGCTCATTTTTCCCGTTTTTGTATGCTGTCGCCTTTTCCCATAGAAATAACTATGGATCAGAATACCGATTTTAATCTCCACATTACTCAGGAAGACATATCCCTCCAGGGAAAAATGAATGTGGGTTTAAATAAAGAATTAATGGACAAAAGTGGCTTTTGGTTAAAGCTTGCCAATTCGGAATCTTTACCCCTGACGTTGAAAGGCAAAAAAACAAGGGACGACTGGTCATTTACGGTGAATTCTCCAGGCACGCGAGAACCCATCCAATTTCAGGGGTCGAAGGAAAAGATGGGCATGAATCCGAATGTTTTTTCAATTGGCGTGAAAGGTAAAGGCACAAAGGGCACGGTACAATATGCAATGAAGATATCTCAGATAAAATATGACTCTGCCTCTATGCTCTTAAATATTCCGGATTTCTGGTTATATGGCCAGTCTTTAATTGATACCACGCAGTATCCCACCATAAAGGCCTTTGCGAAATTTGGAGACGCTGAATTTAATACGGGTAGTTTGCATACAGAAAAAATACAGGCAAAGGTTCCCTTTCAATGGCCATTTCCATCAACAAAACAAGAGAAAGTTGTCTATAGAAATGATGAGCAGAGCTATTTTAATGTGGGTGTTATAAAATACGCTGATTTGGAATTAGGGGCAATTTCTGCCACACCGTATCAGAACGGGTTGGATTTGCTTTTTGCAGGTCAGTACAAGGATTTAATACCGGATTTTCTGATGAATTTTTCAGGAAAGGTAGGAATGAATGACAACAAGAATCTCCTTGCGCATATAGATTTTAAAGTTGCCGAACCGGAAAAAGTTATAAAAATGGACATGGAAAAGTTTTCTTCCCAATTAGCGGGGATGTCGTTTGAAGGAAATGTGGATCTTCAGGGTAAATGCGACATGCTGGGTAGCACGATAACAAGCGGTGGTTTCGTAGCAATGCATAATGCGAAGATAGGAAACGCTGAAAAAAAGATGGTATTTGAAGGTATAAATTTAGATCTTAAATTGCCGGATTTATTGAGTTTCAGGAGCGAACGGGAACAAATTTTAAAATTCAAACGGTTTGCCTGGGGTGATATTGAAATGACTGATGGGGAAATGGAATTAGAGATCGAATCGCCAGCATCTATTTTTATTGAAAAGTGTGGTTTGTCGTGGTGTGGCGGGCATGTGTATACCCATGGACTGCATTTAGATTCGGAGAAAAGCGGGCTGGATCTTATTCTGTACTGTGACCGTCTGAAACTTGCGGACATATTTAAGCAGTTTAATTTGGGAAGCGCTGAAGGCGAAGGCGCAGTGAATGGGCGTATTCCGGTGAGTTATAGAGACGGGAAAATAAAAGTCATGGATGGATTTCTCTATTCGACACCGGGAGAGGGTGGGACTCTTAATTTAAGCTCGGATACCCTCATACCCGGAGCGCCTGGCGTACAGCAGACTATTCAGATGCAAATTGCCCGGGAGGCCCTGAAAAATTTTACCTATAACTGGGCAAAACTTTCATTACTCACTCAGGACGATGACCTGCTTATTCACATGCAGATGGATGGACATCCTGGAGATTTGTTACCGTTTGGTTTTAGCAGAAGCATGGGGCTTGTAAAAGTAGAAGGAGAGCCGCGGGCGCATTTTCAGGGAATACGCTTTAATCTTAATTTCAAGTTGCCGCTTGAGAAAATGTTGTATTACGGTTCGAGTTTAAGCGAACTCATGCAGCAGGGTGAATGAGTATTTCAACGGCTGGAACAGGAAACTTGTTTGCAGAGGAATTTTCATTTTAATTAAACGGGTTTTGAGGAGGTGTTGGTAGGACAAGCGTCTCGCTTGTCCTGTCCTGTATCCGTTTGTTGCTTTTGATTTGGTCAACCGGGACGGTTGACCTACCAACTTGACGTTTGGAAATTTTAAACATGTTGCAAAGGCACTAAGACACACGTTTTTTCTTAGTGTCTTGGTAGCAGAAATAAGTTGCCGTAATGCCTAATTTGAAAAAACGATGCAAATAAGGAGGTAAGAATGATATAGTAGTATGGTTTCATTGTACTGGATAACTGAAAATCATCTGTAAGGAGGAAGTAATGAAAAAATATTTTGTGGCGTCTTGTTTGGCATTATTAATTTTTTCTCAGGGGTGTAAAACTGAGCATAAAGTAGAGGTGGAAGTAAAACCCATGCAAATTACCGTTGATGTGAATATCAGGATCGACAGAGAACTGGAAACGTTCTTTGGTGATTTGGACAAGGCTGCTCAAACCATAAGCGGACAACCAGTTGAAGGCGGCACGCAAACCGTAACAACAGAGGCCGGGAAAACCGAAGAAGCGCCAAAACCCGCTCAATAACCTATAGATACGTTGAAACTTTCTCGATAAGGAGGGAAAAATGAAATTAAAAATGTGGCTGTCTTTTCTGTTTATTTTAATTACGGGAAGTTTTTTAACAAGTGCCCTGATTGCAGGCGAGGACATAAGCGCAATAAAGGCAGAGATGGAAAGGCATATTCCCATTCTCAATGAATTAAAGGCAAAAGGAATCGTTGGGGAGGATAATAAGGGTTATTTGCAGTTTATTGGTGGTATGCGCGAGAAGGAGGACGTTGTCCAGAGTGAAAATGAGGATAGGAAAAAGGTCTATGCCCATATTGCAAAAAAAGAAGGCGTTACCCCGGAACAAGTAGGACAACGCAGGGCAATTCAAATTGCTAATAAGGCAAAAAAAGGTGATTGGTTACAGGATTCAAGCGGAAAATGGTATCAGAAATAGGAACTTCAAACGACCCTGTAGTGGCAAGGCACGCCTTGCCACTACATCGTTATAAAAAGACGTTCATTATTTTATAATCCTCGTGCCTGTTTTACCTTCGAGCGCTTCCTGTACCTTATCAATTGAGGTAATGACTGCCAACGCTCCGCCCCAATTCAGAAAATTTATGGCTGCCTGGATTTTCGGCCCCATATTCCCCGGTGGAAAATGACCTTCTTCTAAATATTTTTGAGCTTCTCCCACCGTTAAGGCGTTTAACGGGCGCTCATCAGGCTGTTTGAAGTTGCAAAAGACATGTTCCACGCCCGTCAGCATCATAAGGCAGTGTGCTCTTATATCACGCCCAAGAACGCTGGATGCGAGGTCTTTATCAATAACAACATCAACCCCTTCCAGTGTCCCATCCTCCTTCAGAATAACGGGAATACCACCCCCACCTGCCGCAATAACGATGTCGCCGGCTTTCAAAAGATTTTTGATTGCCCGCTCTTCCACAATATTTAATGGATTTGGCGATGCCACAACCCGTCTGTATCCCCTGTGGGCGTCTTCAACGATATGCCAGCCTTTTTCATGGTGAAGACGTTCAGCCTCTTCTCTGGTAAAAAATGGCCCAATAGGTTTTGTGGGATTATGAAATGCCCTGTCGTTTTTGTCAACAATAACCTGGGTGAGGAGGGTAACAACGCATCTGCCATTCCCCTCCTTTCGCAACCGGTTGGTCAGTGACTGCTGAATCATGTATCCTATAGTACCTTCGGTATCTGCCACACATACACCAAGGGAAAGTTCCGGCACCTGCGCCTTGCTTGCCTCAACCATGAGTAACATCTGACCTACCTGCGGGCCATTTCCATGGGTAATGACCACTGCGTATCCTTGTTTTAAGCAATAGATAATACCATCGAGGCTCTTTTGTACATTTTCAAATTGTTCAGAAATAGTACCCCTCTGTCCTTCTCTGATAAGGGCATTTCCGCCCAATGCGATCACCATAATGTTATTTTTAATCACGGTTTCTGATAACATCGATGTTGAATTTCATTTATCCCGCCGTACTTCGTTGTGCTCACTCACAGCTACCGCTCCGCTCAGAACGGAAATACCATTTAAAATTATCAAAATAACATTTTGCTTACTCACCGTCTTTTTTGATGAATTCTCTGTGCAAGAACCACCGGTTGTCCCGCACCGAAACCATACCATACCATACCATACCATACCTATACTTTAATGAGCAGGTTACTTCCAGATTCTATGGGTTATTCTATTTCCAACTGAATCATACTTATACGTAATTGTTGTCCCGTCTTCATGATCAATTTGAATAAGGCGGTTGAGTTTGTCATACGTATAGCTACTCAAAATCACCGGAAGTACAATAAAATCATCATCACTGTCATCAGGCGTACGAATCCCCGACGTATCAGTTACAATGACACGAATGCGTCCCTTCGTCGTACTAAGGACTGCCGGAGCCGTCCATGTAAGAGATCGTGCATAACCTGCAAGGCCAATAGCAAGGGACGTTGGAAAAGTCTGTCCCCCATCGGTTGACAACCAAATTTCCTGGGAGACAATAACATTTGAATTTGGCGTATTCCAGGTAATTGTGTTAGGAGAGCCGGGAGCGATTACTTCACCTCCATTGGGCGTAATTATTGCTACTTCTGGACAAGTATTATTGTTTTTCTGGAATATTAAGGTGTACCTGCCCGTGCCATTATGGTTAGAATCAGAGACTCCAATGATATAGTTACCACCCGTTGTGAGAGTTGTATTAATTTCTGCAACGCTATAAGTAATCCGTCTCCCTGTCGAGTCAAATAATTCCAGAAAAGGATTCATATCGCCCGAAGTTACACCAAGCTGGATCGTCACTTTATCCCCGGCGGTTGCAGCAAAGGTATAGA
>CAYJME010000118.1:0-7882 GCA_964370795.1 uncultured candidatus Brocadiaceae bacterium
CCATCTTTGCGCCACGTTCGCGACCGCAGCCGCGCTCGCATTCGGCGCCTCCGCCGCCACCTCCAGACCAGCCTCCGCCTGAACTTGAGCCCGGGGGATGTGATGATGATGAAATGGCGTGGGTAAATGACTTTCCCAGAGAAGCAGTAAAATCGGTGGGCGAAATAATATTCCAGGAGTGCCCATGGTACCACCGCGGTGAATACCTTCCATGGGGATACTCAGTCCCCGCGCCTGCTGCCTTCAGGAGGACTTCGGTAAACTGCTTTGCCCATTGCTGTTCTATGTCCAACGCCAGTGCATAGGGCAAATATTTCTCAAAGAGTTCCGGTGTTTTATCTGGTGGATTCATACGGTTCAGACGGTCGCCTTCCACTGCGGAAAGATACATCTTAAAACCCTCGATCTGATCCATCACCTTTCTACCGGGTAATGTCGGGGCTTTTAAAAGATATCCAAAAAGCACATTTATTCCTAAAAGTAAGGGACACGTGGCAACAAGTACAATAAGCGGACCTGATTTTTCATATACAAATTCGGATATCAGCATTAAAAATTCGCCTATAATTAAACTGAGTGAAATGCCAATCCCCGGGATAAGATACATCATATTGGTCACAAAATATCGTTTTATGAGCGATTTTTTTAATGAATCCTTGAGTGTTTCAATCAGGGAACTGATAATGGCGTAGTTTTCCTGTTTCAGCTCCAGGGTTTCCGGAAGATAGGCATATAAAGATTCTTCTTCCTGTGAAAGTTTCTGATTCGGGTCAGGTCTTGGCTTTTTTTCCAGAAGATATTTGGAATTTTCTTTAATAGTAAGGCATCCATTCACGGCTAAATTAATGAGCGATGCAGCAAAGACCTTGTTATGATACCCCATCTTTAAAATATAGCGGATGGCTGCAGGGGATAGACCCAGAGGCGGGGTGTAGATAGGCATAACAACGCCCTTTTTCGGGTCTTTTCCCACCCGACTCCATGCAAAGAGATAATATGCCAACAGAACGAGTATTCCCAAACCAGCGATCAGCAACATCCTCGCATCACGAATAAAATATGACCATCTCATGAAAAGGCTTGGTGGTTTAATAAAGCCTTTAGGCCAGGAAGCGACTATGGTAAGCCCCTCGTGGCTTCTCAGGGGCTCCGTGGTAACAAAATGAATGTCGCCAACGTCATCATACCATGATTTGTACTGGGTTCCACGTCCCCCATAAAACCCTGTATACCCATCTCTCACAACAGCCTCTCGTGGAATACCGGCAGGAAGGTAAACCGTTGCGGATACCTCATCAATCGGGAACACCCAGCCATTTCCCGTGACGTTCCAGTATAACTCATCATGGTCTTTAAAAAAGCCAATTTGCCGGTCTGTTTTATAGAGTATTGTGTAGGTGTGCTCTCCTGGATTTACAAAGACTTCTTTTTTTCCGATATAAATACGTTTACCATTGGGCATCATTTTAGTATGATAGCTTTCAGGTTCGCCATCGCGTATTACCGATGCTATATCAAAACCTACCACATGTTCCATACCAACCGTGTTGTCCTCGTATTTCGTGGGGAAATCCCTGTAGATGCCGTGCCTGATTTCACTTCCTTCACTCACGACCTTTATTGTCTCGCAAACGGTCATAGTGGAATCTTCGTGGACGGTGATATCGCTGTGGAATTGAAGGATCTTTTCTTCTGCGCTGGAGGGATAACAAAGTAAGGCAAATGAGAGAAGAAACCATACGGATGAGATAATAATGATTTTGTTAGATTTTGCAGTAAAAATTAATATCTTTAGTTTTCGATAAGTAACCATAGAATTATCCTCCCTTAAATGAAACATCAAAAGGATATTCGGATAACCGTTAAGCAAAAGGTGTTACCAAAAAGAAGTTTTTATAGAGTAATACCAAAGCAGGGGCGCATAGCAATACGCCCCTGTTATATCAAATACAAGGCTTGCTTACTACTATTTCGACTATGATTTCTGGATAAGATTGCGATATCTGCTGATTGCCATTAACGGGAAGTAGTTGCGGTACATGTGGTATTTCAGATAGAAGACTTTTGGAAAACCCGTTGCCGTCCATTCGGTTTCATCCCAGCTTCCGTCATCTTTTTGCCTTTTCAGGAGGAATTCAATGCCGAGTTCGACGGCCTTCGATTTTACCTCGCCTGCAAGGAATAATCCCATGAGCGCCCATGCTGTTTGGGAAGCAGTACTATTCCCAATCGCCTTCAATGTTGGGTCATCATAGGACTTTATCGTCTCACCCCATCCGCCGTCAGAATTTTGGACGCTTTTTAGCCACCCGGCGGCCTTTTTAATATAGGGTTTGTTAATGTCCTCTCCAACTGCAATAAGCCCGGTAAGCGCTGACCATGTGCCGTAAATGTAGTTTGCGCCCCAGCGTCCAAACCATGAACCGTCTTTTTCCTGCTCTTTTTTGAGATATTCTATAGCCGCACGGACATTGGTATAATTATGAGTAAATCCAATCCGCCCCATAAAATCCAGACATCTTCCGGTCACATCACTGGTACTGGGGTCTAATAATGCGTTAAAATCGGCAAAAGGAATGTAGTTTAAGAGCGATTTATTGTTGTTTTTATCAAACGCCCCCCAACCGCCGTCATCACACTGCATGGCCTGTATCCATCGCAAACCGCGGAGAATCGCCTTTTCCTTATGAGTGCCTTCGGGCATCGTCACACGCTGCAACGCCATAAGTACGGCAGCGCTGTCGTCCGTGTCAGGGTAAAATTCATTTGCATACTGGAAATACCACCCGCTTGGTTCCTGCACCTTGCACTTTAATGCCCAGTCTCCATACGTACGCACCTCCTTGCTCAAGAGCCACTGAGCAGCCCTTTGCAAGACCGGATGGGTAGCCGGTAATCCTGAATCATGGAGCGCAATGATCGCCCAAGCCGTGTCCCACACGGGAGATACACAGGGTTGCAGATAAAGTCTGTCTTTTTCATATATGACTAAAGATTCCACCTCTTTAAGCTGACTCACCATTGCTGGATGGTCATCAGGATAGCCAAGGCATTTCATGGCAAAAATGGAATTAATAATTGACGGCCAGATAGCGCCAATTCCACCCGATTTTTCCATATGTTCCAGCATCCATTTTTCGGCCTTCTTTATCGCAATCCTTCTTACAAATTTAATGGTATTTTGTTCGTAACGCCTGAAGATACAATCGGCGTCAATAAAGAAATTACGCCAGCTTAATCCCGGCTGGTCTCTTTTGATACGATAAACAACCTTATCGCGGGGTACCGGATAAAGCTCTTTCAGCAGGTCGTCTCCCACGGGGATATGTGGCTTTTTATCAATAGCAATGGAAAGCGGGACAACGATACACCTCGACCAGTAGGACATCTCATAAATACTGAAATAAAATCCCGGCGGGAAGAGGATCATTTCCGCAGGGACGGCGGGCACTGCCTGCCAATCAACCTGACCAAACATGGCCAGATAAATCTTGGTAAAGCAATTAGCCTTCATGATTCCACCCATATCCAATATGCGCTTCCTGGCCCTCTGCATAAAAATCTCATCATCGGCATATCCAGCCAGTTTTAAGGCAAAGTACGCCTTTACTGAAGCGCTAATTTCACTCGGACCGCCGTAAAAAATATTCCAGCCACCATCGGGAAGCTGATGGTCAATGATTAATCGTGCAGCCTTTCTTTGTTTCTCGTGGTCCACCTTTCTCAGGAAGTGCATCAACATGATGTAATCAGAGGTTATGGTCGTATCTGCCTCTAAAATTCCAACCCAATGCCCATCGGAACTTTGACTACTGAGTAAAGAGTGCTGAGCCCTGTTTATAGCCGTGTCTAATGGGGTTTTTGTCGATACGGGAGTATGATAAACGGTCCTCCCAGCCGCACTCTCTAACCTTAGATCCTGTTTGGGTAGTTCGGGAACCTTGTTTTTTCCGTTTCCGTTTCCATTTACCCGGTAAATACTGGTTTCCAATCGCTCAAAAAAGTTAAAAAGAAAATTTCTCATTTCGTTAACAATCCCCAATTGTTTTAAGAAAACCGCTTCGTTGCCATCCTGATAATAAGTACTGAATTATCATCAGGTTAAACAAATATTGTGTGAACAAATTAACAAATTTACTATCCAATTTCAAGTAAAACTTGCCTTTTTAATGAGATTTATAGCATGATAGCTGTTGATTTTGCCTGTTTTCTCTGCGTTTTCCGTGTCCTCTTTGGTTAATATACCTTTTTGTTATTTTTCAGGAATTATATATTTCCAATCCCACCCCTCAATTTTTTTATACAAGGCCTGGTCAGTCAAATCATAGCGGAGGGGGGTGATGGAAATATAGCCTTCGTTTACGGCGCTCAGGTCCGTTCCTTCTTCATGATGGATCGATTTGTCAGTGCCCATCAGCCAGTAATATGCTTTTCCACTCGGGTCGGTGCGTTTGTCAAAGGTTTCTTTAAAATCACGAGCAAATTGCCGGGTTATTGCAATCCCTTTAATTTGACTGGCGGGACGAGAAGGGATATTTACATTCAGCAAAGAGCCTCTGGGTAACTTATGCTTAATGATACGTTCTATAACGTTTCTTGCCACTTTTGCCGCATCGCGGACGTCTGCATAATGTTCGGTAATTTCAAAGGAGACTGCAATTGAAGGAAATCCCATAATAGCCGCCTCAACAGCGGCAGCTACGGTGCCTGAATAGAGGATGTGAATACCAACATTTGCCCCCATATTGAGTCCCGAAATAACCACGTCAGGTTCCTTTTCCATAATCTCATATATGGCCAGCTTTACGCAGTCCGCCGGTGAACCGCTTATACCATAGCCAATAAATTCGTTGTTTAAATGTACTTCCCGGATACGGAGCGGCTGGCTGAAGGTAATGGAATGTCCCACGCCGCTCTGTTCTATAGCAGGCGCTACGACCGTAATTTGCCCTAAATCCTGAATCTGATGTTTTAATGCCGCAATCCCGGGTGCGTAAATACCATCGTCATTTGTTAGCAATATCTGCATATTTTCACCTCAAATCGTCATAAAACCGTTTAATGGTGTGAATATCTATACCTACCCAGTAGGATAAAACCACACATTTATTAATAAGTAATTGCCGAAGTATGCCTTTTTTGATAAACCTTCGCGCAGAGGAAATTACCGGCATTCTTAAAAGGATGACCTTTCCTTGCCCGCTCAGTCTCTTGTAAAATTCATAGTCTTCCATAATGGGGATGTCCTTGTATCCCTGGAGGTTTTCAAAAACATTCCGTCTTACAAAAATGCACTGATCCCCAAAGTGGAAGAGTCTGAAATTAAAGCGGGTGATAAATGAGACGCCCTTTAATATAAAGTTATCTCCATCAAATGCAAGATAAAATGACCCACCCGCAACGGTATTGTCCTTCATCCTTTTTCTTATCTCACGAAAGGCATTATCAGGCAAAAAAGTATCGGCATGCAAGAAGAGTAAGATATCCGCCGTGCAAAGCCGCGCCCCTGCATTCATTTGTGTTGATCGCCCGCGATTGCTCTTTATTACCGGGGCATATCGTTCGGCTAAAGCAACCGTATTATCCGCACTTCCCCCATCCACCACATAAATTTCGTAATCATCCTCTTGTTTTAGTACGCTCTGGAGTGTCTTTTCGATATTGAGTTCTTCATTGAGAGTGGGAATGATTACGGATATCTTCATAAACCTAATAGAAACCAGGGATTTCGCAGGTTCCTCATGTTTTACCAACAAAGGGTATTGCCAGCATGAGCGGAAGTATTGTGCTTTGTCTGACGTCACGAAATTCCCGGAGGCCGATAATCATACCCTCGTGACCCAGATGCGGCTGATTTTTATATGTTCCCAGCAATCGATCCCACCAGGGCATATTGAAGCCAAAGTTGGTATTCGTTTCGTTGGAGTCAGCTGAGTGGTGCACCCGATGCATGTCGGGTGTTACCATGAACCATCGCATTACCTTATCGATATTGCGGGGGATATATAAATTACCGTGGTTAAACATGGACGTGGCATTGAGTACTACCTCAAATACGATTACGCTCACTACCGGCGGTCCTATAACAACGATTACAGCGAATTTTATGAGCATGGATAGTATAATTTCGATAGGATGGAATCGAATCCCCAGCCGTGTTTTTGTGCAAAGGTCGCCACACCAACTGCTGCCGATGGAAAGATAATGCGTAGCAGGAAGCTGTTGAGGAATACAATACCCATATTGTTAATCCATCGGAGTGGTTTCGAGATTGTGAGCACCCTTCTGGGTGTAATCATTTCCCAGAGGGACATGATTCCCAAAATACCAAAAATCCCCCCAATCGCAGGGGAACTTCATGGCTTATAATAAAATTACTGACATGCATAGTATCGATTGTACATCATTATAAAATTACTGCTTCTGATTTTGTGATTTTATTACTCATCGTTTCAGCCACTTTTCTGACATTCAAAAGACCACCAGCAGCCATTCCAACAGCAATAGCCGGCATGCCCGGGTGTATTGACAAGCCTTTAATTCCCGGTGCGGCAAAGCCGCAGCCGAACCCTTTTGCGAAGGGGAATTAACCCGAGGGAGGTGCAGGGGTAACCTGAAACGCTAAGTTCCCTGACAATGGCTCTCAATGGAGAGTCGGGCAAACCTGCGGGTTATAGCGCAAGCGAACCGATACGTAGCCTCGTTAATTCCGACAAGGAGATGCCGATTTTCTCAGGAATATGGGATTTTGAATAACCGCAATCCTGTGATTATAACAAACAACAAAAAGAGAAAAAATGCAACGACCTGAGACGTTACAAGGGGATTCCATAGAAATTTCCCAAGAAGGCCTACAAGATAAAGCAAGGCAACAACAATACCTAGCCAGCCAAACCAATGGGGAAATACCGTTGTTCGCACTATTGCCAGGCCTGACAGGCCCACCCAGCCAAGTAGTCAGGTAGCGCCAAAGAGGCAAAAAAGTCCCTTGCCATAAGATTCACCACAGGTATACATCACCTGTGCTGCAACTTTCTGCGCCTCATTTCCAAATGCATGAATATAAGCCAGTGATCCAGTTACGGTGGCGCTCCTCAACGGGCCAATAATTCCCAGGATAAGGGCAATCATTCCCGCCGTAATGGCCATTGAGGATATTGCCATTTCGTCCTTCCAGAGAGACCTCAATACTGCCAGAAACGTAGGAATTAAGGCGTAGGGGATGATCGTAATGCCCCACCACATAGCCTTCCATTCACCGCGATTCTGATGAATTATGGTGAGTATTTGGCCGGCATCGTTGCTTTTAAGAACACTCCAGTGTGTCCACAGGTAGACATAAAGAAACAACGTAAAACCGGCGTATACAATCGCAGTAATACCACCTATGGTAAAAAGATTTATTCTTGTCGTCATTATAGCCTCCTGAATATCTTCAAAAAAACCGAATTGTTACGAATTATGAAAGATGTTGATTTTCTCTCTTTTTATCATGGTTTCTACTTTCTTTATCGTGATTCTGTTTTGAAGATCTCGCTGTGCTTCATTATATCATTGTGCTGTATAACCTCAACCAAATTATCCCTCTCGCAATGGGTAGATGAAGGATGTCCGCATTCTTGGACAGCCTGTTTGGTTTTACTTTACCCGCCTTATCCAGCCAGCAAAGCACAATAAGATGGGAATAATCATCTATTCCTTCGAGACCGTCTATGTAATTATTATGCGCATGTGTCTGACAAGTCGTGGTAAAAAAATAGCAAGTGTGTGTAGTCTTAAGGCCGGGAGTGTTTTCCGGATCATGCCCTCGCCAACCTGCAACTGCATTGCGTCCAGCATAGCCAAAATAGGTGTAAGCTATGGCGCCAATAGTTGCGCCTGT
>CAYJME010000118.1:7892-9875 GCA_964370795.1 uncultured candidatus Brocadiaceae bacterium
AGCACACACCGTTCGCAATGGTCAGAACCGACCCCGGCAGGCACCGCACGGTTGAGACTACATAGCGCGGCGTAGCCGCAACGAAAGCTTTAAAACCGTCCTCCAATAGTGTATATTTGATTTTTTTAAAGTGGAATCCTAACCACAGGTGTATACACGATAGAGGAGGACGGCTATGGAGAAGTTTATTGAACGATATCATAGCAAAATCATAGGTGTGCTTTCAACGTTTGATCGAATGATTTTTAAAGGGCATATTTTACCATTTTTTCAAAAGAGTCAACGGCACTGGTATTTGTTTCAAGAGAAGGTATTGTTTAAGAATTTCAAGAACTATGCGCAGAAGACTTCAGAGAGAGTCAAAGAGCATAGGGAGGAGATTGCAAGGAAAGAAGCCAGACCGGCGATATACCTGGATTCAAGCAGAATCAGTAAGGAAGACATTGCACGGAAGGTACAGGAACAAGATGGGATAAAAGAAGGGCAAGAGCGTATTCAATCTTTACCGTTATGCCGAAGTATCAAAAATTGCCAATGAGCGTTATCTGTCAGCATTATCTGCTGTCGTACCCCTGAATGATTGTATAAGAGAACTGGAGCAACTTGCTCAACCTGTCCAGGATGGACAGCGCTGGTATTCCGGCTTTAATCCGTTATCCCCGGAAGCAACCAAAGTATTTGAAGCCGTTTTAGACGGCTCTCATAGTATTAACGGTTTTAGAAATAAAGATTTGAGGAAACATTTGTTCGGCGATACAAAATCAGCACAAGAAATTAAAAAGATGAGTTCGAAAATAACGAGAATAGTAAGAAAACTGAGAGCTCATCGGCTCATATCGAAAATACCCCGTTCAACGAGGTATAAAGTTACTGAAAAAGGATCTCGTATTTTGGGGGGCATCTCTTACGATGAAAAAGAAATACCTCCCGGTAAATATGAAAAAAGTTGCCTAAAAAACTTACAAAAAAAAGAAGTTTTTACGGAGTAATACTATAATTCAATAAAAATATCACCATTACCTTAATCGCAAGATTAGCACCGCGGTCTCCGTATGAAACAATCCTTCAACTGAGTGTAGGGAAAAATACTTGACAATATTTTTGTATTTGTTATTATCTAATACCGATAACGTTATACGATAATATTGCAATGGAATATTTTATGGATCCAGTAGTCCGAAACTTTTTTCTTGGATTTGTTAAAATCCATATCCTGCATCATGCATCCAAAGAGCCCATTTATGGACTTTGGTTTATCGAAGAACTAAAGAAGCATGGATATGATATTAGTCCAGGAACACTTTACCCGATTCTTCATTCAATGGAGAAGGACAAATTTCTTCAATCGTATCAGGAGGTTGTAAACGGAAAAGTACGAAAGTATTATAAAACGACATCAAAAGGCAAAAAAACCTTGAACGAAACAAAAGATAAGATTCAGGAATTAATAAACGAAATAATGGAGGTTTAAAAAAAATGTGAAACATTTAGAAGTTGTTTTGGTACGCTAGATAATTACCAGAGAATTAGCATGTAATGGGAGGAGAATTTCGATGAAACAAAAAAGAATAAAAAATTGGTCCCAGAGGCATTATGGAAAGGTTGCATTAGCTCATGGTAAATTCTTTATCTCTTTTATTCTTTTCATCAGTTTACATTCCACACTTCTCCAGGCTGAAGAACTCTCTGGAAAAAAACCAGACCTTACCCTTTCAAACTTCTTCTCAGAAGGTTGGAAATTTGGTCAATGGGAAGAGCCGGAGCAGGAACCAGACCAGTCGCCCCGGTTCAGACTCCTCAAAATTCCTGCCACAGTTTTTGAACGTGAGGTGCGCATGAATTACTCGTTTACCAATAATGGTGATGGCGGTAAACTTGACGAGCACGAATGGGAGTTTGAATTTGAAATGCCAATCAGTCGAAGGCTTTTAATAGAAGTTGAACCGGCAATTGTAGCGATATCCCCAAAGAACGATAATGATC
>CAYJME010000119.1:0-9858 GCA_964370795.1 uncultured candidatus Brocadiaceae bacterium
CCTTAGTGGTTTAGTGTTTTTTGCTCTAATATTATCCGTTATACAAAGGAAAGGTATTTTTTTTTGACTTATTGACTGATTTCATATTTATCTCCCATCTTTATTAACTGGAAATTAATCCTGTTTCTCTATTCCTTTCTGCAATAATCCTCTTGTCCGGACAGATGTCTCCACGCACCAAAAAACCAATCCAACGCAGATAACATAACGCAGCAAAGCCGCAGCCAATTCTCTTGTGAAAGCGGTGAGATTGCTCCTGTCTGCCGTGCCGGCACAGGCAGGTCGGAAAAGACCCTCGCAATGACACCGACTATGCACTTTGATGGCACACTGCACGTTGTCATTGTGCATTGCATCCTGTCGTCGTGCATTGTGTTTTGTCATTACAAATATGAACCGGCCATTGAAACCTTATTCTGTCATTGCGAGCGGAGCGAAGCAATCTTTCTTTCATGAACAAACTTTACCTCCTGATAGGGCTGAAGGGGGTTGTAAAAAACTTACAAAAAAAGATGTTTTTACAGAGTAATACTTTATCGGTTGAGTGAAGCGAAACCCAACAAAATCAAATGATTCACTCCCTGCTTTTACACCAAATGTAATTTCAGCCCCTGCCCAACCTACAGTACTTCATTACTCAACCTTTAGTTCGCTTGCATCCCATATAACTTCTAAATTTCTAATTTTATTACCATGGTTTCTTATGATTTCTTCTCTAAAACCATATACAGCACTTAAACCTGGTAGTTTTCCTTTTTCAGACATTGATATAAAGATATCATCTTCGTAGTGTCTTGGGAGGTATAGCTTGGTAGGCTTCCAATCATAATTTTCTTTAAAATCCTCTATTTTGTCTTCTATTAGCTTTATTATGTCGGTTTTCATTTTTTTCCTCTCCGTAGAAAGATAATTTTAAATCCTCTGGATATAAACTTTAAATGCTCTGTTATCCATATTCTCTTTTATATGTATTCCTCTTGATTTGGCATATTCAATTGCCTCCTGAGAAATATTGCCCTTATTCACAAATAGAGCATCATCTATTTTTATTCTATTTCCTTCCTTATCTATGGCACCATTTTTCAAACCATCTTCCATCTTGGCAATCTTAAGACCAAAATCCTTGTCACGCGAAATATTTTCGACATCTTTATTCTCTATCCAGATGTTCCGCCCATTTTTAGATTCTGCAAGAATATCGATATCTGTTTTGCCAAAATTCGTGTGCACTTCTTTTCCAATGCCTTTTAAGTCCAATCCAGCTTCTTGTATTTTATTTGCTCGAGCTAATTCTGCAAAAGCGCCTCTGGCAGAATGTACGTTTTCCGATAATGTTTTTCCTCGTGTTTCTAAATAACCAGGCACTTTACCAATTGCATTATCAAACTTTTCTATCCACTTAAGGCGTTGTGGATGGTTTTCATACAATGGTGCAGATACTTTTAATTTTTCAAATCTTTCTTCAAGAAATGCCTTATTGTGTGCTTCTATACCCTCAAGATTCCGGTTCCTGATTATATTAATCTGACTTTCAAGTCCTCCATCTTTTAAAACAGTCTCAAAACCTTCTTTTATTCCAGATTCTAATATTGCCTCCTTAGATACTGCAATTGTGGATGCTGAAATAGGTTCAACCATAATTTATTCTCCCAAAAGCAATTTTAGTTTATGAATTAATTCAGTTACAATTTCTCCATGATTATAAATAAAATAGTCATTTACAACATTTGTTATTTCTTTATCTGTATATCTTTTTTGTGGATATTGCGAAAACCTCTCCAAAGATAAATTGTAAATAACACCTTGTAAATAATCTGCCAATGACGGTGTTTTCCAATATTCCTTTATAGTTGTTTGTAACTCCGAAACCTTTTCTAGTTGTTTTTTAACTAATATGGCTTTTAAAACAACATAAATATTTTTTGGAATCAATCCATTCCTTGAATACATACCCTGACTAAATAGTGAAATAAGAGTTTCGACTATGTAAGTCAAAATTGTTTCTTCATTAAAAACGCCATAATGCCCCTTTTGTCTCAATATACCTTCAATGATTTCTATCGTTCCACTTATAATTTTTAGAGCGTCATTTCCTGACGCAATTAACATTGAATTCATAAATCTAATACAAGTTGACGTTCCTTTTATTCCTACAACACTTTTAAAGTCATTTAATTCCAGATAAGCATCTTTTGGCAATAACTGTTTGTTCTGTTTTAAATTTTTCACATTTTCATTACTTACTTGCCAGGAATCATCTGAATAATTAATTTCTACCTCAATGGGTTTGTCCATCCCTTCTTTGTGACACAAGGCATGTCCCGTTTTTAATGAACCTAAGTAGAGTGCGTCTTCATCAGATTGATTTAATGAACCTGCCAATAAAGATTGATCATCTTTAGAAACCAACCTGTGAACTATCTTAGTATTTGTATTTTTTATAACATCAGGCGCTATTTTTGTGGGTATTTGTTCTACGACAATAACCCCCTGTCCGAGTGAGCGCATTTCTGCAATGACGTTACAAAATGTTTCAACGGCTTTGCCTTTTGGGTTGCCAAGCATTTCCATCTGGCGTTCAGTATTTACGTTCTTTAGCAGTCTATGGGCCTCTTCTATAATCAATATATGTTCCAACCTTCTTTTTTTAACAACTGGGCTTGTTGCAGGATTTGTTAATTGCCTGTATTCAGTGATGAATACCAGCATTAGTCCAACGAGAAATGCCTTATCATCATCGTCTGACAATGGTTCTAACTCAAAAATTGTAGGGTAGGTAAGGAAGTTCTGAATATCCGGAGGCATCAATGCATTAAACATGACACCCTTAGCGCCAACGCACAGGCTCTCCAGTCGCGTAATAATAGCAGCCTGTATATTATCTTTTAATTCCCCCCTGTACTTTGATTCACTCACATAAAGCTCCACTTCTTCTTTCAGGTCGTTTAACGTAGGAAAACAAAACTTTGATTCATCAGGTTTATATAGAGAATTGTTTTCTTTGTTTCTTAAAGGTTCTCCATCCTTAAATAGAAAGGGATGTGTGCCTTTTGTTAAATTCCATCCCTTCTTTTGGTAAATATTGTGTAAACACTTTTCAACAATGTGAGGCATGGGGCCATACATTGAAAAGCTTGCATTAAAAATGGCTTTCAGGAAATCAATGTGGGTAGTTGGTGAAACACCGGGAATTATATAAAAAGGGTTAAATTGAACAGGAGCGACCGCAGCGTCTCCAATAGTATATATCCTGAGCGTATTTTCAAATTTTTCATTTCCCTTCAATTGGCGATAATCCCTTTTGGCAGATTCAAGGACTAAAAATGGCACATCAACATTCTTAATCAACTGCCTTACCGTATTTGATTTCCCGCTGCCTGTTAATCCACAAACAAATATGTGTTTGGAAAGATCTTTCCGGGTAAGATTAAATGATGAGTCTGGGATTGCTTTCCCATAGTCACATATTCTGCCAATTTTTATATACTGTTGTGCAGTATCTTGCTGTGTATCTGTCATGCTCAGTTCTGGAATTCTTCTTATTTCATAGCCAGGCAGTGATTCAATGGGCGGAGAAGCAATTTGTACCAGTTCTTCGCTGGTAATATAAGAACACAAACTTTTGGGAAATATTTGACTGCTATTATCAACCTTCGGTATCAGGAGAATCTTGTCTTTATCAATAGGTGCAAAGTACGATTGGGCAGGGAAATTTTCCTCAGTTGGCTTTCCCAATTCCCCCAGAAAGCTGCCTGCCAGCTTATTTCTCCCTTCCAAGGTTGTAGTAGCGAACGTAATTGAAGTTTCCCAGAAACCTACATGCATCCCTTTTTTTAGCCTCTTTAAATAATTATCTGCTATTTGTTCTAACTCCTTTGCTATACCATTTTGAATTTCTTTAGTTAACGATTGTCCCCAGTGTTTTTCTTTATTTTCTCCTTTTTGTTCAGATGTAGATTTTTGATTGCTATAACTATAGAGTATACCCCAAAAACCTTCTTCATTATGTGTGCTATCCTTGTTGAACAAAGCCTTTGCGCTCTCATAAATATGCTTAATAGTACCTTCAGCAAGTGTTTTATTTTCTGTTATCATCTCAGAATTTTGTTCGCCTCTACTTTCGCCACTTTCCGAACCTTCCGTTTGAACAGCAAGTTGATGGCAAACATCTCTTGCGTTTAATATATTTAAAAACTGTTGAGATAATTCATCAGACAAAATAGGCTTTGAAATAATTGCCAGGACAAATTCCTCTCCATAGAGACTGCGGATTACAGAAGCGATATTGAAGTGTTGCTTCTCATCCTCAATTTTTATGGTAGGAATTCCTGAAATGATGCCGCCATATTTTTTATCTAAAATCATAGCGGGAAGATTTATTGTCTTGTCTAGCTTTGTTTTTGAGCCTGGAATAACACCTTCTACAATACTCTGAAAGACTTCTGGTTTTGTAGTATTTGCTTCACTATGGATGTTGAGCTGGAAACCAATATACACTCGTAATTTATCTTTTTCACCCTTAAATACCGTTACTATACTATTCTGTGATTTATAGGATGCTGTCAGGATATTGAGAAACCTTTTCCTGATTAATTCCGGTAGGTCTTCTTTATTGTTTGCAACCGTAATTTCGGAAATTTGAAAGAAATAGATTTCTCCCAGTTTAGGCCTTTGTTCCAGCTTGTTATCCATTGTTTTATCAATTGACAATGGCGACCAGGGAAGTATATTTTTGAGTAATTTTTCAATTTCCTCGACCGTCTCTTTTTCCTTTACCGTTATTTCTTTCATCGTTGATCTATCCCCCAAAACCCTCATTTTTACAGAACATCTCGAATTCAGTAAAAAATTTATTTATTAAACGATCAAATTCTTCTACCAACTGTTTCTTTGTTGTATTGAGAAATAATTCAATATCTTTCTCAAATTGTTCTCGCGCCTTTGGTAGCATTTTCTTATAAGTAATTCCTGCTGCCGTACCTGATAGTGCAAGGGCAACAATTCCAGCGATTATCTTTGGCCAAAGACCTGAAAAAATAAAGAATGTAATTAAACCACCCACCAATAGTGCACTACCACCTGCAACACAACTGGTTATAACCCTTGGGTCATGAGAATACATTAAATTATCTGGTTTGAGTTGAAATGACTTTTCAATCATTTCTTTAAAACCCTGTTTATAAAAATTATTTCTTGTGTCTATAGGCGCTTTTTTAAGGTAGTTTGCGGCATCCTCAAGGAGCAAATTTCGTAGTTCATCAAGAAGGGCATTTGTTCTTGATGCAATCATACCTGGCAAGCCATCAATAATTCGTTTCTTCACATCATCAATGTTGTAATTGTCGTTGAATTTATATCGCCTTTTAATATCCCCCTGAAGTTCTGTAAAGATATTACCAACTATTGAATAAATCCTTTGAGTCTCTGTTTTTGGAATCATCGTAAAAGCCCCTCCTGGTTTTTTACTTTTAGTAAACGGTCTTCTATATCCTCTAACTTTTTTTTTAAATCCTCCACATCCTTTATCATCTGATCATTCGTTTCTTTCGCCTGTAACTGCTCGTTCAGGTATTTACTTCTCATTTTAATAAGGTGGTTTATATTTTTTTCAAATGACTCACAATATTTTTCAACAACAGGTTTAATGTGCTCCTCTTGCAAATTTTGCAAAAGTATTTCGTATTTCTCTCTTAATTCATCCTTTAAATTTTTTAAATATTTTGCATTATTAGGTTCTTTGATAGTACCTATTTTAACTTTTTTCATGTATTCTACCTTGTGTCTATAAGTCCACAAAGTATACCATTTTCTTTCTAGCCGTGTTTCTTTCACATCTTTAAACTCATCCTTTTCATCAAAAGCACTTTCCTTTGCATTAGTTTTTAAGGTATTTACATCAACAGTTGGAATTGTAATATCATACTTTTCCTTAAACTCAGTGCCTTTATTTTTAAAATAATCTGATATTTCTTCTGATATTTTTTCTACAACAGTTGCTATTAATGTACGTATCCTATCTTCTATGTTTTCACATTCTCTTGTACATTTATCTTCTGAATCCTGCTGTGAGATGTTATCGAGAGAATTTATGCTTTTATGAATATCTTGAACATAAAAAGCAGATGCCCCTTCATATTTATTTTCAAGATTTCTAACAAAATCGCTTTTATCATATTCATATTCTTTAAGGGCATCTTCATATTCTCTGATTCTTTTTTCAAATTCTTGTGGATCTTCCATCTTAGTTTCCTTGAGTTTAACATCTTCGTTTAATTTTTCGCCTTGATATTTATAGCCATTCCTAATGCTTTCGAGAATTTCTCGCAATTGTTGGAGTTTCGCCTGGGTTGAAAATCTTTCAATGATTTCTTCCATTTTGTCAAAATTTGAAATCTCTTTTAGCTTGCCTTCAAAAAGTTCTTTATTGTCTCGATGTGGAATCTTTTCAAGAATCTCCAATTTGTTTTCTAATATTTCAAGCTTTTCACTTAATTCGTCATTCGATGCTTCATTGTTATTATTGCCTTTTTCTGATAAATCAGTTAATTCTCGCATCTGGTTTTTATAACGGTTAATCAACTCTTCTGGACTTTTGTAGTTTTCTAATTCAAATTGCAATAATCTGTACAAGCTATCAACACCAATGATTTTCTCTTCAGAAATTTTTTCTTTAATGATATCGTATTGTTTAATACCATTTATTTTTGATTTAAGTTGATGTATTTTTCCCTGAACCTTTGTAAAGACCAAAAATAAAGTTTCTTTCGACCTATCGGGAACCACTTCACTGAAAAATTTATGAAAAGAAGTATGTTCTACTCCTGATTCAAGCGTCCGGACAAATATTATTGCATTTGCCCTGTAAATAAACTCTTTGGTTCTTTTCTGTATTCCACCTATAGCATTCACACCTGGGCTATCAACGACAACTAAGTCGCTAAAAGTGTATCGTAGTGGATAAACAACATGGATTTCCACAGGTATCTTTGATTTATCTTTGTATTCCTCTATATAACGTTTTATAAGGTCTTCCTTCCCCTTTAAGGTTTCATATTCCCCTTCTTTTTCTAATGCTTCTAATGGTATATCAGTTATGTCATTAAGTAAATAATCATCAATAATAGTCGTTGGGATATCCCTGTATCTTTCATCAACTGCAGCAATCTTTTTAAGGTGGTTGTTAAGTTCTTCCCTATTTTCTGATTCGAATTTAGTTTCACCAAGATCACCCCAAACAACCTTAATATATTTTTTATTTTCCTGGGATTTTTTAATCTCAATAACTGCCTTTGTATTTTGCAAAACGCCACTTGGTAATACTTCTTCTTTTAATAAGGCGTTTATAAAGGTAGACTTGCCCGCCTTTACTTCACCAACAACGGCCAAGATATATTTACTCTCATCTAAATTCTTTACAATTGCTTTGAATTTTTCGAGAGGAACGTTATCTTCAACTTCTTTCCGATCTTTCAAATAAATATTTGCTAAATCTAGAACTGCCTGTCTTTTCTGTTCATAATTTTCTAACATTTAAAAACCCCTCAGTATGTTTATGACTTTTATAATAAACACTCTTAATCATTCTGAATTTAACATCAATAAACTTCAAACAGATGACTATCACACTACTATACCAAATAACCCAGCAACAGGAATAAAACATTGAAAATTTCCATTCAATATCGGCTAAGGAATACAAGAACCGCAGGAATATTTGCCGGGAAAGAATAACCCTTCAATTGCAAGGACTCTTCTCCTGCCCTTCCTGCTTTCCTTAGCAAACCGTTATCTGTTTGTTTATTTTCGACTCTTCCCATAGAAAACACACCCCTATGTCCCCTCTCAAGAGGGGAATTTAAGGATTTTTTAACAACCTCCTTGATTCCCCTTTTTTAAGGGGGATTTGGGTACGACCACGTTTTGCTCTGTTTTGTTAAGCCTCAGCTTGTTTTTCATTGCAACCCAATTTGACTTTTTGACTATTCCTGTGATCTGATCAACTGCATTGTTCGTATCGGTTTCTTTTGTCTCAGATTGTTCTTTTGCCTTGAATTTGGGATATTGTACCATGTTTTTTTAGAGAAATCTGTGACGTACGTCACATTTTTAAAGATTTATTTTATTTGCCAGGAATTTCAAAGTTTGTCAAATCATACCAGACAACCCCCTAAATCCCCCTTAATAAAGGGGGTTAGGGGGTTGTTTTTGGCTAGTTTTGTCGCATACATAAAAATTGCTGCCAAAGGCAGCCTAATTTAATCGGTTGGGTGCGGGGCTGTGCGTTTCGATAGTTTCTCAACAACTATGTCCCTTGCCTTATCCCACAGCGATTCTTTGTTTACCTTAAATTTGACCGTGAGCTTGCCGGGTTCACATGTCATTGCGTCTATGGTGACATATTCTAAATACGGGCTGTTGACGACCTTGTTGTCCTGGAGTTTTGGTATCTTGTTGAGGTGGCAGGTGATGAGGGTTGTCTTGTCGGCGTCGGCGCTCTTTTCTATGAAGGGGAATTTATTTATGGCCATGCCCAGGAACGGTTTGGCGTGCCACGAGAGGTCTAATATCTTCAGGGTGACTGACCTTTCATCACCGGTAAAATTGAAGCCATCATACGCAAGGGTGATTTTGACAAAAAAGGGTCCATTGAGGATAAAATGTCCGTCGTTGAATTGTATACTGATGTCGGGCGCATAGTACCTGATGATTTCATTCACGAATACCTCGGTTACGGTAAATGTGGTGTTTGTGATACTTTCAATGGCCTTCGATAGGGATTCCAGGCTCGTGCCTTTCAATATTTCTTTGTGATTATCCAGAATTCCAGAGTTATCCAGCATTTCACTTGCCTTGTTTTTGGCTTTTGCGAGGGCATCTTTAAATTTGTCCAATACCATGTTCCTCAACCTTTCTTTTTAAAATGCTCAATTCAGTCTATTTTGTTTCATCCGTTCCGTTTTTCTTAAAGAGGTCCAGGAGTTTTCCCTTGGCTTTTAACAGGGAAGATATGGACGCTCCCAAGGGGGTTGAAATGGTAAAACCGGCGATTACGGCAGTGGCAATAACGCCGCCGATGCCCATCAGGGTAAGCATCTTTTTCATCTTTTTCTTGTCAATAGTGGCTTTTTTATCGTCCAGGATTTGTTTCAGCGCAATGAGTTGTTCTTCCTGGATATCGGACGGCTGCGCCTCGTCGTTTTCCCAACGGCTGATGGTAGAAAAACTCACACCCAGCGCCCTGGCAAACTCTGTCTGCGTTGCGTCTATTTTTTCACGGAGTTCTTTGATTTCTTTTGATGTCATTATGGCAATTCCTCTAAAAATACATTCATTTAAAAAAAAGAGTATATCACAATATTTCCATAATACAAGTCAAATATTTTGCATAAACAAATTATTTGCAAACAAAAACACCTCTTAAAGATTCACGCTGTTTGCATTGCAGAGGAATTTCAAACAAGCAGTGTAGTGGCGAGGCGCGCCGTGGGACAAAACTCTTGTAAAATAGCCCAAGGCATGATTTAATGGAATGCAACAAATTGATCGGTGGCGGTTGAGAGGGGAATAAAACATTACCGTACAAAAACTTTTTTTATGCATGTTTTTCACAATCCCCCTTTTCGTTCGACTAAGCACTCACGATGAAGTCCAAGGGGACTTTTACGGCAGGTAGTAGAGGTAGCGAGAACGAATCCACCTTTCCTGGAAATATTGTTGGTGGATACGGCGTAAAAACCAACGCCATAATCCACCCTTATATGTTAAGGTATCTATAATTCATTGAAATAGTATAAGAGTTAACTAAAATAGTTAACACATTAGCGAGCAGGAGTGGTTAACGGAAGGAGTCCGTAGGAC
>CAYJME010000120.1:0-9852 GCA_964370795.1 uncultured candidatus Brocadiaceae bacterium
GTTGACCTACCAATTTCTTCTAATTTGACAAATTTATAAATTTAAAGGCGTAATGTAATGAACGTGTTGCTTCTCTTTCCACCGTCATGGCACCCCTCGCAACCCTATCTTAGTTTACCCGCGTTAACAGGTTTTTTGAGAAGAAACACCGTTCACAATGTTGTCCAGAGAGACTTGAATATTGAGTTGCTGGATATCCTTCTTACCAAAAAGACATGCAGTGAATTTTATCAGAGGATTGTCGGCAAGCTCAAGTCTCTGGACAAAATTGCTGGGGATACACGGAACAGCCAGGAAAAACGTCAGGCGCTGTTATATGCTGTGGAAACAATGCCAACACTTATGGACAAAATAGAACCGGCAAAAAACACTATGAGAACGAGGGATTTTTATGACCTTGACCGGTACATGGAGAGCGTCCATACCATCAACGAATCCCTTCAGATTATGAGCAGCCTGTATTACCCCTCTTCTATGACGGCGGTCAGCAACGATATGCGGTACTCTGTATATTCATCCCAGGATATTTTCATGGCCTTGGATGATGACGAGGAAAATATCTTCCTTAACCTTTATAGAGATCATATCCTTTCTTCTATTCTGGAAGCGTCACCCAATCTGGTCGGTATTTCCATTACCAATACCTCACAGATTATTCCGGGACTTACCCTTGCGAAATTAATAAAAGATCAAAATAAAGAAATCCATATCACGGTCGGCGGTAGTGTTTTCACAAAACTCATTGAAAATATAAAAAACTTAGACAGACTCTTCTCGATAGTTGATAGCTTTATTGTTTTTGAGGGTGAGCATGGCCTGTTGAACCTTATTGAACAACTGGATAATGGGCGGGACTTTAAAAAGGTACCCAATTTAATTTACCGGGAAAAGGGGGTTACGAAGGTCAATGAGCCATTCTATGCAGAAGACTTGAATGCACTTCCAACACCTGACTTTGATGGTTTTCCTTTAAGGCTCTATTTTGCACCCGAGTCCGTTTTGCCGGTGCAGACATCGAGGGGATGCTATTATCGGAAGTGTACCTTTTGCAATTTGCATCTCGACCACAGAAATTTCCGATTGCGGAGCACGGAATTACTGATGAATGATATCCGAACCCTTTCTCAAAAATATAAGACGCCCTCCATCTTCTTTACGGACGAATCGGTTCCTATTAATAAGTTACGTGAGATATCTCAATCTCTCATTAAGAATAAATGGAATATCAAATGGATGGGTGGCGTAAGGTTTGAAAAAAACCTCGATAGCGACCTGCTCAAAATGATGTCCACATCGGGCTGTCAAAAATTGGTATTTGGTCTGGAATCATATAATCAACGTGTTCTCGATATGATGAAAAAGGGAATCAAGGCCGATGTTGTAAAAAAGATACTCGACGAATGCTTAAAGTGGGGAATCGCCTTTCACCTGTATACCATTGTTGGATTCCCAACAGAGACCAAAAAAGAGGCATTGGATACATTGGATTTTATACTCAAAAAGGATTTTTTAACTTCACCGGGATATTCCTGTTTACCATCTCTTTTCGGCATGGAAAAGGATTCTCCCATTACCCAAACACCGGCAGATTATGGGTTACGGAAGATAATGTCGCCAAAAAATGAGGATTTGGGATTGGGATATTCATACGAAGTTGAACAGGGGATGTCGCCCGAAGAAGCTGAGAAGATGTATCATTATGTCATAGGCAGGCTAAGCGAGGAATTATGCCCGTTTCCCTATAATTATTCCATGCCTGATGGGTTGTTATATATCAGCCACATAAAACAGAAATATGCTTTTATTTAAATCAATTAAATATAAATTAATCCTGATATTTCTCCTCTGTTCATTTGTGCCACTTCTTCTGTTGCGCTTCGTGGCTTTTCCCAAGGCACAGAAAGACCTGGAAGAGGCATTGATACGAAACCTGGAAGGCGTAAAACAAAAACAGGCGGAAATCGTAAGGATGTGGTTTGATGAGAGAAGACACGATGCAAAGGTTATCAGTAAAAATATTTCTGCAGTTTTAGGTCAGAATGTAAACGAGCGGGTCAGAAATTTTCTCAAACTTCACGATTACATCGAGATGCTGAGGAGCGAATACGGGTATAAAGATGTATATATAACTTCACAGAATGGAAACGTGCTTGAAGCCACAGAAAAGAAATCGTTAGGTACCAATATTCTGGGATATGACTATTGCAAAGAGGCGCTGAATGGAAACATTTTTGTGTCCAGAATTCAGCGTTATGCCAACGGCAAGGGGAAGGACAAAGGTAATGACTCTGACAATCCGGTAATGTTTTTCTCCGCCCCTCTTTTAGATGCCGACGGCCTTACTTTAGGGGCGCTTATTCTTAAAGTGGACACTCTCCATCTTAGTGAAATCATGAAATGCGTTGAACTGGGGAAAACCGGGGAAACATTTCTTATCAGCCGGGAGGGTTTTATGCTCACCGAGTCACGGTTTGCCGATACGATAAAAAACGCTGGTTTGATCCAACGCAGGACTACCTGGGAACTAAGGGTAATAAATCCAAAAACAGGAAAGTTAACAGAAGGCGCCCAAAACTGCCTGAATGGTAAAGATGGATACGATGCAAGCGGCTATATCAATTATGACGGCCGAAAGGTACTGGGGGCGTGGTGCTGGATTTCAGAATATGATTGCGGTTTGCTTGCGCAGATCGATATCCGTGAAGGGTATGGAGCGGCGCACAGTTTAGAAAAATTTGTTTTTTCCCTGTTGCTTGTATTGGCATTTCCTCTCGTACTGATTGCATTCTACTTCAGCAAAAGGATTTCTTATCCTCTTCTCAAAATAACAGAGGTAACCAGAAGGATTACTGGCGGAGATCTGGGACATCGGGTAGAAAAGAGCGGCAAGAAAGATGAAATCGGCGAACTTGAGCGGGCATTTAACCTCATGGCAGATTCCTTAGAGGAAAAAACAATCAAGCTGAGAAATTACACAACAGACCTCGAAAATACGGTAAAAGAACGAACTCTTAAGCTCCAGGAGACAACGAATTTTTTAAATAGTATCCTTGCGGGTTCTACGGAATATTCAATTATTGCGGAAGATTTAAACGGCAATATCCTGGCATTCAATAAAGGAGCGAGCCTCATTTATGGTTATCTGCCGGAAGAGATGATCGGGATTGCCAACGTGAGATGCCTTCATGAAGAAGTGGATGTAAAGTCGGGAAAGGTAGACCAGATGCTTGAGATTGCCCGGAAAACAGGGCGGTACGAGGGAGAGGTAATGCGAAGAAGAAAAAACGGCAAGGTCTTTACTGCCCATGTTACCTTTACCTTGAGGCGCGATGAGGATGGCCAGCCTATCGGCTTTGTTGTGATATCAAAAGATATTACTAAGGAAAAACTGGCTGCGCTGGAAAAAGAAATTGTAAACAATGTCAATAAGATACTCGCTTCAAGCCTGGATATCAAAGAGGTATATAAAACTGTTTACGCGGAATTAAAACGCATAATTAATTTTACCTGGTTAGGCGTAGTCTATCTTGTCGAGGAAGATAAACTGATTGAAGATACCCATGTTGTAAACGGGATGTTGTTCTCCAAAGAGTGGCTGGACACCAGTTTGTTATCTTCGCGTGAAACCGCACAGGGCATTGCCATTCAAACAGATGCCCCACTTTTTGTACCTGATACCCGGGAAGGATGGTATTCTAACGACCGGAAACTGTCTGCAAAGGGTATACTTTCTTACCTGTGTTTTCCCTTAAAATCAAAAGGCACACCCATAGGGGCTATTACCTTAGGAAGCGAAAACAAAGGGGCTTTTACCGAAACGTACTTAAATTTACTCAACCAAATTACTCCCCAGTTAGCCATTGCAATTGAGAATACGCGGCTTTTTATGTCCATACGGGAATCTGAAAAAAAGTATAGAGACCTTGTTGAAAACGCGACGGAAATGATTCATGAAATAAATCTTGACGGAACATTTATTAATGTGAACAGGACAGAGTTAAATAAGTTGGGATATTCCCTTGCCGAAATGAAACAGATGACACTTGAAGATATCGTACCCGGTGACCGCAGGGAAGAAATAAAGCGATTTATGAAGCGGATTGTTGAATTGGGAAATAGCGAGCTGGAAACCATATTTCTGACAAAATCGGGAAAAGAAATCAACGTCGAAATCAATGGGACGTCTCTTTACCATAATAAAACGGGAGAGTGCATCTGTACAAGGGCATTTGTCAGGGATATTACCGAAAGAAAAAAGATGGAAGAACAGGTTCGCCGGTCTGAACGATTGGCGTCGATGGGTGAGCTTTCGGCGGGAATCGCTCATGAAATCAGAAATCCCCTCGGCGCTATATGCAATTCCGTGGGCATCCTGGACTCCCATTTAAAATTGACAGGCCAGGACAAGGATTTATTAGAAATGATTGTGGGACAATCCGAAAGGCTGGACAGGATTATCAGTGATTTCTTAACCTTTGCCCATCCACGAGAACCGTCATTTTCTTTACATGATATTCGGGAAGTAATAAAAAACACCTTATTTCTGCTGGAACAGGATAGCCGGTTTACCAATTCAATAGAAATAAAAAGGGTATATGAAAGCGTGCTCCCCAAAGTTTATATTGATACAGATCTTATACATCAAGTATTGTGGAATTTATTCGTAAATTCTCTGGATGCCTCGCCTCGTGGTGGACAGATCAAGATAACCGTGAGAAAAACAACCCTGTTTTTAAGGGATGCCGTTGAGATCCTCATATCCGATACGGGGGGAGGGATACCGGCGCATGAACTGGACAAGATATTTGAACCATTTTATACGACAAAGTCCGATGGAACAGGGCTGGGTCTCGCCATGGCGCAGCAAATTATAGACGACCATGGCGGTACAATCGACGTGAAAAGCACGGAAGGCAAAGGTACGACCTTTTATATCAAACTGCCTGTAGGGAATGAAAAATTATATAATCCGGAATAACTTTTAAAAGGATAAAAACCACTATGGAAGAAGGCAGAATTCTTGTCGTAGAAGACCAGGATGCAATGCGGGAGTCCCTTGTTATTGCATTTAGAGACGAGGGATATCAGGTCAATGACGCTGCAAGCGGTGAAGAAGCCATTCAAAAGTTGCAGAGTAACCCTGTGTACGACCTTGTGGTTACAGATTTAAAGATGAAGAAGGTCGATGGGCTGGAAGTGCTCAAAGTCGCCAAAACTGCAAATCCCTCTACAGAAGTGGTATTAATTACGGCTTATGGCACGATAAGCACCGCAGTTCAGGCGATTCGGGACGGCGCTTATGATTATGTAACAAAACCCTTCCGCCATCAGGAAATCCTGAAGGTTGCCAAAAAGGCCATCGAAAAGAAAAGCCTGAAAGACAGGGTCAGGTATCTTGAAGGAGAAATCCGGGATAAATATAAATTTGAAGGTATTGTGGGTAATTCCAATGCCATCCTGGAGGTATTAAAGGTTACTTCTCATGTAAGCCGTACGGAAAGCACAGTCCTGATAACCGGTGAAAGTGGAACGGGAAAAGAGTTAATTGCCCGGGCAATTCATTACAACAGTCCCAGAAAAGACGGTCCATTCGTTGTCATAAATTGTGGTGCGTTGCCTGAGAATTTACAGGAAAGCGAACTGTTTGGCCATATGAAAGGAGCTTTTACCGGGGCAATCCGAGATAAAGTAGGATTATTTCAACAGGCACAGAAGGGGACTATCTTTCTGGATGAGATCGGCGAGACGCTGCCATCCACGCAGGTAAAGTTGTTGCGATTTTTGCAGGATGGAGAAATTCGGCCTGTAGGTGGAAACAAGCCAATGTACGTAGACGCAAGAATCATTACCGCCACCAACGAAAACTTAGAAAAAGCGGTTGAAGAAGGACGATTTCGAAAGGATTTATTCTATCGAATTAACGTGATACGTATTCATTTGCCTCCTTTAAAAGAACGCCGGGAGGATATCCCCCTTCTCGTAGAATATTTTCTGGAAATTATTTTGGATAAACTAAAAAGGGGCAAAAGGGTATTTTCAAAGGAAGCAATGCGTGCATTTACCAATTACGATTGGCCCGGAAATATCAGGGAGCTCCAGAATATAATAGAAAGGGCTGTAGCATTATCCAAAAACGAGATCATAAATGCAGATGAACTCCCCATCCCAATAAATGAATTTACTTCACTTTCTGAAAATCCCATAGACGACAAGCGAAAATCATACATTGTCACAACCCTTGCGGAACAGGAAAAAAATGCCATCATAGAAGCGCTCAACAAATACGACGGTAATCAAACAAAGGTTTCACAAATATTGGGGATCTCCACAACTACCCTGTGGCGAAAGATTAAAAAATACAAAATCAAACCACAACATGAAATTATTGACAAGCCCGATAATTAATTTTTTCATTACTTCTGAGACCTCGGTAGTCTCGTGGCAAACTAACCACTACAAATTAAGGAAATGAGTAAGAATGAACGACAAATTAGATGGTTTCTTTAACGATGACGGTACGGAAATCAATCCCAACCTGATTCCAAAACCTGACCTTTGTGTTACCTGTAAAAATGATGGCGACCCGGAAGAAGAGATCCTTTGTATCCTGACAAGGGCAGACCAGCAAGACGGGAAAGAATTTCAATGTTTTGCTTACGTCCCACAGGGTGGTGCGCATGAATAGAAGATCGAGCGGTATCTTGCTTCATATCACTTCCTTGCCGTCACCATACGGAATTGGCGACTTTGGCACAGGGGCGCATAAATTTGTGGATTTTCTTGCCGAAACGAAACAAGGTTTCTGGCAGATACTCCCTTTGAATCCCACTGATTCTGCACTAGGCAATTCACCCTACTACAGTCCGTCTGCCTTTGCAAGCAATACAATACTTATTAGTCCAGAACTTATGTTCCAGAGTGGCTTGCTTGAAAAAGGAGACTTGGATACGCCTCCGACATCACATGGAGACCGTGTTGATTACCATAAGGCAATTACCCATAAAAAACAACTTTTTTGCCGGGCGTATGAACGGTTTAAAGGAAAAGCCGATACCTGTGAATATGAAAAATTCTGTAAGGAAAATTCATACTGGCTTGAAGATTTTGCACTGTTTGTTGCTTTGAAAGAGCACTTTCGCGGACAATTATGGAATCAGTGGCCATGGGAGATCTGTGACAGAAGGCCGGAAACGTTACAATCATTAAAAAAACAGCATCGTGATAAAATTGAACTTGAAAAATTTCTCCAATTTATTTTTTCCCAGCAATGGTCTTCTCTTAAGGAATACAGCAATAATCGAGGTGTCCAGATCATTGGGGACATCCCGATTTATGTATGCTTCGACAGTGCCGATGTCTGGGCTCATCCTGATTTATTCAAACTGAATGAAAACAAACAGCCATTGTATGTGGCCGGAGTGCCGCCTGATTATTTCAGCGCCACCGGGCAGTACTGGGGCAACCACGTTTACCAATGGGAGCGATTGAAAGAGACAGGGTATCAATGGTGGATTCAAAGGATACAACGCAATATAACACTTTTTGATATGATGCGCATAGACCACTTTCGCGGTTTTGTTGCATACTGGGAAATACCATCAACAGAGAGAACGGCAGTAAATGGACGCTGGGTTGAAGCACCGGCAGAAAACTTCATCACAACGCTTTTGAAACGTTTTTCACATCTTCCTTTTATTGCGGAAGACCTTGGAGTTATTACACCTGATGTGAAAGAAATCATACAACGATTCGGGTTCCCCGGAATGCGCATTCTGCTCTTTGCATTTGGCGGAGACCTTCCGACAAATCCTTATGCACCCCACAATTATATACGAAACTGTGTTGCATATACTGGTACTCATGACAACAACACCGTGAAAGGATGGTTCGAAAGGGAAGCTGCAAAAGAGGACAAAGAAAGGTTATATAGATACCTGGGGCGGGAAATCTCCGCCCTGGAAGTGAACGGGGAATTTGTCAGGATTGTCATGATGTCCTCTGCGAACCTTGTATTATTTCCCATGCAGGACATCCTCGGTCTCGGAGAAGAGGCCCGTATGAATCGCCCTTCCATCACAGAAGGTAATTGGACATGGCGACTCTTATCCACACAAATAACACCTTCTCTGATACAGAAACTCAGGGATATGACCGAAATTTATGGAAGGGCATAAATAGTTGAGGGGTTGAAGGTTCAGCCTGGAGACTGCAATCGTATCTCCGTTTTTTCCTTCCCAATATCTTTTTTTTAAATTAGGCCTTACGGCGACTTTTTATTTGTAAAGCGACGAGGCTCGTCGCTCTACAAACACAGCTTTGAAATTCCTATGCAAGCAAGTTCTGAGTAGACATTCTATATCAAGCCCTTTTTTTCTTTTAGAAAAAAAGAATTAAAAGTTCTTTAAAAACCAACGACTACAAAGCCATAGCCCAGGGGACGTTTTTTGCTTTGAGATTTTGAATATGAACCATTTCATCATAGGTTGTACCCTGAGACCAAAGAGCAAAAAGGATTTTGATCCATTTTTTGGCTAGGTTGCGCAGGATGGTAGAATGATTTTGGTTTCTCTGCTTGTGGTAATCATAATATGCCCTTGCCCAGGATGAGTAGCTGATACTGGTAAATGCCCAGTCGTGAAAAGTCCTTCTGAGGGATATTACGCAGGCATAACGCAGAGACCCACTTCTCCATTTTCCACTTTCTTTGACACACGGTACGCAGCCGGAGGGGTTTGCGATTTGCTCTGCGGACTGAAAGCGGTGATGGCCGTCTTTGCCATTCGGTCCAAGGGCTGCGACCAGTTCAGGGGCAAGACGTTCACCGACTCCAGGCAAACTCTTAATCGAAGCAGATTCGGGCAGCTTATCCAGGATGGTCTGGATTTCCTGTTCATAGTGTGCAATATGTTCTTTGAGATTTTCGAGTTGATCGAGAAGCATTCTCAGGCGAAGTCGTCCGGAGCGGGCCACTACCTTATCGGGTTGAAGGGTTGAAGATTGAATAGTATTCCAGAGTTCGTCTGCTTTTGCGGGACACGGGTGGCGATGTTTCTTGAGGAACGCAAAGAATGCCTTTTTTGTACAGGTGCTCAGGGTGTCATGGTCAGGAAATGCCTTGAAAAACTTAATGAATATCTGTGAATCCGGAGAGAATATATTGAGCGCCTTTGGATAGAATTCCTTCAGACAGGAAATAATCCGGTTGGTAACACTTGATTTTTCATCAATCACTTTACGCAGGTCACTGCAAAGCCTGTCGAGGAGCCTGTAATCTTCAGGAAGCGGGTTGAGCGGTTGAAACAGGTGGCGGTCTGTTCGCAAGATGTGTCCGAGCGATAGGGCGTCGAGGACGTCAGATTTTGCCTTTGAAAGCACATGCCGATCCTTGTAGCGATTAACCGCCTTTGGATTGATGGCATAGACGGTGTAGCCTTTGTGCAAGAGTTCATGTACCAGAAGTCCACGGCTTGTTTCGATGGCAACCAAAACGAGGCTGGGGGATGGCTGATGGTTTGCAATGTGTGAATGAAGCAAGGCAAACCCATCGCAGGTGTGATCAATCCGAAATTGATCGAGTGTTTTTGCTGAGTCATCAGTGATAACAATATCGTGATGGTCATCAGCCCAGTCAATACCGACATAAATCATTTTTTGTTCCATTACGTTAGTCTCCTTACATGAAAAAGTGTTTGTGATTACTAAGAGAGAGCGATCTACTTCTGTTAGCTGTTGATGGCCTTATATGGACTTTTTTCAGAACATTCTATTGATCATACAGTTGCAGAAATTAGCAAAGAAAGATGAGTATGGTCTACACAAGGTCATCGTGTGACAGGGTGGATTTGACTCTAT
>CAYJME010000121.1:0-9696 GCA_964370795.1 uncultured candidatus Brocadiaceae bacterium
AAGAGGGATTTTCCTAGTCCCCCTTAATAAAGGGGGATTCAGGGGGTTGTCAAGCATCTTCACGCATACCACGTGAACTGTTACCTCAGATTAAATAAAACTAAAAAATCTGCGTAATCTGTGGTTACCTTACGTGGATTTTACCCAATATAGTCTTTCCGGCCGTCACCTTTTCACCCACCTTGACCAGCACCTCAAAGTGAACCGAAGCTGGCACAAAGACTTCTACCCCTGAGCCGAACTTGATCATGCCAAAACGCTGCCCCTGCGCAAGCATATCTCCAACCCTGCAAGCACAGACAATGCGTTTTGCAATCTTACCGGCGATCTGTTTCACTGCAATTTTTACCGGGCTGCCCACAAGAGATAATCCCATCACATTATTTTCATTGCTGGTAAAACATTCGTCGTCCCGCGCATCAAGGAACTTACCCTTTGTATGCTTTATAAATTCCACACGCCCATGCACCGGCACACGATTCACATGGACATTGAGAACAGACATAAATATGCTTACCTTTGTTGTATCACATTTTAAATAAACATCTTCAAATACCGGCACTATGTGCGACACCGTCCCGTCAGCCGGGGCGATAATAAGATCTGCACCCTGCGGGGTTTCCCTGTCCGGATCCCGAAAGAAATTCAGCAGAAAGTAGAGGAAGAACAATGGGATGGGAACAACCCAGGGAAATAGCGCCAGGGAAAAAGCAATACCAGCAACACAGGGTATGGCGAAAATAATTAATTCTCTCAATCCATATTTTGCAAGCGGGATACGCATATTTTTTATCCTCTCATTTTTAACTTAATTTATAGTATTACCCTGTAAAAACCTCTTTTTTTGTAAGTTTTTGTTTATTAAAAAATCGCCAAATCAGAAAAACGAGGGACGAAGGACGATAGACGGGACACATCCTTCGTCTCTCGTCCTTCGTCTCTCGCCCTTCGTCCCTCGTTTGATACTTTGTAAAAAAAACAAAAGATCGTATTGTTATTTAGTATCTCTTTGGTTGCGGCTACGCTGCGCTAGGAAGTATACCAGAAAAGTCCTGTTTTTCCATAAAATATTAAATATCTGTTTGACATCATTTCAAAAATTTGTTATAGAAAATATGGTTTTTTTATCTTTTCATAACTTACCATCTATCAAATGCATACAAGAAAAGGAGCTGCCATTGACTACCATAAGTTGCGTTAAAGCCAGAGAGATACTGGATTCCAGGGGAAATCCTACGATAGAAGTGGACGTCATTCTGAAAAATGGGTCGTTGGGTCGCGCTGCCGTGCCATCCGGCGCATCCACAGGAAAACGCGAAGCGCTTGAAATGCGGGATGGCGACAAACCAAACCGCTATATGGGAAAAGGCGTTCAAACAGCCGTGAAAAATGTAAATGAAATCATTGCACACAAACTTGAGGGAATGGACGCCACGAAACAAGTCGAGATCGATAATTTTCTGATACAACTCGACGGCACAAAAAACAAGGAAAAGCTGGGAGCTAATGCCATCCTCGGAGTCTCCCTTGCCATGGCAAGGGCAGCAGCAGATGCACTGGGCATTCCACTTTACCGATACATTGGCGGCACAAATGCCAAAATATTGCCCGTCCCTATGATGAACATCTTAAATGGCGGCAAACACGCCGATAACAATGTGGACATCCAGGAATTCATGATCATGCCCATCGGCGCTGCCAGCTTTGCCGAGGCGCTCCGTATGGGCGCTGAGGTCTTTCACAATCTCCGCTCTGTGCTGAAATCCAGGAAGTATAATACCAATGTCGGCGATGAAGGCGGTTTTGCTCCAAATCTGAAAACAAATGAAGAGGCATTCGACCTGATCCTGGATGCAATAAAAAAAGCTGGCTATACGGCAGGCAAGGACATATACCTTGCACTGGACCCCGCCGCCAGTGAATTTTACAAGGATGGTAAATATATCTTACGCGCCGAAGGCGGCGCTCAGAAGAGCAGCGATGAAATGATTGACCTTTATTCAAAATTTCTCAGTAAATATCCTGTCTGCAGCATAGAAGACGGCCTTTCAGAAGAAGACTGGGATGGCTGGAAAAAACTTACAAAAAAAATGGGAAACGACGTCCAGCTTGTTGGGGATGATATCTTTGTAACAAATACGGAAATCCTCTCAAAAGGAATCGAACAGGGTATTGGCAATTCTATCCTGATCAAGGTCAACCAAATCGGCACACTTACCGAGACCCTCAACGCCATCGAAATGGCAAAAACACATGGGTATACCACGGTTATTTCACATCGTTCCGGGGAAACAGAGGACACCACGATTGCTGATATTGCCGTAGCCACAAATGCAGGTCAGATTAAAACAGGTTCTCTTTGCAGAACCGACCGAATTTGCAAGTACAATCAATTACTGCGTATCGAAGAAGACCTGAAAAACAACGCACTGTATGGAGGAAAATTATGCACCATGAAAAAATGACCACACACGAGGATGACAATTCCCACGTTCTTTCGCATGATAAACCAGGCGACCCTTCTCCTCCGGTAAAGATTGAACAAGAGGCGGTTACGGAATCTCCGGATGAAAGCAGGAATATATCGCCTGCCACTCCTCTTTTATTACAAGGGATAGAAGCACAAAGCAATAAGCCAGGAGAACCGGCAGCAGGGCCTCATTTTTTTGAGGTATGCGCCGAAGCATCGAAAAATGGAATTCTGCACATTGACCAAACCGATAACGATACCACAAACAGCACCATGCGTAAAAAAAGGTATTTGGGCAAATTTATATTACTGGTTTGCATAACATCGTGCGTGGCGATTCTCTTTTCATCGTTAATTAACAAATCCCGGCAGGACAGGTTTCTCATGATGAAAACAAAAAATGCGCTCGAAAAACAATTCGAACAACTACAATCAGAAAACCTTATCCTTGAGAAGGAATACACCGGATTAAAACAAGACCCCATCCGTATCGAAAAAGAGGCCAGGGACAATTTCGATTTTATTGCGCCTGGTGAAATTTTATATCCCCGATACAACTTTAACATGATAAGTATTGCAAAAAAAGAGGCACGCGAAGAGGCGCCACAGAATCAATGGAAGGCATTTTTCATTGACGGACCTTTTCCCTGGCAGCTTCCGGCATTAATTATTTTATTTTCCATGTCCTATTACCTGATTTCGTTTCACTATGAATATAGAAAACTACATTAGTCAATTAGTCATAAGCGCAAAAGCAGCATCACGGGTTATTGCGTCAGCCAACACAACGTTAAAAAATACTGCGCTGAGCTCCATTGCAGATGATATTCTCTCTGCCACTGCTATGCTTAAAGCAGAAAACGAAAAGGACATTGCGGCGGCTCAAAAGGCAGGACTTTCGGATGCCATCATAGACCGTTTGCGTCTTACCGACAGCCGTATTAAGGGTATGGCAGACGGTGTCAGACAAATCGTGAACCTCCCGGACCCTGTTGGGCAACTGCTCTGGGGAACTGTCCGGCCAAACGGTCTACAAATTCAAAAGGTGCGCGTGCCGATTGGCGTCGTTGTTATCATTTACGAATCACGTCCAAACGTAACCGCAGATGCGGCGGCGCTGTGCCTGAAGGCAGGAAACGCCGTCATCCTGCGCGGCGGCAAGGAATCGATTCACTCCAATATTGCCATTTACAAAATCCTCGCTTCAGCCCTTGAAAGGGCTGGATTAGATAAACACTGCATCCGGCTTGTGGAAGTTGTTGATCGTGAGGCTATTGATTATTTACTGAAGGCAGACCAATATGTAGACGTTGTCATTCCCCGGGGTGGCGAGTCATTGATTCGCGCTGTTGTCGAAAAATCCACGATACCGGTTATTAAGCACTATAAAGGTGTGTGTCATACCTACGTGGATGAATTTGCCAATCTCAGGATAGCAGAAGATATTTGTTTTAATGCCAAGGTACAACGTCCCGCCACCTGTAACGCCATGGAAACCATGCTGGTACACGAAAAGATCGCCGCAAGTTTTTTGCCTGCTATTGCCAAAAGATTACAAAACGCTCAGGTAGAAATCCGTGGCTGCTATAAGACATGCAATATTTTGCCCAATACAAAATATGCCACCGAGGACGATTTTTATCATGAATACCTTGACCTGATTTTAAATGTAAAGGTAGTCGGTTCCCTTGACGATGCGATTGCCCATATAACGAAATACGGTTCAAGTCACTCTGACGCCATCGTCACCGATAACATCAATCATGCCCTGAGATTCACGAAAGAGGTAGACGCAGCGGCCGTATACGTAAACGCATCCACCCGATTCACCGACGGCTACGAATTTGGCATGGGAGCTGAAATTGGCATCAGCACCGATAAACTCCATGCCCGCGGCCCTATGGGACTTGAAGAACTTACGTCTTATAAATTTGTGGTGTTTGGAAACGGACAGTTAAGAAAATAACATGGGTGCCAAACCTGTAGGAATGCCTTCAGATGGCACATCTTCATGACATTCAGGTTAAGATGTGATCTCAAAAAAGAAGCCGAATCCATTCTTCGACCGGATGGTAATTTCACCGGTACAATAGAAATACCTGCCTGGCGGTAGATTGAGCTTCCGCAGCCCTACATTGTCTGCAACCTTGGAGAATGTATCTTCCTCGGTATTCAGGACATATTTTTGGGAAGGATAAAAGGTAATGCTTCCTACAGAACCCTTTGCATCAAGACGGTAAAGGGTTTTACCTACCACGAGGGGATTATCCGTCTGAAAATCTATGATTCTGATATTTTTACCATTGATAACCGTAGGATTGCCCTTTATATAAAAACGTCTTTCCTTACTGCCACTCTCGGTGTAGTATTCCCCACGATTAATTTCTATATACTCACCCTCTCCCACAATGAAGAGACCACCTTTCGGCGGTATCTTCCATACGGTAATGTCTTCCACCGAAAGGTCTGTGCTTTCATCAAGCGATAAGGGAATGTACACAGGCACATAACCATCTCTTAAAAAGGAAAGTTTAATGTTTCCGGGAGAATAGCCAACGGAGAAAACACCCTTTGTATCGGATGTCGCATTCGTTTTTGACCCATTGGAAGCAACGGTTATGGTAGCGGATGGAATGGGGTTTCCAAAGCCATCAATAACCCTTCCTTTGATTGTGCCCGTATCAAAGGCACGAACACTCGTTGAAACGCCTGCTATACACATTGCCGCGATTACAAATACAGATAATTTTCTTACCATGCTTTGCATATCCTTTTTATTAAATGTTAATTGCAAGACACACACATTTGAACCTATGAATTGATGTCCTAAGATGTTGCCATTATAAAAAAATCTTGAACCCATATAAGTTTGGCATTAATAATTTGTACTTTTAACACATGGTTGACACAATTGTCAATTACTTTAAAATATTAATCAAAAATTTATTTAATTGACAAACAAAATGAAAATTTATATATTTAATGACCTGTAATTTTATACTATATTTGTAGGTTTATCCAGATGCAATTCAGTATTTAGCAAGAGAGAAAGAGAATTATGATGAAAAAAAAATGGTATTCGGTTTTATCATATTTGGGCGTGTTGAGTGTATGTTTTTTCCTCAATAACAATACACATGCAAGCGAAAGTTTAGATGATGGTGTACTTGGACTTACCAAAGTAGAGTTACGTGAAAAACTTGGCAAACCTGATTTTTTATACACTGAAGAAGAGCCTGTTAGGCGATATGTCATAACAAAGCTCGAGGATGAAAGTGCGCTCAGGGCAACCTTTTTGTATGACGTCATCATTCATGACCTTTATCATATCAAGAAAAATGATAAGAATTTTGAATACCGTTTTTATTACGGCGAGGATCCTTCCGAAGGGAAAAAAACTCTCAGGGTAAGAGAATATTCTGTGAAATTTTCAGATGGCCCTCTTGCTTTGGGGAGAATAGCCGATTTCATATCAGAATTTAAACAGGCTTATTCATCACCGAAGGTTTTTCAGGAACGATTATTGAATTACAACAACATCAGATTGATATTTGTAACAAACAAAGTCAATGATTTTTCCAGGCGTATGGGGGCATTGTTCACTGACCCGGATAAGGACATCAAGGATTGGTCTTTGTCTTACCATGTTATACTTTGCGATGGCGAACCTGAAAATGTTTCCACCAATAGTATGGTAAAGGAAATCAAGGTATTGGTCGATGGTGAGTACCGTATTGGAAAATCAGCAAAGGCGTTTGGTACGAAGTTGGTTAAGAATCCGCTACAATAACAAATTATTAATTTTTGTAGCCTTTAAAAGGCAGTAATGACGAAAATCATTACTGCCTTTTTTTATTCAAATATTTTTTTCAAAAAAAACGAATTATCCGGGATGTTTTTTAAGGGTTTTTGCATCGTACAAGCCGGCACATCTCCAGAAAATTAACCCGCCGCTCTGACTCTATTGAAAGATGGGCGCTTTTCAATAATTCATCAAGGTCGACATGCTTTCCCAAACCCAGTTTGTCTCTGAGGGGTGAGATAAATTTCTCAAAACGGGAAATAATCGGGTTATTGCATCCTGTATAATTTAAAATAAAAATCTCTCCGTTCCTCTTACAAACCCTTTTTATTTCATTTAATACCTTTAACGGTTCCGGCACCACCGTAATGACATGAGATGCAAAGACCTTATCAAATGTATTATCTGCAAAGGCCATGGATGTTGCATCCATATTATAAAGTTCCACATTCGATAATTTGTAATGATCTTTTTTTGCCTCCGCTTTATCCAACATGTCCTGGCTAACGTCAATACCAACCACACGGGATGTCCTGGGATACAAAGGAAGCGATAATCCCGTGCCTACGCCCACCTCGAGAATAGATTCGTGAGGTTTTATCTCCATCATGCGGAAAGCTACGTATCTGCCGTGTTCGAAAATTTTTCCAAAGAAGGCGTCATAAATCCACGCATACAAAGAATATACTCGTTTAATGTGTTCACTCATAGGTAGTTTTAATTATAGAAATCAGCCAATGTCTTACAAATATCGTCCTGTATTTTCACGGCATTACTCAGATTTTTAACACTGTTCATCAAAATTGAAAAGGCCAGGGTGTCTCCATCGTCTGTATCGATATAACCGGAAAGTGCAGACGTCGCTGCAATATATCCGGTCTTTGCATGTATTCTCCCCGCGTACTGCGGTGAGCTCATACGCCCGCGCAATCCACCGTCTGTACCAGATATAGGTAAAGAATCATAAAGAACCTTTCCGTGGGGATGTTTATACATATATCCCAGAATTCTGGTTATTATTTTGGGTGAAAGTCTGTTGCCTTTTGACAAACCACATCCATCTTCAATATGATATTCATGGGGTGGAATGTCCAACTTCTCAAGAAAATCCTGCAATACCTCCAGGCCCGCCACTAAGCTCCCCTCTCCCTTAACATGCACTCCTAACGTTTTAAGTATCTGTTCCGCATAAAAATTCTGACTGCGCTTATTGGTTACGGTAATAGTCTGTTTGAGGGTAGAAATTGTCTCTGCAATCTCTTTTGAAACAGCATCGCGAGAACCCTCTTTATCGGCTAACCAGATATTTCCTTCAACAATAATACCGTTCCTTTCAAGCGTTTCCTTAAATACCGTCGCAAGGTAAAGGGCGGGATTTTTTACGGTTACCCACTTTTTTTCAGGCGATGCGCCTATCCAGAATTTACCTTTAACAAATATCTGATTTGTTCCAGGTTTCCGATAAATAGAATAGTTGTGTTCCTTTTTATTGGCTGTATATATACAATTATTAAAAAGAGTAACGTATGCCGTATTTGGCTCAACCAATAACGATACGATCTTTCCCGGCAACTTATTGGGAACAAAGGTAATGTCAATACAGTTATCATTGAAGGATAATCCACAGGTTGGGGCGCAATACCATTCCGATGATTGATTTTCCGGCCACTGCGGATTTGTATCCACACGGTCGAAAATACTATCGTCGGCAATTATATCTCCTGTGACCTTACGAATTCCCATAGTTTTGACCGCATTTGCCCATGATTCAGGGACAGCTAATATATTCCCATCATAAAATCTGCCGGAAATATTAGGGTCCCCGCTGCCTTTGATTATAATATTTCCTTTCAGTTCACCGGATAACGTTATAAAACCATCAGTTTTGACACTTGTTTTATATTCAAAGTCAGGTCCCAAATACTCTAATGCGGCTGACGTGGTAAGAAGCTTCATGTTTGAGGCTATACAAAATAAATCGTCATCACGGTAATTGAAAAGGAGCTTATTTTTTTTTAAAGATACAATACTGATACCACACGATACCTTCCGCAGGTCTAAATTTTTTAGTAAGAGTTGTAACCGCTCACTAAAATCAGACGAATAAGAAGTATTTGCCTCAGGCGGTACTCCAAAAAATACACTGAAAATGAAGAACAAGAGTATAGTATTAAAACATACTTTTATAATGAATCCACGGTATTGCATAACTCATGAACAGAAAATGTTATTTTTTACTTTTAGCAGATACCTTTGTTTTTTTGGGTGGGGGCGGGGCAAAGAGAAGTTCTAATAATTGATCAATTTTTTGCAGAATCACCATATTCTCCACAGGTTTCTCAATAAATTCGTATACACCTGCCTTTATCGCGGCTGATTTGATACGTTTTGATTTTTGATTGCCCAGCATAATGACCGGTAAGTCAGGACATAACTTCTTCATTTCCTGTAAAATTTCAACGCCAGAAATCTCATGAACTGTTGCGCCGATAATTGCAACATCCATTTTCCTCTCAAGAAGTATGGTAATACCCACTTGTTTATTAAGGGCTACTTCAGTTTCATAACCATACAATTCTAACAGGTCCCTTAACGAATCTACTGTTTGCCGTTCATCATCTATAATCAGAATCCTTGCAGAAGGCATATAACCCCTTTCATTTTCTTTGTCAAATTAAAATGCAAGGTACCGTAAAACTATCGTAGTTACTGGGACAGCATAGAGAAGAGAATGGAAACATTTCTTTTTCATTAATTTAAAAAAATATCCCGGATATTTCCAGAAACTTACCATTATCGCATGGCTCGTTGAATTTCTCTTTCTATATCACGTTTTTTAATATCATCACGTTTGTCAACCATTGTTTTACCCTTAACCAGCGCTAGTTCTACCTTAACAATACCATCTTTAAAATAGAGTGATAAAGGCACCATTGTATACCCCTTTTGCTTTATCTTCCCGGCTATTTTGTTAATCTCTTTCTTATGTAAAAGGAGCTTTCTGACCCTTTTTGGTTCATGGTTATCCCTGTTCCCCTGTTTATATTGTCCAATATGCATTTCGTAGAGAAAAATCTCCCCATTGTCGAGATGGGCAAAACTTTCATTGATACTTACGTCTCTGTTCCGGATGGCTTTAACCTCCGTTCCTGTCAGGACAATGCCCGTCTCTACTTTTTCGAGGATTTCATATTGAAAATGCGCTTTCCTGTTTCTTGCTATAACATCCATTCTCAATTACCATTAAATATTGCCAAATAACTTAAAAATACTCAAGAATCATAGCATAGTATTTTAATGAATTCAAGATTGATTTATAAAAATTCATTGACTTGACATGTTGTTTTTCTTAGAATTTACTAATCGCCGAAGTGGCGGAATTGGCAGACGCGCTAGATTCAGGGTCTAGTCCCGGCAACGGGGT
>CAYJME010000122.1:0-9663 GCA_964370795.1 uncultured candidatus Brocadiaceae bacterium
CAAAAGCAACAAACGGATACAGGACAAGCGAGACGCTTGTCCTACCAACACCGTCTTGAAAACCGCATAAATATAATGAAAAAAATTAAATTATCCCTGAAAAATAAGGCGCTTCTGGCGATTATCTTTATCCTCCTCCCCATCCTCATTGCATTCTTTGCAAACTACTATAAAAATCGGGGATACCTGAGACAGCGTATCCTCGATACTTTGACGGTCATTGCCGAGTCTTATGAGGGACAGGTTTATCAATTTCTCGAATCTGCCAAACGACGGGCTGAGGATTTTGCCAGCGATGGATTTATAAAAAGCGAGCTTCTGAAAAAGACACACGGAAAAGAACCCGCATTCGACGCATTGAGTAACCACCTTATCAAAAACAAGCTCAGTCTTGACAAAACGATAATGACCATTCATGTCCTCTCTCTGGATGGACGGGTTACTGCCTCTACAAACCCCGATGATATGGGAAAAGACTTTTCCCCTGAACCTTTTTTTATAAAGGGAAAAGATACTCTTTCTGTTATAGAATGTATGGTAGAAAACGGCAAAACGCCGGAAATCGCAATTTCTGCTCCTATTTACCGTAAGGGCACGGAACGGCCTCTTGGTGTTATCGTCAACTTTATTCAGGCTTCCGAACTCAATAAGCTTCTCCTCGGAGATTACGTAAAAAACCTTGGGGCGATCTCTTCAGGTAAAGGAAAGGGGGCGTGGGCAACGCTGGAAATCTATCTGGTAAACAAAGACAAGTTCATGATTACACAGTCCATATTCGTGAAGGATGCAATCATGAAGCAGATTGTTGACACCCTGCCTGTTCAGGTTGCCTTAACGTCAAATAAAGAAATAGCCGGCTTCTACAAGGATTACCGAGGCATTGATGTCGTCGGCGCATCCATGTATATCCCATCTTTGAAATGGGTACTCCTCGTTGAGATTGACACGGACGAGGTGATCCTTCCCATTCAATATATACTGAAATCTGTGATCATAACGGCCTCTGTCGTTGTCATCATGGTCTTTTCCCTCTATGTCACGTTCCTGAGAAGGGTAGTAAAACCACTCCGCGCCATCTCTCTTACCGCACGAGATGTTGGCGAAGGGAGATTTGACGTTGTCCCTCCCCTTCGTACAGCCGACGAAATCGGCATCCTGTACGATTCATTCAATTACATGGTTAATCAAATTAAGTCACGCACAACGGCGCTTGCAGAGAGCAAGGCAAGTCTTGTCGAGGCGCAAAGGATTGCCCGTCTGGGAAACTGGGAATGGGACATCGTTGAAAATGAAACATCCTGGTCTGATGAGGTTTATCATATCTTCGGTTTATCTCCCCGGGAACTTGACGTCACGTATGAGACCTTTTTAAATTGTGTCCATCCTGATGACCGCGAGTTGGTAAAAAAATCCGTTCACGACGCCTTATATGAGAAAAAACCATACGAAATTGACCACCGTATACTCCTCAGGGATGGATCACTGCGGTTCGTTCACGAAAAGGCCGAAGTGGCCTTTGATGCGCATGGCAAGGCCATTCGCATGACCGGAACTGTGCAGGACATTACCGAACGTAGGCGCTCCGAGAAAGAAATTAACCTGTTGCAGACTATGACAATTGCCATTGCCGAAGCCCCTGATTTCCATTCGGCGCTCAGGGTTGCACTGCAAAAGGTGTGTGAATCAACCGGCTGGGTCTATGGCGAGGCGTGGTTGCCTTCATCTGATGGCAAATACCTCAAACATGTTGTGTCGTGGTATAATCCACGCGAATGCCTGGAAGAATTCGAAAAGAAAAGCAAGGAGTTTGTTTTTAGTCCGGGGTTGGGACTCCCCGGTCGTGTGTTGTTATCAAAAAAACCGGAATGGAAGCGGGATGCGACTTCAGATGGATGTTTTCCCCGCGCATCAATTGCCAGGAAGTACGGTTTAAAAGCTGCCCTGGGCATCCCTGTCATCCTGAATGAAGAAGTTATCGCCATTCTCAATTTCTTTGTCAGGGAACAACGTGATGAGGACGAACGGTTGGTTAAAATCACTTCATCGGTGGCCGCCCAACTCGGCGCTGTTATACGTCGCAAGCAAGCAGAGGATGCCCTCCAGGACAGTGAAGAGAAGTTAAGGGCAATCATTGACAATACAACAGCAGTTGTCTTTGTTAAGGATTTACAAGGCAGATATCTCCTGATCAACAAACAATACGAAAAAATATTTCATATAACCAGATCAGAAATAATAAACAAGACCGATTATAACTTATTTCCGAAAGAACTTGCCGATAAAGTGACAGCAAATGACCAAAAGATTGTCGAGGTAAAAGCGCCCTTAGAATTTGAGGAGATCATAACGCAAGACGACGGCCTGCATAGCTATATAGCAATCAAATTTCCACTCCTTGACTCACATGGGATTATGTACGCAGTCTGCGGTATTGCAACAGACATTACCGAACGTAAGCAGATGGAGGAATCGCTTCGAGAAAGCGAGGAACGATTCAGGTTGATTGCAGAAACCGTAGCCGAGGTCTTTTGGATGGCCGATGTCAACATCGAAGGAATATTATATGTCAACCCAAGTTACGAGCGAGTTTGGGGACGTACTCGCAAAAGCCTGTACGAAAACCCGCGATCCTTTCTTGATGCCATCCACCTGGAAGATCGGAAACGAGTGCTTGCCAACCTCGAGCTCGAAAAAATCGGACAACCGTTCGACCACGAATACCGGATTATCAGGCCCGATGGGTCGATCCGGTGGATTTGGGATCGTGGATTTCCTGTCTACGAAAAGACCGGACAAATCACCCGTTACGTAGGTGTAGCTCAAGATATTACAGAACGCAAAAAGATTGAGGAAGAAAAGGAAAAACTCAGGGAACAACTTTATCACTCACAAAGGCTTGATGCGGTGGGCAAGCTTGCCGGTGGTATTGCCCACGACTTCAACAATATCCTTACGGCAATCATTGGATACGGAAACCTGTTACAAATGGAGTTTAAAGAAGATAGTCAATCTAAGATGTTTATCCAACGAATATTGACATCGGCTGAAAGGGCGGCTCGTTTAACACAGGGGCTCCTTGCATTCAGCAGAAAGCAGATAGGCAATCCAGTACCCATAAACTTAAATGAGACCATTAAAAGGGAAGAACACCTCCTGGCACGGCTTATCCGGGAGGATATTAAACTTAAGGTAGAACTTATCAATAAGGATTGTACAGTCATGGCAGATACCAGACAAATAGAACAGGTTTTGATGAATCTGGTAACCAATGCACGAGATGCCATGCCGAATGGCGGCACACTGACCATTCAAACTAATATTTTAGAAGTGGACAAAACATTTTTAAGGATACATGCTCACGATACCAGCAAATTGGTTGACCTTGCATCTTTTGTAAGTACTGACAAGTTTCCGGAGAAAGAACCCAAAAGATGGTATGTTTGTATGTCTGTCTCAGATACCGGTATGGGAATGGATAAACAAACACAGATGCGGGTTTTTGAACCTTTTTTTACCACCAAGGAGGTTGGAAAGGGCACTGGCATTGGTCTTGCAATCGTCTATGGAATTATAAAGCAACATAACGGTTACATAGATGTTGAAAGCGAGCCAGGTGAAGGCACAACGTTCAGGATATATCTGCCCTTCATTGGGTCGAAGGCCGAAGATCAAAAACCATCGTCTCTTACCACCCCTGCCGGCGGCAACGAAACGATCCTCATGGCAGATGATGAGGAAGAAGTCAGGCGACTCTACAAAACCGTGCTTGAAAATGCCGGTTATACGGTCATTGAAGCAATTAACGGCATGGACGCCATCAATAAATTCAAGCTCTACAGGGACAAAATCCGGCTTCTCGTCCTTGATGTAATCATGCCGGAAAAGAATGGCAAAGAGGCGTATGATAGTATAAAGGAGTTACAGCCTGACATGAAGGCCATTTTTATGAGCGGCTATAGTGAAAACATTGTCCATAAAAAAGGCATCATCAAGGAAGGAATACATTATATTTCAAAACCTTCAACGCCAACGGATTTTTTAAGGAAGGTGAGGGAGGCGCTGGATGGGTGAATTTTAGATTTTGGATTGCGGATTGACGGGTATATTATAGTATTACCCTGTAAAAACTTCTTTTTTTTGTAAGTTTTTCACAACCCCCTTCACCCCCTTTTTTAAGGGGGAAACTCTGAAATCCCCCTTAAAAAGGGGGGACTTAGGGGGTTGTTTCCCTTTTATCGGGGGATTTGATTGCGGCATAGCTGCGCTAGGATAAAATATCGGGGAAACCGCAGATTACACAGATAAAAAACCTACAATGCTTTTCATTGAAATGACAAAAGTTTGTCCCGCTTGTCATTGCGAGCGGAGCGAAGCCGAAGTTGCGAGCCTAAGCGGGGCAAACTCCTCATTACAATAATTCCAGGAGATTGCTTCGGAAAAAACCCTCGCAATGACACGATGATTGACTTTTTGTACAAGCTCTGGAGGTTTGTCAACAATTGCATTCCCAAACTCTGTTTGGGAACAAACAGAAACATCTGTGAAATCTGCGAAATCTGTGGTTTCTTTTTGTTAGGAACGAAAAGAGGTATGAAATAATGAACACCCAATCCAAAATCCAAAACCCAAAATCTAAAAAGAGTCTCTCTGAAAGCATCGTTGTTTTTACCCTTGATGACAATCGCTTCGCCCTGCCTCTTTCCCATGTGGATCGGGTAGTTCGTATGGTCGAAATTACCCCTCTGCCAAAGGCGCCGGAAATTGTCATGGGCATTATCAACGTAGAGGGACTGATTATCCCCGTCGTTAATATTCGCAGGCGGTTTCGCCTGCCGGAACGGAATTGTAACCTTTATAACCAGATTATTCTTGCAAAAACACCCCGGAGAACCCTTGGGATTGTAGTAGATACGGTAATTGGCGTCGCTCAATACGCCAACAAGGACATAACTCCTGCCGATAATATCTTGCCTTGCATTGATTATGTCAAAGGGGTTGTAAAGTTTAAGGACGGCATGGCGCTTATTCACGATATTGAGACATTTTTATCCCTCGAAGAAGAAAAAATATTGGATAATGCAATGAAGGAAGTATAATGACCTTAAAATTTAACGACCATCTCCTGCCAACCCTCGCCATTATGGAAGACCTGCCCCTGGACAGGATTATGGGGATTACATCCACTATCCCTATCGAAATTGTCTTTGCCGCCGGATATATACCCATAGACCTGAATAATATCTTTATCTGCGATCCATCCGCATATAAAATGATAGAAGACGCCGAATCTGCCGGCCTGCCAAGAAACACCTGCTCATGGATCAAGGGTATTTATTCAGCCACCATGAAATACCGCATCAGGAGTGTCATCAGCGTGATTCAGGGAGATTGCAGCAATAACCAGGCGCTTATGGAAATCTTTCAGTCCGAAGGCCTCAGAACTATCCCCTTTGCTTACCCCCACTCAAAAAAAGATGTTGCATTCCTGCATGACCAGTTACTACGCCTCGCAGATAGTTTAGAGGTATCATACGCAAAGGCAGAAGCAATGAAAAATCGGCTCGATGCGGTACGCTCAAAGGTACACGAGATTGACAAACTTACCTGGACGGAGAATACCGTAACAGGAGAGGAAAATCACATCTGGACGGTGTCCACCAGCGACCTGATGGGTGACTATAACATCTTCGAAGAACGCGCCACACGATTTCTCACCTTAGCACAAGAACGCAAACCCATCCAACACGACATTCGAATCGGTGTTATTGGCATACCGCCTATATGCGAGGACCTCTATTCGTTTCTTTCTTCCCTGGGTGCGCATGTTGTATACAACGAGATTCAAAGACAGTTCAGTATGCCGTATTACACCGAAACACTGGTAGAACAGTACAGCGCGTACACGTATCCTTACGATATCTTTTCACGTATTGAAGATATTCAACAGGAAGTACAACGACGGAATATCAGGGGACTCATCCACTATGTCCAGAGTTTCTGCCACCGGCACATCCATGACCGCATTATCAGAAAGCGCATCCAATTGCCGATGCTTACCTTTGATTGTGACCGGCCAGGACGGCTCGATGGCGCCATGAAAACACGCATCGAGGCATTTATAGAAATGCTGAAAAATATTGAATTGGACGATTGAACCAGCAGAAAATAATGAAATCTTGTTCATCGGGTAATTACCAGGATACCTTACAAGACCATTAACAACCTTTGAAACATTGTCAAGTCTTTTATCTGTTTTGATAATTTCCTTTTTGTATTGATGGAGTTATAAGAAATTGATATATTTATAACCATGAGTGTATATGAACAGGTAAAACAAGCATTACAGGACGTTATAGTTCCTGAGTTAAAATCAATCCAGGTAGAAATAAAACGCCTGGATAGTAGGGTTGATTCTGTAGACAAAAGGATTGATTCTGTAAAATCTGAAATAACATCCGAAATCAGTTCCTTAAGAACAGTTTTGACAACAGAAATCAAAAGGCTTGATTCCAAAATAGACTCCCTTGATGATAAGATTGATACCGCTATTCAAATTCGTGAACGTCTTGCTGTTATTGAAGCGAAGCTTGCATCCCTGGAACACGGCTAATTTAACCAGGAAAGGGATTAAATAAAACAATTCCTGTACGAAAAGACTTTTATTACATGAGAGGAGATTGCTTCGGAAAAACCCTCGCAATGACATTGGGGGAACTCTCAGTAAAAGGCAATCGCCTTCACTATGACATGGCACTATGTACTTTGATGGTACACTGCACGCTGTCATTGCGAACGAAGCGAAGCAATCTTTCTCTTATAAACAAACACTACCCCTGGAATGCAAAGCGCAATGTCATTAAGTTAAGGATTATTTAATCAAAACAACCCCATATATCCCACTTTTCGTTCGACTGAGCGCTCACGACGAAGTCTAAGGGGGACTTTTACGGCAGATAGCTTAAGTTAATGACATTACCCGAAACATACTAGCCGTATCAGGTGAAACCAGAAAAGAAAGATTAAGAAGTCCCCCCAAATCCATCATCCGAATAACCCTCTGTGTTTTTTATGGTCGGAAATTGCAATGTAAGACTGTTGGCAATTCTTGATACTTGTTGCTGGCTAACTCCTGCCAGCTTAGAAATACTGATACAATCAAGCATAGTAAAAAGAAATAAGAAAACCTGAAAACCAGTAAAAATGGCCTCAAAATAATACGCTCTTATTTTATAACATTTTACTTCATTATCCATCATGGCAAAACAACCGTACTATAAACGTTTCTTAGCCATAATTGTCATCGGCCTTATTTGCGGTGGAATAATGAGCGCTTTACTCGAAACAGGCTATCTCCGGTGGATTGAACATAAGAGTCTTGATTTTCGATTTTTGTGCAGGGGAGCAATCCCTATAAGCGACAAAATTCTCGTCATCGGAACAGATGAAGAGGCGCTGGATAAGATTAAAGATCCCTTCATATTCTGGAATCCCTACTTTGCTGAAGTTATCAAGGCAATAGCAAAGGGAGGGGCGCGGGTGATAGGATTCGATTTCCTGCAAACAATTCCTCTGAAAAAGAAGATTGACGGAGAAGACCATGACGGCATTATGGCAAACGCCTTGATGGAGGCGGAAAATGTAATTATGATTAACCTGCTGCGCTGGGACGATACAACCAAAGGCCTCAAGGTTGACAACCCACTCCCCCGATACCGATACGCCTCAGACCCCGAAAACATCGGGTTTTCAAATTTGACCATTGATAACGATGGATGCATCCGGAGACAAACATTACTCCTGAACGATGAAGAAAACAACGTCTATGCCTACCTTGGGCTCAAGGTTGTTGCAAGGTATTTCAACAGTATTATTGAAAAAAAAGGGAACACTATTTTTGTGGGAGACTGCGAGATCCCTGTCAACACGTATAACGAAATGCTTGTGAACTTTACCGGTCCCAGCGGGACGTTCCCCATCATATCATTTTATAAAGTATGGCAGCTCGCACATCAGGGAAACACTGAATTTTTTAAGAGGAACTTTAAAGACAAAATAATCCTCATAGGTCCGGGAAATATTTATTCCCAGGATTTTAAGCCTACCCCCTATTACCGGTCACCGTATTATTCCGGCACACGTCAAACACCGGGCGTGGAAATTGTGGCAAATGTCATTAACACCATTCTGGAAAAACGGTTCATAACTACTCTTAAACAATGGCAAACTGTTTGTATTATCATATTTCTTGGTATGCTCATCAGTTTTACATCTTTCAAGTTGTCACCTGTTTATGGTGGAATCGCTGCCTTTTCTCTTGCTGCAAACTATAGTTATCTTTGTATTTTTCTTTTTAATCACTACAGTATTTGGTTACATCTCGTGTGTCCCGCTGACGTTATTCCACTCACGTATACGATAGTATTCGCCTATCGATATTCCATTGAAGACAAGGAAAAAAGGCGTATCAGGAAGATATTCAAACGCTATGTCAGCGAGGAAGTAGTAGAGGAATTGCTACAGTATCCGGGCACGATCCCCCTGGGCGGAAATCGTGTTCATGTAACAGTCCTTTTTGCTGATATCCGTGATTTTACCTCATTCTCCGAGAATCGGGACCCCTGGCAGGTTGTAGCGGTGTTAAACTCATTTTTTGCCCGGATGGTAGATATTATATTAAAAAATAAAGGTACATTAGATAAATATATCGGGGATGGTCTTCTTGCCTTTTTCGGCGCTCCCATTGCCAGAAGCGGACATGCGGATATGGCAGTTATTTCCGCGATTGAAATGGTATCCCAACTCGAAACGCTCAATAGGGAACTGAATCTCGACAAGCCATTGTCGATCGGGATTGGAATTCACTCGGGCGAGGTCATAGTGGGAAATATTGGTTCTGCACAAAAGATGGAATACACTGTTATTGGCGACACGGTGAATATCGCGTCCCGCATAGAAAGAATTACCAGGGAAAGCAATACAACCATCCTGATTACCGGAGAAACCTTTGCACTCTTGAATAACCGGGATAATATAAGCCTGGATAAAGAAGTCGTCCTCCGCGGGAGGACAAAACCGATTGTAATCTATCGGGTGAAAGAGTAAAAAATAATTTTTGAAAATGTGACGTACGTCACAGACATATATAAAAATTTTGATATAATATTTGATAATTGATAAGTCATTATTGTACTATTCCGGTATCATAATTTTATATTGGAGGGTTAAGGTATGTGTCTGCAAAATTTAAAAATATGTAAATATTTCATACCACTTTTACTTTCATTCTTTCTCTCTTACACCTTTGCCCAGGATACGGAATCTCCCACAGTTGCCAAAATAATGACGATTTCTGGGAATGTCTGGCTTTCCAGGGAAGGTAAAAAAGAAGTTGTGAAAAAGACGGTCGAATTGAAAAAAGGCGATATACTTGAAGTTGAAGACCGATCGGGTATAACGATTGTCTACTTTGAAGGCAGCAAGCAAGAAGAATGTAAACCAAAGTCAACGATTGAGATCGGCACAGACAAAAGCATCGTAAGGCAAGGAGTTGTCATACCTATAAAGGAAACATCGGGGAAAATGATTATCCTGGATAAACAAGATAACCGTCCACTCCCCCGTGATAAGGATATTGCCCATGCCGGTGGACAGTTTATCCGTGGT
>CAYJME010000123.1:0-9566 GCA_964370795.1 uncultured candidatus Brocadiaceae bacterium
GCTTCTTTACGCACGATACTGCCCTTAACTTCCAATGCCTGGCCTTTATTCTCTAAAATTCCATTAACGACATAATTCTGCGCAAACAAAGAACACATGAAGAGACTATTAATCAGAATAATAGCCTTTATAATAAAAATGCGTGCACAACCATTCCTTTTCTTCATATCAATCACGATGGATACTTTTCGACAAAACAAATCAATAAAACACAACAAAAACAATAAGCTAATACAGTACCACATACCACAACAAATAAAATAATATATTATATACATCTATAATATACATACTTGATACTTATTATATATATACTATATACATATGGAACAATATATGCTAAATGGCTATTTTAAGCCAAACATATCAGCATTGTCACACTTTTCCAAAACAAGAAATTACAAAAACGGTTAAAATACAGAAAGGAGACACAGAAAACAGAGATGACACTTATGGAATATCTGAAAGACTGAACCATATACATAGCTAACCTTTCGTTGAAAGTTAAGCAGTAAAACGGTCGATCTCCTGATGTAGTATGAAATGCATTTGGTGAAGATAAAATTATATTTCGTCTGAAATCCTTGACGGTTGCTGATTTTCCGGAGACTTAAACTTTACTAATTACACATCCTATTTAAATTATATAAAAAGTTTACCCTCAAATTCCAGGATAGCAACTCGTTCCATGCTCATAAACATCTATGCCGGAGCGCTCTATGCTTACAGGAACCCTGAGCCCAAAAAATCGTTTCATAACATAAAATAGTATAAAACCCGCCGTAAAGCACCATGCAATCAGGGTTACACATGCTATAAATTGGGAAAGCAATTGCGAGCAGGAACCGACAATCAGCCCCTTTACGCCACCATAAGTCCCATCGGAAAAAATACCAACAGAGAGGAGACCCCAGAGCCCATTCGCACCATGAACTGAGATAGCGCCAACTGGGTCGTCAATCTTGAGCTTGCTTTCAATAAAATAAAGAGAACTCCTCGTAACTAAACTTGCAACAATTCCTATGACAACTGCCGCCCAATGTGGCACATAGGCGCCAGATGCGGTAATTGCAACACAACCAGCCAACGCGCCATTACAAGTCATGATTATATCCGATTTTTTAGTCTTGGCATAAGAAAAGTAAAGGAGTGTAATAGCACCCGCGGCTGCTGATAAAAATGTATTCACCGCTATTATAGATACGCGAAGTTCCGTAACGGCGAGGGTACTTCCAGCATTGAAGCCAAACCATCCAAAGATTAAGGTAAGCGTTCCAATCACAATATAGGCCATATTGTGACCGTGAATGACATTAGAACTACCGTCAGGGTTGTACTTTCCAAATCGAGGACCTACCATCCATGCTGCAATAAACGCAATTAAGCCCCCCATTCCATGCACGACGCCGGAACCCGCAAAATCCCTCGCGCCCACTCCAAAAGGAAGCATTTCCAACCATCCTTTGCCCCACATCCAGTGTCCAAAAACAGGATAGAGTACACCGCACAAAAAAACGCTGTATATTACATGCGCATGGAATTTAAATCTTTCCGCTACTGCGCCCGTAACGATCGCACACGCAGTCGCAGCAAACATGATTTGGAACATCCAGAGCGCTGAAGTGGATACATCGTAAGATTCCCCTAATAACAGGAAGCCACTATAACCAATAAATTGGCTTCCGGATGAGAGTCCAGGCGCTAACTTTGAGCCCCCAAACATAAGGGCAAAACCAAAGATCCAAAAGATAATAGCGCCAACACAAAAACTGATAAAGCTCATTGAAAGATAATTGAGCGTATTCCTCTTTTGCACAAATCCGGCGCCAAGAAAAGTAAATCCTGCCTGCATATTAAAGACAAGGAATGCGCTCAGGAGTGTCCAGGCAAAGTTTACTGAAAATTTCAGGCCCTGAATACTATCAGAATATGTATGAATTCCACTTGGGTCACCGGCAAATATTTTTCGAGCAGTGAAAAACAATAACCCGGCAAGTATGAGAATAAAGGAATATCTCTTCAATGATCTTACCACCCACTGTTAAAAATGCTGATGTTGTCCTGTTCACTGGGACAGGACAACATCAGCGAAAAGAAATGCTCGTTTAAACGATAAACTAAATTGCAGCCTCACCTGACTCTTTGGTACGAATACGGTAAACATTTTCAACATTGAATATAAAAATCTTACCATCGCCAATACTTCCCGTCTGGGATTCGTTGATGATCGCATTGACAATCTTTTCAACGTCAGAATCCTTAACCGTAATCTCAAGTTTTATCTTTGAGAGAAGATCAACGCGATATCTCCTGCCACGCCATACCTCGCTAATCCCCTTCTGGCTACCATGTCCCTTTACTTCTATAACGGTCATTCCGGGATAACCCAATTCTGTTAAGGCATCCCTAACGATATTAAATTTTTCTGGCCTTATTATTGCTTCAATTTTTTTCATGTAAAAAACCTCCATCCAATAGAGTATCATTGATTTAAATCATTACGAGAAACACTACTTCTTTCTGTTTGACTGACTTTTCTCAGTCTTTATACTTGCATATACCCATCGGCCAAGTTTTTCAGAATAGATCTTCTCTCTACCCTTATCCTTACTTAAAGCTTCTTCAAGTAACGACTTCTGTTCTTTTTCCTCTTCAAGGTCAATCTCCGATGCACCTATTAAAGACGTGCTAAATTCTTCTTCAACAGGATAACACGGGGAACCATGAATATGGATATCAACACCTTCGTGTTCAGCAAGTGCAGAAACTCTTAACCCTATAGTATACTTAAGGGTGAAAAATATTGCAGCGCCCCACACAAGCGCCCACCCGATTGCTACAGCAGTTCCAATGGATTGAGCAAGTAATTGTGCTCCACTTCCCGTAATTAAACCATTTACCCCCTGATACGTGCCATCTGCAAAAATACCCACGGCAAGCATACCCCAGATACCGTTTGCAGCATGAACCGCCACAGCGCCAAGCGGATCGTCAACCTTAAACACAACCTCAACCAGCCATAGAGCGCCCTTCATAATTAAACCAGAGAGAATACCGATTACGACTGCTGCCCAGGGAGCCACATAGGCACAAGGTGCGGTAATAGCTACTAAGCCTGCCAAAGCGCCGTTACAAATAAACGGAACATCAATATAACCCGTTAATCCCCATTGCACAAATAACATGATAGCGGCGCCTGCTGCTGCTGCAATGAATGTGTTTGTAGCAACGACGGACATACGTAAATCCGTTGCAGCAAGGGTACTGCCGGCGTTAAAACCAAACCAACCGAAAGCAAGCACCAGGGTGCCAATAACTACAAATACAAGGTTGTGGCCGGGAATAGCATTGGGCGTACCATCTGGATTATATTTTCCTTTTCGTGGACCTAAAATCCATGCGCCCATAAAGGCCATAATTCCACCAATTGTGTGCACGCACGCACATCCGGCAAAATCTTTTACACCAGTTCCGATTGGAAGTGTACTTAACCAACCACCACCCCACACCCAATGCCCATAGATCGGATAAATAAAACCGCACATAAGAAAGCTATAAATAATATACGGTACAAATTTCATTCTTTCTGCCACTGCGCCGGCAATAATAGAAACCGTCTTTGTAGCAAATACCATCTGGAAGAGCCAGAACATAATCGTCTGTACATCATAAGAATCACCGCTCAGAAAAAATCCAGCCCAACCAATAAAAGAATTTCCACTATCAAGCCCTGGATATAACTTGGAACCACCAAACATGAGGGCAAAACCAAAGAGCCAGAAAACAATAGCGCCAAGGGTAGAGTCTATGAAGCAATGCGCCAGGTATCCGAGCATGTTCTTTTGCCTTAAGAAACCACCCAAAAAGGCAAAACCAGATTGCATGCTAAAAACGAGGAAAGCGCCGACCAGCGTCCAGATAAAATTAACAGAGTACTTTAAACCAGCGATACTATCCGAATAAGTTGCTGAACCGTTTGGGTCCCCGGCCTCAACAACACCGGAATTTAAGGTAAAAATACCCAAGGCTATCAATAAAAACCAGATGCCAAATTTTATTCTATGAGAAAAACATTTCATAAATTTATCCCTTTCTTAAGTGCAAATACTACCTTTTGTGCAAAATAATTACAATATTAAAATATAAATAAATTCTTTATAGTTACGAAACCTCCTTTCCATCAAAAACCTTTCTTCAAAAACAATAAAACACTTTAATTTACGAAAATAGTTCTCAAAACTATTCCAAAAGTAGCAACTAATATACCTCAATTAAATTTATGATAAGGTATTTGTCTCTCATTCATGCTTTTAACATGTTTACAATAACCGTTAACATAATATGATATGACTTATTTTATGTGTGATATTAATCACCATTTCTCTTATAAATATTTAGCAATGGCATTGTGCATAACTTGGCATCTTATTTCTTATAAATCACATAATGTATTAATTCATAGGACGTTATAAAATTTTCCACCATAAAAACACAAAGGCACCATATTTGGCCTATTTCAGCCATTTGTGATTAATAACATCTTATGTGGTCATTTTACACAGTGAAGAAAATATTTTCAGTCCTATTTTAAAATTTTGTATTTTTTGTATATTACGTTATAATCACGAAAATTATAAACCACGATAATATACAAAATACTTTTATGTATAGAATCAACAAGTACCAGTTTAATGACTTTAAGTGTCAGGCAAGCTTACACAAATCCAATTATGCCGTTTTAATCAATTCGCCCGGGAAAGGTATTAAATACTCACCCGACTTCGATTTCTCGGAAGAATATTACCTATTGAAAGAACTCTGCCACGTTCAAATACCTACAGCGCATGATTTTGGGCAGGGGGAGTTGTTCAGAGACGAAAAATTTCTCATCAAACAAAATTTCATAGTACTTCAGCACATCGCAGGATATGACCTTGTTGACTACTTTTATGAAAAAAATGGAGAAAGCACCGAAGTAATTAATGAAGTTATTAAACTCTTTATGAACATCTGCGACCCCTTGCACTATCTCCACAGTAAGGGTTACGTTCATTGCGATTTAAAGCCCGGACACCTGATTCTTAATCAAAAAACCGGATTAGTACACCTGATTGATTTTGAATTAGCCATCAAACGCGGCGGCATTATCAAGGGTATAAGTAAAGAATATGCTTCGCCAGAACAATTGCAGATGCTGAACTATCTGAAAGACCTTCCCCGGAAAGTTCATTATGAGGCTATTTTGTCCACAATTCGACTTGATGGTCGGACAGACCTTTATTCCATTGGTCTCATCCTTTACCAGATACTGACAAAAAGATTATGGGAGAAAGAAAAGATCCCTCCATCGCAATTAAACAAACAAATATCTCCAAAATTAGAAGGGATTATGAAAGGATTGTTAGAAGTAAACGTCGCACAGAGAATACAAACTGCAGAGGAATTAAAAAACTCACTCTGCAGTATCTGAATTATATGTTTTTCCAATAGTTGAGGAAAGGTTCTTACCCATGAAATGCGTGATTATATCGGACATTCACAGCAATGTGGATGCATTCCTTGCAATAATCAAAGAAATTGCCGAAAAGGAAAACCATGTCGACAGGATATTGATTGCAGGAGATATAGTTGGCTACGGCGGTTCTCCCAACGAATGCTGCGATCTTGTACGCTACTTAGTTTTTGGCAGAAAAAAAGTAAGCGGAGAAATTATTCAAAAAATTATCGAACAACCGTATTTTGATACCGCTCAAAAAAATAATTTGTTGGATGCAATTACACTCTTCGAGAAAAAAGGTATGGCCATTGGCGGCAACCATGATAAAGAAGCTGTGGATGAACCATCTCTTACTTCAGAAATGAACCCTGTGGCAAAAGCTGCCATTGACTGGACAAGAGGAGTACTGACCAGAGAGAATCGGAAATTTTTAAAAAACCTGGCGTTCAGGTTGAAATTTCGTAAAGACGGGTTTGAAATCGTACACAGTACACCGGCATATCCGCGAGGATACGAATACGCCAAGAATGCATGCATACTCAAGTACGCAACTCTGTGGTCCCGTGTAACTTTCGGGGGGCATACGCACAGACCGGCAGCCTATATTTATACAAAAGAAGCCAGAACGGTAAGCGCTTCTGTTCTCATTCCTGCGGATAATTATGACATGAGACTCATGCTTATTGAAAAGCAATCTACCACCAGGGAAGAGTCCTTTGACATTGAAACAACGAAGGACTGGAAATATTACATTAATGTGGGTTCTGTAGGCCAGCCGAGAGATGGAAACCCACAAGCTTGTTATGTCGTATTTGATTCTGTTTCGAAACATCTCTGTTTCAAGCGAGTACCTTATAATACAGAAACTGCCTCACAGAAAATTACCGAAGCAAAACTGCCGGGAGAGTTGGCTCAAAGAGTTTTAAAAGGTGTTTGAGAAAGATTCACAATTTATCAAACTTGTGAATCTTTCTTAAAAATGGTTGTGTACCGAAATATAAGGCTTTAAATTTTATACTCTCGGTTTTCTATTGACGGGAATGTTGATAGCAAAACCCGAAGCGGTGAAACTGTGCTTGTTTTAAAATATAACGGCGAACCCTGCCAAAATAGTGTTATCTTGTAAAAACTTCTTTTTTACGCAAGTTTTCCACAACCCCCTTCACCCCATTTTCTAAGGGGGCTTTGGTTGCGGCTAATCTGCGTTATGTTATTTGTACCTTCCTACTCTTCTTCCTTTGCAACCCATTTTTCCATGATTTGCACGTTTACTCCGCCAAGTTAATCTTTGTCTTCTCTTGTCTTTCATTGATAATTACCCCTCAATCTTTTCGTTTAATAGAACACTGGTTAGTTACTCTTTAAAAACACCTGAAATCAAAAACACGTTAAACCTTTAAGCAAATTAACCTGATTGGCTCACATCATAATAATCTATTTTAACTTACTTATTTTCCTGCTTTGTGGTTTCCTTTTCGTCTATCTTCTTCTGGGTAGTTCTACCGCTGGAATCTTCAACATCTTCCTCAACACCCTTTACGCCCTTCTTAAATTCAACAATACCGCGACCCAGTGATTTCATAACTTCAGGAAGTCTCTTGCCAAAAATCAAGAGCGCTACAATCAGAATTATGAGCCATTCCCAACCGCCTGGCATACTAAACATAATTATGCCTCCTTATAAAAAATTTTAAAAGTAAAGCAAATTATAACATTGCATAGATAAAAATCAACGAATTTTGTCCATACCATGGAAAAATGAAAATTTCCCTGGCGCGGCATAGCAGCAACCAATTCTCCCTTATGAAAGCGGGGAGATTGCTTCGAAAAAGACCCTCGCAATGACACGGACTATGCACTTTAATGGTATAGCATTGTGCGTGCATCCTGTCGTTGTGCATTGCGCTTTATCATTGCAAAGAAGGAGCCGGCCATTGCGACCTTATCCTGTTGTTGCGAGCGAAGCGAAACCATTTTTCTTCATAAACAAACAGCACCTCTTAATAAGGGGGCGAATGAGCATGATGTATTTATTTGAGTAACTTGATAAATATTTTAATGAATCTCGTTCTTATAGGGTCTAACTTCCCTGAGTGTTTTTACCAGAAGTTGCATATCGGGAGGTAAATCTACCTTGAACTCCATTTTTTTGTTCTGGATGGGATGAAAAAACTCTATCTTGTGTGCGTGGAGCGCCTGACGCTCAATAAGGGGAACCTCGCCAGGCGCCCTTTCTTTCTGAACCAAATCAGAAAGATAATAGGTATCTTGCTTGCCATAGGTAGCATCAGCAACCACGGGATGTCCTATTGCCCGCAAGTGCACGCGAATCTGGTGTGTTCGTCCCGTCTTTGGCATTATCTTTACCAGGGTATAGCCTCGAAAACGTTCTATTACCTCATATACCGAAACAGCCTCTTTCCCGATATCATGCCGCACGGCCATCTTAAGCCGGTCTATCTGATGTCTTCCTATCGGCAAATTAATCTCGTCAGAATCAAAAGCAATCACACCTTCTACCACGGCAATATATTCCTTTTTAACGTATCTCTTTTCAAATTGCATGGCAATATGTGAATGAACGGCGTCACTCTTAATGACTAACATAACGCCGCTGGTATCCCTGTCCAACCTGTGTACAATACCCGCCTTGAGCGGTCCGTTGGTTTGCGACAGATTTTGGCAATAAAAGGCCAGCCCATTCACAAGCGTTCCGGAAGGATGACCGCCAGCCGGATGGACAACCATATCGTAAGGCTTGTTAATGAGCATCAAATAATCATCTTCGTACACAATATTTAATGGGATGTCCTCAGGAACTACCTTAGATTCTTCAAGCACAGGCAAACTGACGGTGATAACATCGTTTTTTTGGATGTCGTAACTGCTCTTAACCGTGCGCCCGTGCACCTGGACGGCGCCTTCTTTTATTAACTTCTGGATGAAAGTCCTGGAATAATCGGGAAGGCGTGAGGCAAGGTACCTGTCGATCCTTTTTTCGTCGAAGGCTTTTTTTATGTCAAATTGTATTTGTTTTACTTCTGCGGCTTCCTGTGGCATATTATTTAAGCGCAGATAAACGGTATTGCGCCATTGTTGCCCAATTACTGTTTGGAGAGAGTTCGATTACTTTTGTATAAGCATTAACTGCATCGCTTGTCTGGTTTAACTTCTCATAACAACGTCCGGCGTCCCATTTCACCTGAGCGCCGAGAAAATTATTCTGGGCAAGAATTTCATCAAATTGCCTGACTGCTTCCGGGAATTGCCCTTTTTCCTCGTAAGCATATCCCAATGATTGTTTCACAACAGATGCAAGGGGATGACCGCTATATTTCTCCAAAAAGTCATTATACGCCCGAATGGCCTCGTCATAATTCTTTAAGCTATAGCAAACATTTCCCAGTTGGAACAGCACCCACGGGGAAGCGCTGGAGGACGGCATGGTATTCCTGACATGTTTATACGCTTCGGCCGCTGTGGATAAGGCTGCATTCCGGTCTTTTTCAACTCTTCCCTGCTGTGACACTGCTGCAAGGTCATTATTTATTTTCCAAAGGGCTTGCCATGCAGATTCCGTCTTTTGAACTTTCTGTGTCACAAAAAACGTAACTCCGGCGGCGATTGCAATGGATACCCCAATACCTGTGCCAATATAAACTTTATATTTATTCAGCGTTCTTATTGTCTGTAACGTAGCTTCTTTCATGTTTCTTCCCTAAAATTATAAACCAAGTAAAGACTCTGCCTCTTGAAATATTTTTCGAATATCGTCGTCATCCAGACCCGCACAACGGCCAATATTTTAAGCGCGCCTACGATCCAGCAAATCATCGTGTGTGTGGGAATCAGAACCAAAGACAAGTTTTGCCCCAACCTTTTTACCCACTTTTACGACATGGCCATTGGCATAGGCATGGCCTTTCCTGCCTGAAATCTCAAGCCTGACGCCGTTCTTTTGAGCCAACCTCGCATCTGTCTCCGATATTAAACCGGGATGCACCAGGACATCAGCGCCTGCCTCAATCGCCGCACGATTTGTCCCCGGCAGCACGGGTTCGGTAATTGT
>CAYJME010000124.1:0-9563 GCA_964370795.1 uncultured candidatus Brocadiaceae bacterium
GTTTTGTGCATTGCATCCTGTCGTTGTGCATTGCGCAGGTAGGAACTGGCCATTACGACTTTATCCTGTCATTGCGATCGAAGCGAAGCAATCTTTCTCTCGTAAACAAACAGTACCTCTGGGGCATAAAAGAACGATTGAACTATTGAAATTTCTGAAAGAGAGAACATGGTTGAGATTAAACCCATAACGGGAAAAATACACGCGACGGTCAGCGTGCCTGGTTCTAAGAGTTATACAAACCGCGCCCTTATAACAGCAGCGCTGGCCGATGGAAAATCCATAATTACCAATGGACTTTTTAGCGACGACACCGAGTACATGGCGTCGAGCCTCAATATCCTGGGGATTCCTGTTGAGGAAGACAAAAAAAATAACGCCTTTATCGTGCAGGGGAAGGGGGGAATTATTCCGGGAAGGCAGGCGAATTTATTTGTTGGGAATGCAGGGACTGCCATGAGGTTTTTAACAGCTATGCTGACCCTCGGTGAAGGTGTTTATGAGGTCGATGGCGTTGCGCGGATGCGAGAACGTCCCATTCGGGATTTGCTCGATGGCTTGAGGCAGCTTGGGGCTGATGCTGCATCTAAATTGAATAATGGATGTCCGCCGGTGATTATTCGGGCACATGGACTGCCAGGTGGTTCAGCCACGGTAAAAGGTGATTTGAGCAGTCAGTATTTTAGCGCCTTGCTCATGACGGCTCCCTATGCAATAAAAGACGTAGTGATAGAGGTAAGTGGCGATCTGGTTTCAAAGGGTTACGTGGATATGACTATTGCCCTGATGCATCAGTTTGGTGTAAAGGTGGAAAATGATCACTATAAAGCATTCTTTATAAAATCAGGACAACGATATCAGGCGATGAATTATGAGGTTGAGGGCGATGCCTCTGCCGCATCCTATTTTTTTGCCGCGGCTGCTATAACAGGCGGGAAGGTGAGAGTGCTGGGGATTGGCAGTGATTCACTGCAAGGGGACATTCATTTCGTGGATGTTTTGAAAAGGATGGGATGCAAGGTTACGATGGGTTCAAATGGGATAGAGGTGCAGGGGTGCAACCTTCGTGGAGTTGACGTAGACATGGGGGATATGCCGGATGTGGTACAGACGCTGGCTGCCGTTGCCGTTTTTGCCGATGGTAAGACGCGGGTACGCAATGTAAAGAATATGCGCATAAAAGAAACGGACCGCATTGCTGCAGTGGTAAAAGAACTGCGGCGGATGGGGATTTCTGCGGTAGAATATGAAGATGGCTTTGAAATTGAGCCGGCCGCGCCCAAACCCGCCGAGATAGAAACATACGATGACCATCGCATGGCAATGAGTTTTGCCCTGGTTGGGCTTCGTGCACGGGGTATTTCAATAAAACACCCGGAGTGTGTGTCAAAGACCTTTCCTGATTATTTTCAAAGATTAGATGCGTTACGTGATGGACAGTAATTGGGAGAAATGTGTAATTCATTTTATCAATAATGAATATCGAACGACCTGATTTGACATACTCCATTTGATATGGCTACAAAGGATATAGACGAAAAATATATGTCGCTTGCCCTGGAACTGGCTGGGAAGGGGCGAGGACGGGTAGAACCTAATCCCATGGTTGGCGCTGTGCTCGTCAAAAATGGCGAGATTGTGGGAAAGGGGTACCATCAAATCTTTGGGGGGGCGCATGCGGAGATACATGCGATTGACGAAGGAGGAGAGAACGGTAAGGGCGCAACACTCTATGTGTCCATGGAACCGTGCGCGCATTTTGGCAAGACAGCGCCATGCGCAGACGCTATAATTCGGGCTGGCATTACAAAGGTTGTCGCGGCGGTTGCCGATCCAAATCCTGTTACTGACGGCAGGGGAATTCAAAAATTAAAAGATGCTGGTATTGAGATTCAAATTGGCGTGCTGGAGCATCATGCCAGACGGCTCAATGCCCCTTTTTTTAAACTGATGCAAAAAGGAATTCCCTATGTAATTGCAAAATGGGCGATGTCGCTTGATGGAAGGATTGCCACTTATACCGGTGAGTCAAAGTGGATAACATCTGAAGAATCTCGCAGGTACGTGCACAAAATTCGTGGACAGGTGGATGGGATTTTAGTTGGAATTAACACGGTGTTGCGAGACGATCCATTATTAACCTGCCGAATAGAAGGGGGGCGGAATCCCAGGCGCATCATTATTGATAGTAATGCCTTACTGCCTTTGAATGCAAGACTTTTGAACACAATCAATGAGGGTGAAGTGGTTGTGGCGGTAAATAAAAATGCACAGGTGGAACGCATTGAGAAACTGAAGCAGTTGGGGTGCAGGGTTATACAAATGTGCAACACAACGGACCGTGTGGATTTAAAGGAACTTTTCTATCGGCTTGGGAAGATGGAATTGACAAATATTCTCGTAGAAGGCGGCAGCCGTGTCATTACCTCTTTTTTTGAAGAACGCCTTGTCGATAAAGTCATGGTATTTATTGCCCCCATTATTATTGGCGGCGAGGGAGCGAGATCTCCTGTGCTTGGAAAGGGTATTGATACAATTCGTGAAGCAACGGAAATTCGTGAAATTACGGTGCAAAGGATTTCAAAGGATATCCTTGTCGAAGGAGTCTTGGAGTCAGAACCGTAGTAGCGTCCCTGGCGCAGCATAGCTGCAACCAAAACGAAACATCCATGACCTAAAACAGTTACAGGGGAGCATGAAAATGGATTTTCAGGTGAAATATCTGTGCATAGTGTTTGTTTATGAGAGAAAGATTGCTTCGCTTCACTCGCAATGACAGAATAATGCAACAAAGACGGGTTCCTGTCCGCAATGACAGAGCGCAATGCACAAACGACAGGATGCGCAATGACAGCGTGCAGAGTGTACCGTCAAAGCGCATAGTGCGTGCCGTGGCGAAGACGATAGCATGTCACTGATACCCCCACAGTGTCATTGCGAGGGTCTTTTCCGAAGCAATCCCTCTTATGTAATAAAAGTCTTTTCGTACAGGATGTTTTATTTAATCCAGCTTTCATAAGGCGATTTGGTTATGGCGCATCTGCGCTAGGATTATGCATCTGCTGTGTTTCTAAAGGGGACTAATTCCCTCCTGTATTCACCTTTCACGAAAGTGAATACAGAGGGTTCGGGGTGTTGTAATTTTTTGTACTCAGAGAAAATAGATAAACATTTTCTATTATAGCACAATTAGTTTGGTTATCTGCGTGAAGATTACAACAGGAAACTTATATTATGAAGACACCAGGGAAAAAATATCGGGGAATAATTAAGAAGAATATTCAACCATGATTACATACCATCAAAATCGCCGTCCTCGTCGTCTAATGCCCGTTCGATTTCAAACTCGATTTCTCTTCTTGGGTCGAGGACAAGTTTTTTGTATCTTTCTTTAATTAATGCCAGGCGTTCGAATTTTTTCCGCTGACTATCAGTTGCTTGATTTACATCTAAAATCACTTCCACCATCTCCTTTTGAAAACAAATTTGATAAAAAAACAAACTTACAAAATCGTAAAAAATTATATATTTAACCAGTTTAATGTCAAGTTAAATTCATATTAAGGAAATTCAAACCTTTTGGTTATCTTGTTAACACCATCCCGGACCCTCTTGACAGAGTGGCTGTTTTGATTATTTCCCCTCTATCAAGAGGGGATAAAGGGGTGTGTAATGTCTCTTTAAAAGAACCTTGTTTGTCCATGCCTGATTTATTGTTATTACTCCCATTCAATCGTACTCGGTGGTTTCGTGCTCATATCGTAAACTACACGATTTACCCCCTTGACCTCATTGATAATCCGGTTTGAAATGACCCCCAATGTTTCATGAGGAATACGACACCAGTCGGCGGTCATAAAATCAGTTGTTTCCACCGCACGAATGGCAATAACATGTTCGTAACTCCTTTCATCGCCCATTACCCCTACCGTGCTGAGGGGAAGGAGTACGGCAAAGCACTGGGCAATAGAGCGGTAAAGCCCTGCCTTGCGTATTTCTTCGATGACAATTTTATCGGCATTACGGAGAATTTCCAGACGTGGTCTTGTTATTTCACCAATAATGCGAATAGCCAAACCAGGGCCGGGAAATGGGTGACGCCAGACCAATTCTTCGGGAAGGCCAAGCTCTTCCCCAATTTTTCGTACCTCGTCTTTAAAAAGAAAACGCAGGGGTTCGACCAGCTCAAAGCCTAATTCTGCAGGCAGTCCACCCACATTATGATGGCTTTTAATGGTTACTGTAGGTCCACCATGAGCGGGGATGCTTTCAATGACATCGGGATAAAGGGTACCCTGCGCCAGAAAATGCGCACCGGATATTTTTTTTGCCTCTTCTTTAAAGACATCAATAAATTCGTGTCCGATAATTTTACGCTTTTTTTCCGGATCGACTACCCCTTTGAGTTTGTCCAGGAATCTGTCCTGCGCATGTATGGCATGCAGGTCAACCGTAAAATGTTCCCTGAATGTTTTGATGACTTCTTCCGCTTCATAATCGCGCAGGAGTCCGTTATCTACAAAGATACAGGACAGGTGGTTGCCGATGGCCTTGTGAATCAGCGCCGCCGTTACCGCGGAATCAACTCCGCCAGAGAGTCCGCACACAACCCTTCCGGCGCCGACCTGCTTACGAATGTCTTCGACAGATTTTTCTATATAAGAGCGCATCTTCCAGTCGCCTTTACAGCCGCAGATTTCGTAAAGAAAATTACGGATAATTATGCTGCCATACTGGGTATGGGTGACCTCTGGATGGAATTGTACTCCATAGAATGCCTTGTTTTTATGCTTTACGGCGGCATAGGGACAATTCCTGGTAAATGCAAGAGATTCAAATTCCCGGGGTAGTTCGACAACCTGGTCGCCGTGGCTCATCCAAACGGCGGCATCTTTATCGATTGATTTGAATAAATTACTCTTGTCGTTGATGGTACAGGCTGTCCTTCCAAATTCCCTTGTGGCAGTGGGGCGGACAGTAGCTCCCAGCATTTGACATCCCAGTTGCATTCCATAGCAGATGCCGAGAATGGGCACTCCAAGTTTTACCATTTCCACATCGCACCTCGGCGCATTCATTACATATACACTGGCAGGGCCGCCGCTGAGAATGATGCCTTTTGGCTGCATTTTTTTTATTTGTGCTGCTGTTGTTTTGTGGGAGACGATTTCGCTGTAGACATTGTTTTCTCTTACCCGTCGTGCAATGAGTTGGGTGTATTGAGAGCCGAAATCAAGGATTATGACTTTTTCATTATTCGCTTCAACCATTTCATCTTCCTGGATATAATTTTATATTAAAATTTTAAAGGCTAATGAGTCCGTGTAAAAAGCCTACTGTCATGTCATTAACGACTGAAGCCGAACTTGCGAGCGAAGCAAACCCCTCTTTTCATGGGTTTTGAGAGAAAGATTGCTTCGCTGTCGCTCGCAATGACAGGCAAGGCTTTTTACGCGGACTCTAATGCCTCGAGTTACATTAAATATATTAATCAGAATTCACGGAAAATGGCAATGAAAAATATCCGTTATAAAGTGCCCAGGAAAAACAATGAGGTTTTTTTTGATCCACCATTACGTTGTATTCCTGAAATGGTGCTGGATAACCGAAAAAAAATACGCGGTTATGGATTTGAAGTAAATGGTGTTCCATTTCAAATGCTGAGAGACAAAGTCCGGAATGATGTGCTATTTCATGCCGTTTCCTATACACGAGGAATTATGTCGCTCCTCCATGATATTCCGCCAACCATGTATCTACGAAGTTGTCCAGGAGAAAATACCCTGGAAATGCAACAGGAGAAGGGGGTTATACCTGGTTCTTTTCCAGATCTTTTGCCAACAAAAGACCCCGTGGTAATTCAGACGGGACATGAGCCTGTTCTCTACCATCCCGGTATTTGGATTAAGAATCACCTGGTAAACCATGTGGTGAAAACAATCGGTGGGATTGGTATCAATAGTATTGTTGATAATGACGCGTGTAATATGGGCTTTTCGTATGTTCCTGCTTTGTCCGCACAGCAGACGTCAGTGCAGAAGATTGCACTTGTTAAAGATATGGGTAAGATGGCATATGAAGAGATTGTTTTTCATGATATTGGGATGATACATCAATTCAAAGACGAGGTTTTTGGCTTGCTTGGGAAGGCCTCTTTAGCCATGCAGGGGGAAACCATTGAATCCATGCAGACAACGTTTCGGAGGTTCATGGATTGTATTGTGGGGTGTTATCATAAAGGCTGCAAGGACATGGTTGGTTTATTGACTTCCGTACGGAAATCGATCGAGGAAGAATTTCACATTGATAATTTGGAACTACCGGTTTCATGGGTGTGTGATGGAGATGGTTTCTGTCACTTTTTGTTGCATATCGTGTATAACGCAAAGCGTTTTGCTGAAATTTATAATAAAAAATTGGCTGAATATAGATACATGCACAAAATTCGTTCAAAGGCCAATCCACTTCCGGATTTGAAAATTACCGGAGATTTAATCGAGTTGCCTTTTTGGGTTTGGAATGCAGGAGAACCGAGAGCTAAGTGTTATGGAATAGAAGAGGGGGATTTAATAAGAATTACCAATGGACATGATGTGGTTTTAAGCCTCAAAAAAGGGGAGGGGGTATCAGATCACATAGCACAGCTCAAGGCGCTGAAGGATATCCATATTAAGATACGTCCGCGTGCAATTACCACAACGATGTTTTTCCGGTTATTCTTGTGCGATGTCTTTATTCACGGGATTGGCGGCGCAAAATACGATACCATTACCGATGAAATTGTGAGGGAGTTTTTCGAGGTGGAGCCGCCTGCCTTTGTTACAATATCCGCCACACTGTTTTTGCCTTTGGATACTTATGCGGTGGATAAAAAAACACGGGAAGAAATACAAAAGAGTATGCATGACATGCACTACAACCCTGAGCGATATGCTTCAGAAGATGTACGAAATGATACCGGATTTTGTGAAAAAGTGAGAAAAAAGCAGGTGTTATTACAAAAGATGGCGCATTGCGATACGAAAGAAAAAGGGAATTGTTTTCGTCAGGTGAAGGAATTGAATACATTACTCCTGGATCAAATATCAGGGGAATTTCTGGAGAAACAAAAAGAGTTGCATCGCATAGATGCCATGATTGCCTATAACAAGGTTGCGGAGTTTCGGGAATATCCTCTCTGCGTCTATCCTAGTGAGTTTCTGAAAGATTTCTACCGGAACGTCTTCTCAAGATAGTAAAGTAGATATATATACCGCTGATAACGCTGATAACCGTGCCTACGATAATCAGGTTTGTGTTAAGACTATAGACAGGGTCGAACGCCTCTTTTGCATCGATTTCCACCATGAGAACCCATGAAACATCTTTCAGGTTGTCTAATGGGGTATATGCACTCACTACGGGGAGACCCCGATAATCCTTAACTATTCCTATATCGGTGTTGCCCCGAAATGCATCACGGGAGGCTTCTGTGTTGATTTCGAGTTTTAAAATGGTGTTTTGTGAGAAAAACCTCGACTTTGAGCGCATAAAGTTATCGTCACCCACAATGTATATCTCGCCTGTTTCGCCCAGCCCGTCTCGTTGCGATAAAAAAACATCGATCTTGGAGTAAGGCACTTCCACAATTATGACTCCCAGGAGATTATTGGTAGTGTCGTATACAGGCGCTGCTGCCAAAAAAATAAAGTCTCTTGCCTCTTCACACCAGGTAAGGTCGGATAATTTTACATTGTTTAAACCTTCCTTAAACACCTCTCCGATGGAAAAAGAACTGAACTCTCCCGTTTTCAGGTTTGTTCCAATGTATTCATCCTTTTTCACGCCAAAAACCACATCACCATCCGTATCTACCAGAAAGATATTGGAGTAGCCATACTGCCTGAGAAAGTGTTCGAGGAGGGGACCATAATACGTGTCTACCTGTCTGTAATCAGTACTGTCAATGCCGCTTGAATTGAACGCATTTGCAAATCTGGGCATACTCTGAACTACCAGCGGATTTTTAGAAAGGACATTGATATCACCATACCGCTCGTAAAAGAAATTCTGGATTTGCATTTTTTTAATCTCTCGCACGGAGATCAGATGATTGAGAACCTCATTTTTAAGGGCAGGTGCAAGCGCCTTGTATGACATTGGCCCCATAATAATTAAGAATGTGAAAATGGCAATACCAGATATGCTCAGAATTTTATGAATGGGTTTCAATTTATTTTCTCAAGTTCTTTACAGATACTTGCCCCACGGTTAATTGAATTAATGCAGATTGAAATTTTTAGAACAGATATTACAAATTAATTTCATTTTGTCAAGATTATTACGTTTCTGAGAAGAATGCACCGCAAACTAGATTGTATAGGAATTTTCATACAAATTTTCCACAATTATTTGATGGATTTTGTTGTTTATAAGACTCAATGAAAAAGGCAACATCTTCTAAATTTCCATCTTCAATCTCAATGGTGAAGTGTGGAATCTGATTTTTTTTGAGAATGGCAATAATTCTGTCCATATCCATATCGTGTTCTCTGGAAAAATGTGAATGGGTGTCGCCGTCCGGGCGTTTCAGACTCCAGTTGAGCGGTGTTCGGTTGGTGTTCAGATGTACGCCGATTACCTGACATTGTTTACATATCCTGTCCAGCCCCTGGTAATAATCGAATTTATGCAGAATAGACGAAGCCCATAGATGGCCTGTATCAAGCCAGATTGGGCACTCAAGGTACATGAGGTGTTCGGGTGTCTGGTTTCCGTTCCCAATACCGGGGAAATCATTCTCCAGACATAAAATATATTCAGGGTAGAGCGCCCTCAGTTGTTTTATATGCTCTTTTACGGTGCTTTGATAATTTTTGAACTCTTCTGTTTTTAAATACTTTGGGTCCATGACTCGTGTATTGTTGAGTCTGTATTTACCGTCGATAGCATCCCGCAGCACCTTGCCGTAATTATTGGGGTCGTGTTTTATGGGTTTTTGAGTCATGAAAAAACCATGAAACAAGGTCGTCGTGCAACGAAGGGTTTTCATAACATGGACGGTATTTTGAAAGTTTTCAAGGACTGTACGAAAATCATTGTTTCCCAGATTGATAAAATATTGAGAGAACACAGGGGCATGAACAGTGAATGGGACATTGAGCCCTTCTATTGTATTGTATAAATCGCGGGTGACGGAATTATGGAGTTGAATACCAAACTCAAAGTTTTGCGATTCAACAAACTCCCGGCATTGTTTGATTTTTACAAGGGGATTGCCGTCGCGAAGGCACATGGTGCTGAGTTCTATTTTTACACTCATGGGTGGAAATAACCTCAATAAAATTTATATGCGGAATTCGGAGAAACCTTCTTCTTTGAAATTTAAGAAGGGTATAAAAACAACAGTATAGATTATTTTCCTGAAAATAAAATATGAAAACTGCCGAATTGTAGAAAATTGTGTTGATATTCGACCTAATATTGATATAATTTTTAAATTGTTATGCGCCAGTAGCTCAGCTGGATAGAGCATCGGATTTCTAATCCGGCGGTCGAGGGTTCAAGTCCTTCCTGGCGCGCCA
>CAYJME010000125.1:0-9531 GCA_964370795.1 uncultured candidatus Brocadiaceae bacterium
GGTTTTTACAGAGTAATACTATAAACATCTGTATAATCCGCGAAATCTGTGGTTTCAGACATCTGTTAAAATATAATAATATCACTTGGCGCTTTTAAATCATAGGAAATTTGTGGTATAGTTTACGGGTATATCGTTTCAGAAAAAAGTGTACCGTACAAATGTCATCATTTTTAGTAAAAATATTTATTAATGACTACCAAAACATTCGATACAGAAATAAGTAAATGCGCTAAATGCGGCAAATGCCGCTCAATTTGCCCTGTTTTTTTGGAAACAGGGAACGAATCCATGGTTGCCCGGGGACGTATTAGCCTTGCAGAGGCATTAAGAGACGGTGAAATTCTTCACACAGAACTTTTAAGAGATTATCTCCTCTCGTGCAAGAAATGCCTCAGGTGTTCCAGTATTTGTCCATCAGGCGTTGACTATGATTTCATCATACAAACCATGCTTGATGATGTGGCGCATCATATCGGCATATGGTTTTTACCACGCATGATATTCAGGATATTTCTGACCAGAAGATGGCTTTTCGACCTCCTTTTGAAAACCGCAAGCATCTTTCAACGAATTGTGCCCCTGAAGCGGCATGGCGCCATGAGACACTTACCGCTCCTGTTCATGGGCGGCAGGTGGATCCCGCCCCTGGCAAAAAAGACGGTACTCAAGAAATACAAAAATAAGGGAGTAATCCCCCCCTTGAGAAAGAAGGAAACAATAACTCCTCCTTTACAAAAGCACGATTCGACAATTCCCCCTTTAGAAAATAACACCACAAACAATTCCCCCTTATCAAAGGGGGACCGGGGGGTTGTTAAAATGCGGGTGGGGTTTTATGTGGGCTGCCTCATTAACTACGTCTATACCGATATTGCCGATGCCGTAATTGAGGTTTTACACCATCTCGGAGTGGAGGTGGTCATTCCCCCGGATCAGGTATGCTGTGGCATACCCGCACGGTCACTCGGTGACGTAAAAACCGCACGGAAATTGGCGGAAACCAATCTAAACGCATTTGAAAATGCACAGGTTGATTTTATCGTTAATGCCTGCGCTACCTGTGGAAGGACGCTCAAAAGGGATTATCAGCATATATTGGGAGATCGCTCACACGAATTTTCGAAAAAAATATACGATATATCAGAATTTATTGAAAAATTTTTCCACTATGAAACAAAACCGTTGAATACCAGGATCACGTATCATGACCCTTGTCACCTGTATTGGGGACAAAACATATCAAAAGAACCACGGAATATACTGAAACGGTCAGCCCATTTCCAGGAAATGGAAACCCCGGAACGATGCTGCGGTGGCGGTGGTGTATTTAATTTATTACACTACGACCTGTCCATAAAGATTGGCGCTTATAAGGCAAAGGCTATTGAGAAAAGCGAGGCCGGGATTGTGGCAACGGGTTGTCCGGGGTGCCAGCTCCAAATCGAGGATTTGCTTGCCGCACGGGGATCGCCGGTTAAATGCACACACACAATACAAATCTTGCGGGATGCAATAGTGTCATCTCATGATGGAAAGTAGGGTGGACAAGGAATAAAAATACTTGTAATATTCTTCATTATTTGTTCTAATATTTATCCATATTGAAAAATCATTTTCCTATCATCTATTCAGGTCGGAATAGTGCTATTACCTTTTATGAAGATTCAATACATGGTTAAATTGATCCGTTATTTTAAGTTAGCTGAAAACCGCATAAATAAAATAAAAATCCTCAACAAACAAGCTAAAAGCTTGAACCGGCACAAAACACAAGCTTTGCGGTAAATTACGACCGAAAGGTTAATCGTATGGAAGTACGGCAACAGCGAGGCAGGGTTCTCATTGGAAAAGTTGGTTTGGATGGCCATGACCGCGGCGCAAAGATTATTGCGCGCAGTCTCTGCAATGATGGTTTTGAGGTGATTTATACAGGAATACGCCGTACACCGGAAGAAATTGCATCTGCGGCAATACAGGAGGATGTGGACGCCATCGGCCTGTCGCTTCTTTCCGGCGCCCACAATGAGCTTATCCCCGCATTGCTGGAAGCCCTTCGCCAGGCAAATGGCAGAGACATACCGGTCATAGCCGGAGGCATTATCCCGCAGGAAGATATCCAGCATTTAAAAGAAGCAGGCATTCGGGAGGTATTTACCCCCGGAACACCGATTCAAACAATTCTGAATGCGTTTGGGAAAATAACCGCCGAATACCGGCGAAATAAACATACAACTTCATGAGTGAGATTGACGAAATTTTAAGTAGAATTCGCCATAAGGATCCGCATACAATCGGACGCGCCATTTCGATAGCGGAAGAAGGCGACCGGCGGGCCGGAGCGCTTTTGCAGATGATCGATGAAGATAAGGCACAAACGGCAACTATTATAGGGGTAACCGGCTCTCCGGGAGTAGGAAAGTCCACGCTGGTCGACCAATTAATTTCGTATTATCGCAGGCTGGAATTTCGCGTAGGGATCGTGGCAATCGATCCTTCTTCACCGATATCCGGCGGGGCCTTTTTGGGAGACCGTATCCGGATGATGAAGCATACGATGGATCGGGACGTCGTGATACGTTCTATGGCAACGCGGGGCAGGCCGGGAGGTTTGTGTGCCGCAGCAGGGGCGGCTGTCAGAATCATGGCAGAATCAGGGTGCAATCCTGTTATTATCGAAACTGCGGGTATTGGGCAGGCAGAAGCAGACGTGGCGAGTCTTGCGGATATTACTGTTCTGGTTTTCGCCCCAGGATGGGGAGACGATATTCAGGCCATGAAGGCGGGATTAATCGAGGTTGCTGATATTCTGGTTGTTAACAAGGCCGACAGCCCTGGGGCAGACGCGCTTGTCATGGAATTGAAATCTGTAACGCATGGACGAAACTGCCCGGTTTGTCTGACGATTGCTCCGGAAACTGCCGGAATTGAGGAACTGGCGGCAATCATCCGTGACATGGATCAAAAAAAACGTCAAAACGGACAGTTTGCTCAAAACCGTCAAAAGGCGAGAGAGTCAGAAGTTTTGGACTGGGCAGTCGAGTTGATGCGGATAAAGCTGAAAAATCATCTTACATCTCGACCTGAGCAGATCAGGGGAGACGCTCGCATTGCGGCAGAAAAATTGATTGAAGAAATCTGTGTTTGTTGATTTTGGAAGTGGTGGGCCCGCTTTTTTTAACCCACCCGACGGCAAACCCCAGTGGCGGGTTCAATCGTCTCCGATTGAACCAAATAATTGGTTACGCTAGCAATTTGAAATCCCTGTACATAGACATCACCGAGGTACGTTAATGAGCGAAAATCCGGCATTCGTTAAATGGAAAGAAACTGTCCTCAAAAAGGCACTGGAACACACTCCGGAACGCAAGAAAGAGTTTGAGACTGGTTCGGGCATTCCTGTGGAACGTCTTGCCCTGTCTGAAACACTCGATGAGAAATACCTTGCAGAAATAGGCTTCCCGGGACAATACCCATTTACCCGTGGAGTTCAACCCACGATGTATCGGGGACGTCTCTGGACAATGAGACAATATGCGGGTTTTTCCACTGCAGAAGAATCCAACAAAAGATACCGTTACCTGCTGGGGCAGGGAACGACCGGCCTTTCCGTCGCCTTCGATTTGCCCACACAGATTGGATATGATTCCGACCATTTCATGAGCCGGGGCGAGGTGGGTAAAGTAGGTGTGGCCGTTAACACGCTGCTTGATATGGAATCATTATTCACCGGTATTCCCCTTGATAAAGTTTCTACGTCTATGACGATCAATGCGCCCGCTTCTGTGTTGCTCGCTATGTATGTGGCGGCAGGAGAAAAGCAGGGTGTCAATAGCAATCGGCTAACAGGAACAATCCAGAACGACATTCTCAAAGAATACATTGCACGGGGAACATATATTTTCCCGCCGCGTCCAAGCCTGCGGTTAACGACAGACATTTTCGAGTGGTGCAGCAAAAATGTCCCCCAATTCAACACCATTTCGATTTCCGGCTATCACATTCGGGAGGCTGGTGCAACGGCTGTCCAGGAGATTGCCTTTACTCTGGCCAACGGGTGTACATACGTACAGGCAGCGATTCAGGCCGGACTAGACGTCGAAGCCTTTGCCCCACATCTGACGTTTTTTTTTAACGCATCTTCAGACATTTTGGAGGAGATCGCAAAGTTCCGGGCAGCACGACGGTTGTGGGCCAAATTGATGAAGGAACGTTTCCATGCACAAAAACCTGCCAGCCAGATGCTCCGGTTTCATACACAGACATCCGGTTCTTCATTGACAGCCCAGCAAGCCGACAATAATATAACAAGGGTGACCTTGCAGGCGCTTGCTGCGGTGCTTGGCGGAACACAGTCTTTGCATACGAACTCGCGAGATGAAGCCCTTACACTTCCCACGGAAGACTCTGCCCGCGTGGCACTCCGCACACAGCAAATTATTGCTTACGAATCCGGCGTATGCAATACGGTTGACCCGCTGGGAGGGTCGTATTATATCGAGAGCTTAACCGACCGGATCGAACGTGAAGCCGCCGAACTCATTAAAAAAATTGATCAGGCGGGTGGAATGATTGCGGCCATAGAATCAGGGCTGGTTCTGCGCCAAATTGAAGAGGCCGCTTTAGAATACCAACAACAGATTGATAGCGGCAAGCGGGTTATTGTAGGAGTCAATCGGTTTCAGGAGGAGGAGACGGTTTCTCCACCGGTCTTTCGGATAAATAAAGCAGTGGAGGAAAACCAGATAAAGAAACTGACAGAAATACGCGCCAAACGGGATAACCAAAAAGTAAATAAAACACTGGCACGTCTGGAGGAGGCATCACGGGGAAAAGACAATGTAATGCCCTTCATCCTGGAGGCTGTTCGTGAATATGCAACTTTGGGCGAGATTTGCGATGTCCTGCGCGGGGTGTTTGGTGTATATAACGAAAAAAGGGGGCGTTGATAATGTGAATATTAATTTCACACACACTTAACGCCGGAGGAACGTGAAACTATGATTACAAACATCGACCATCTCGGAATTGCCGTTCGCTCACTTGATGAAGCCATTAACTATTATGAACTGGTTCTTGGATTGACGTGCAACGGTGTAGAGGCGGTACCCTCTCAGAAAGTGCGAACAGCGTTTTTTACCGTGGGGAATGTCCACCTTGAACTGCTGGAACCAACTTCAGCGGACAGCCCCGTCGCCACGTTTCTTGAAAAACACGGCGAGGGATTACATCATGTGGCCTTTGCAACCAACGACATCACGGAACAATTACAGAAGGCCAGCAAAGCTGGCTGTCGTTTAATTCATGAGATGCCTGTTGAAGGGGCCGGAGGGAAACTGACAGCCTTTCTTCACCCAAAATCAACCCATGGTGTTCTCACGGAATTCTGTTCGATAAAAACCAGGAATCACATTGAAGGGGTGTCCAAACAAATATAACAAGCTTTTTTTATGACTATTTCACAAAAACTCATTGATGAATTAGAGAAACGACGGGAGGCAATCCTGTCCAATACAAGCGGCAAAGCCATGGAACGGCGCGCCAAAGGCTTGATGACAGCACGGGAACGCATTGCGAACCTTTTCGACGAAAACACATTCCAGGAAATGGGAATGCATGCACAACATGACTGCCACAATTTTGGCATGGAAAAGAAAGAGCTGCCAGGCGATGGAGTAGTTACCGGAACAGGCTACATCGAAGGCAGACCTGTTGCCGCCTTTAGCCAAGACTTTTTGGTGGGCGGCGGAACACTGGGACGAATCCATGCGCAAAAGGTATGCGACCTCATGAATTATGCACTAAAAACAGGAATACCCCTGGTTGGTTTTAACGATTCCGGAGGCGCAAGGATACAGGAGGGCGTGGACTCATTGTCAGGGTACGGACAGGTGTTCTTCAGAAATGTTATGCTCTCCGGGGTGGTTCCACAAATTGCCGTCATTGCAGGGCACTGTGCGGGAGGGGCTGCATACTCACCGGCATTAATGGATTTTATTATCATGACCAAAAATAATGGCAATATGTTTATCTGTGGACCCGACGTCATCAAAGCAGCAACGGGACACGCAACAACCATGGACGAAATAGGGAGCGCTGCAACACATGCGGCAATCAGCGGAAACATCCATTTTATTGCAGAAAACGATACCCATGCCCTGGAACTTGTTCGGCAATTGCTTTCCTATTTGCCACCCAACAATTTATTAGACCCTCCGCATCTGCCGACCTCCAGTATTTCACTGTGCCATGACGAAGGAATGAATGAACTTATTCCAGCAGATAACAAGGAGCCGTTGAACGCGCTGGAAGTCATCAAACGATTGGTTGACAACGGGGAGTTCCTGGAAGTGCAAAAAGATTGGGCAAGAAACATCATCCTCGGCCTTGCACGCATCGAAGGAATTGTTGTCGGAATCGTCGCCAACCAGCCTGTGGTCAAAGCCGGAACAATTGATATCGATGCCGCAGACAAGGCAAGCCGGTTTATTCGCTTTTGTAACGTATTTAGTATTCCACTGCTGACATTGGTGGATGTTCCGGGGTTTCTGCCGGGAATTACGCAGGAACAGGGAGGAATCATCCGTCATGGGGCAAAGATGTTATTTGCGTATGCAGCAGCCACGGTTCCAAAAATTACCGTCATTCTCCGAAAGGCTTATGGAGGCGCCTATCTGGCCATGTGTAGCCGCGATATGGGGGCGGACATGGTTTTTGCATGGCCGACAGCGGAGATTGCCGTGATGGGGGCCGAAGGGGCAGTTAAAATTATCTACCGACATGAGATTGAAGCCTCCACAGACCCAAAGATGCTGGAAACTAAACTTGTTTCAGAGTACCATGAGCGGTTTGCCTCACCGTATCATGCGGCAGCCCATGCGTTGATCACCGACGTGATTGAACCCTCACGCACGCGGTCTACCGTTGCACTAGCCCTGCGCACCACACTTTCAAAACGTGAAACTCGTCCACCAAAAAAACATGGAAATATCCCTCTATGATACCTTTCAATAAAATCTTAATCTTTGCCAGTCTTTCGCCACACCCATCTCTTTTGGAAACACTCCGTTTTCAAACAGTGGGTTTTATCCTTGTGATGGTAGCCCTGGGATTGATAACCCTGGTACTAAAAGTAATGGGGTGCTTCTTCGGAAAATCCAGGCATCAAAAACCAACTACCGTTACAGGTGTATCTCATCCTGAAAAATCAATTGATACTGTCACGGGAGAAGATACACAGGTACTTTTAGCTGTCATTGCCGCTGCAGTGGATTCCGCAATAAGTAACTCGCACCGAATTGTATCCATTCGGCCTGTAGATGCCGGTAGGGTTTCCGGGGAACTTTACCTGCAGGCATGGTCTGTTGAAGGAAGGCGACAACATTTTGCTTCGCACAAAATCCGTTAATTAATTATGAAAAAACTAAGAGTAACTGTAGCAGGCAAAGTATATGAAGTAACCGTTGAGGTACTCGAAGATGATGACCGGGGGACTTCATATCCGGCCAAGCATACCACACCATCTTCCATTCATGAATTGACAGTACCCGCCACATCACCCCTTGTTCACGCCGTATCAAGGGAACCGGGAAACGTTGTCAGTCCATTAGCAGGAAGGGTGGTGGCTATCTCTGTACAAGCGGGACAAACTGTCAGGGAAGGAGACCCGTTGATCGTTCTTGAGGCAATGAAGATGAACAACTATATTTATGCCTCTCGTATCGGCCAGGTCTCCGCCATTCTTGTAAAAGTGGGTGACGTGGTGGATGAAGGTCAGTCTCTGTTTACCATTTTATAGTGTTTTGGTATGATTCAAGATTTTATCAACTTTCTGCATCTATCGGCATTTCACCTGGTGACGTGGAAGATGATGGTCATGTGGGTTGTGGCGCTTGCGCTGCTTTACCTTGCAGTTTATAAAGGCTTTGAGCCGTTACTTCTTGTTCCCATTGCTTTCGGTGCGCTCATAGCTAATTTGCCAACACAGGGTATCGTTAACCTTCCAACGCACGGCGAACCCGGTGGGCTTTACTATTACATTTCAAAAGGAATCTCCTGGGAAATATTTCCTCCTTTAATTTTTCTGGGTGTGGGTGCGCTGACAGATTTTGGTCCTTTGATTGCCAATCCCCGCACCCTGCTTCTGGGAGCGGCGGCTCAGTTGGGAATATTTACAACTTTTTTTACAGCCTGGCTTCTGGGTTTCACAACCAGCCAGGCGGCATCCATTGGAATCATTGGTGGAGCTGACGGACCGACTGCTATATTTACCTGCAATAGGCTTGCTCCTGAACTCCTGGCGCCGGTTGCCGTCGCTGCTTACACCTATATGTCTCTGGTTCCCCTGATTCAACCCCCTATTATGAGGTTATTGACGACACAACAGGAAAGAAGCATCCGTATGAAATCATTACGCAAGGTATCAAAACTGGAGAAACTTCTTTTTTCCCTGATCGTTACCGTTCTTTGCGTGCTGCTTGTTCCTGCGGCTTCGGCGTTGATTGCCATGCTGATGCTTGGAAATTTTCTCCGTGAATGCGGTGTAACGGAGCGTTTGTCAAATGCCGCTCAAAATGAGATTATAAATATCACCACGATTTTTCTCGGCACAAGTATTGGCATTACCATGACAGGTGAACGTTTTCTTAATGCCGAAACTCTAAAAATTATTTTTCTGGGGGTGACTGCTTTTGGGTTTTCAACGGCGGGCGGCGTCCTTATGGGAAAATTCATGAACTTTATGAACCCAAAAAATCCTATCAATCCCTTGATTGGCGCTGCGGGAGTTTCGGCCTTACCCATGTCGGCGCGTGTGGCGCACCTGGAAGGACTGAGAGAAGACCCAAATAATTATCTCCTTATGCATGCCATGGGACCGAATGTTGCCGGCGTTATTGGTACGGCTGTTGTCGCCGGCTATTTTATTGCAAGCTTAAGCAAGTGAGTCGAACGCCAATTTTACCATAGTTTTCCACAATGATAGTTCAACACGCCGGGGAAAAGTAAATATACAGCAGACAAGGAACATACCGCAGGGAGGAACTGATAATGCCAGCGGACAAATGATGATGTACGATGAGTCGGGTTCCGTTTCCACCATGTGGTATGAATTTATCGATCGTGACCGTATGCGGATTACCAATATGGACGGCACGGATTACGAAGCGCAACGGCGCTGATAATTCAAGGATAAATTATTTTAAAGATGGGTTCAGAAAAAATCATGAGTAATGCGAGGAATACAGAAATTGGGAGGTATCTTGGTATACAGGGGTCGACAGTAAGTGAAGCTCTTAAGAGAGGAGAAGCCAGGATACAAAGAGAAATTAAATTCAGGAAAGAAATTGAAGTATTAAAAAAAACAACTCGTTATTGAATAATGAAGGTTTAACCCTTGCCCCCAGCTTTTTCTCAGATTATTCCTAGCGCGGCGTAGCCGCAACCAAATCCCCCGATCAAAGGGAAACAACCCCCTGAGTCCCCCTAGTTTATTCTAGTCAAGGGTTATTTATAATATTTTATTATAATTAA
>CAYJME010000126.1:0-9518 GCA_964370795.1 uncultured candidatus Brocadiaceae bacterium
CTTGTCCACTATCCGCTTGTTGCTTTTGATTTGGTCAACCGGGACGGTTGACCTACCAATTTCTTTTAACTTGATGTTGAAGTGTTTAGAGCGTTTATTGTAATAAATTATCAGGAAGGTATGGTTCTTTCGCAGATAAAATTATGCAGACAAAATTATCACCACAATACAATCCAAAAGAAATAGAAGATACATGGTACCGGCGCTGGGAAGAGAAAGGGTTTTTTCATAGTGTTCCGGATGCCGGGAAAAAACCATATACCATTGTAATTCCCCCGCCCAACGTTACCGGCGTGCTCCACATGGGTCACGCCTTGAATAACATTATCCAGGATGTTTTAATCCGCTGGAGGCGTATGCAGGGCTATAGCGCCTTGTGGATGCCGGGAACAGACCATGCAGGCATTGCAACCCAGAATGTGGTTGAGCGTGAACTGGCAACACGGCACGTCAAACGTGAACACCTGGGCAGGGATCGTTTTATTGAGGAAGTCTGGAAATGGAAGAATCAGTACGGTTCAACCATTATTAAGCAGTTGAAGAAGCTGGGAAGTTCCTGCGACTGGCAGCGGGAACGGTTTACCATGGACGAAGGGCTTTCATCGGCGGTAAAGGAAACCTTTGTGAGACTCTTTGAAAAGGGGTTAATCTATAAAGGCAAGTACATGATTAACTGGTGTCCCCGATGCTGCACAGCCCTGGCCGATGATGAGGTGGAACACGAGGAACATGAAGGACACCTCTGGCATATAAAATATCCATTCAGGGATGCACCGCATCTGTACCTTATCGTGGCGACAACGCGCCCGGAAACTATGCTGGGCGATGTTGCTGTGGCGGTTAATCCCGGAGATGACCGTTATAAGGAAATGATTGGCGAATTCCTCACCCTGCCCCTGATAGGACGGGAAATGCCCATTATTGCGGATGATTTTGTCGATCCGTCTTTTGGAACGGGCGCGGTAAAGGTTACCCCAGCGCATGATCCCAATGATTTTGAGATGGGAAAGCGTCATAATTTGACGCCGGTCGTTGTGATGCGTGAAAATGGCGCCATGAATGAAAATGCAGGGGATTTTGAGGGACTGGACCGTTTTGAGTGCCGGAATGCATTAGTGGAAGAACTGAAATTAAAAAAATATATTGAAATGATTAATCCTCACAAGCATTCCGTTGGACACTGCTATCGATGCCATACGGTTGTTGAGCCGTATATATCCGATCAGTGGTTTGTGAAGATGCGTCCTCTTGCGAATGCAGCTATAGAAGCGACACAGAAAAAACGGGTAACATTTTTCCCTGAACGTTGGGAAAAAGTTTATCTGAGCTGGCTTGAAAATGTGCGGGACTGGTGCATTTCAAGGCAGATATGGTGGGGGCATCGTATCCCTGCGTGGTATTGTCAGGAGTGCAATGAGATTATGGTATCCCGCAGTGTGCCTCAGGGATGCACAAAATGCAGCAGTTCAAAGTTGAAGCAGGATGAGGACGTCCTTGATACGTGGTTCAGTTCTGCCCTGTGGCCTTTTTCTACGATGGGCTGGCCGGAAGAGACGCCCGAATTGAAATATTATTATCCAACGTCCACCCTTGTGACGGATAGAGGTATTATATATTTCTGGGTAGCGCGCATGGTCATGATGGGGTTGGCCATGATGGAAAATATACCCTTCTCCCATGTGTATATCCACGGCACCATTCTCGATGAACTGGGGAGGAAAATGAGCAAGTCGCTTGGCAATGGAATTGACCCCCTCCTCATGATTGAGCGCTATGGGGCGGACGCCGTGCGATTCTCGATTATTATCCTCACCACGGAAGGGCAGGACGTAAAGCTCTCGGAAAGCAAGTTTGAAATGGGGCGCAATTTTACGAACAAGCTATGGAATGCCGCCCGGTTTATTATGATGAATTTGGAAGATGAGCATAAAATTTATGTTGCACTTGAACCAGAAAATTATCAGTTTGAAGACAAATGGATACTCAGTTGTTTGAATGCAACGATTGATTCGTGCACTGTTTCGTTAGAACAGTTCAAATTCAATGATGCAGCAATGAGAATCTATGATTTTTTCTGGCACTCCTTCTGCGATTGGTATCTGGAAATCGTCAAGGAGCGTCTCTATGAACCGGTAAGTCCCACGGATAAAAAGGTGGCACAGACCGTACTTGCCAGGGTGTTTCATCAGATACTCCATCTGCTCCATCCCTTTGTTCCATTTATTACGGAAGAATTGTGGCAAAATTTAAAAGACGTGGTTTCGGAAAATAGCATTGATACTCAGGATGAGATATATGCTGAAAGCCTGATGCTCGAAAACTGGCCAAAGGTTGACAGGCGATATGAATTTCAAACTATTGAGGACGACATGGTTGTCGTACAGGATGTTATCCGCGCGGTACGAAACATACGTAGCAAAATGAATATTAAGGACAAACAGAAGCTCAATGGTGTGATTTCTGTCTCTGCGGACGGGAAACATGATTTAAATCCGCATGCAAATCTCATCAAACGAATGGCCAATCTTGAATGTCTGGAAATAGGAAGAGACCTTCCCAGACCGCCGAATTCTGCATCAGAGGTTATTGGCGAGGTGCAGGCATTTGTGCCGCTTGAAGGAATCATTGATCCGAATGCCGAAAAGGGTCGCCAATTAAAACACCTGCAGCAACTGGAGGAGCATTTGCAGATAGTGCGAAAAAAACTGGAAAACAAGAATTTTGTCGCGCGTGCGCCGGCGCTGGTAGTAACGATGGAACAGAATCGTGAAAAAGAATTGTTAGAACAGATACAGAAGGTGAAAATTATTTTAAACGGATTAGGGTGATATTTTTGGAATTTCAGTTTTCTAGGTTGGGTTGAGGAACAAAACCCAACTTTTTCGTAAAGAAGTTAAATTTTAGGATAAGGAATTTATGAAGAAACCGCATCTCGTATCACTGGTGTTTATACTGGCGTCTTTTTTTATGATAACATCATGTCTTTTTGCCGATACACCCGCGCAGAAACCATTAACCAGAAAATGCCCGACGTGTAATAAACTTTACACAGAGGATACAAAATTCTGCGGTGATGATGGAGCAACGCTTGTTGCGGCAATGGGAAAATTGGTTTGTCCGGATTGTAAAAAGGAAGGCGTTTCTGGGGAAAATTTTTGCAGGGAACATGGCAAGAAACTTGTTCCTTTTACAGGAACGCCCGCACAGGAGGCCGATGTCTTAAAGCTAAAAAAAGACCTGGCTAAAAAATATTATAAAGAAGGTAGCGACTACTGTGATGCGGAATCATACGACCAGGCTATCGAATCTTATAAGAAGGCAGAGGCAGCATATCCAGATTTCCCCGCGCTTCACTACAATATGGGTTGGCTTTACGGTAAATTAGGGAATGTCGAGCAGGCAATTCAGCACTTGCAAAAATACATTGTGCTTGCCCCGGATGCAAGCGACGTCACCGAAGTGCAGAGTTATATCGTTGTACTCAAGCAGGCGATGGAGAAACGAAACAGCGTACTTTCCACATTTCAAAATCGTGATGATTCTATGAAAAAGGCGCTGGCAGAACAGAAGAAAAAATACAACAGTGTTCTCATACCGGCGGGTGAATTTATTATGGGGACGGATGAGGCGCGGGAAGATACGTACCCGGAGCACAAGGTATATCTGGACGCATACGAAATTGACCGCTATGAAGTGACCAATGCACAATATTGGGAATTTCTCAATTATATGAAGAAAACAAACGACCACAGCAAGTGCTTTAAAGGAGAGCCGGGCAATAAGGACCATACCCCACGGTTCTGGGAAAATGAGTATTACAACACCCCTGATTATCCTATAGCAAGGATCGACTGGTATGATGCCTATGCCTATGCTGCATGGGCAGGAAAGCGGCTGCCAACAGAAGCCGAATGGGAAAAGGCGGCAAGAGGCGCTGATGGCAGAAAATTTCCGTGGGGAAATGAGTGGGACCCTTCCCGGTGTAATTTATCAGGGGAACCGAAACCGGTGGGCAGTGTAGAGAGCGGGAAAAACGTCTATGGCTGTTATGATATGGCGGGGAGTGTTTACGAATGGTGCGCAGACTGGTATCTGGATACCTATTATCAGGAGTCCCCATCTAAAAATCCAAAAGGACCTGAAACAGGCGTCAGACGCACAATACGCGGTGGCTCTCGATTCTCAAAGCCATTTCAGGCGCAGACATTTACGAGAAAATCAGAACAACCAAATTTATTTAATGTTTCACTTGGATTAAGGTGTGCCAAAGATGTAAAGGGAAAATGATCAAATGGCTGGAATTACGTCAAACCATCAATATTTTATCGAGAATAATTTTTACAAAGATATCCTGAGTAACCTGTATGAAGGGGTATATTTTGTAGACCACGATAGAAAAATCCTTTACTGGAACAAAGGTGCTGAGATAATCACCGGATACGGGAGCGATGAGGTGCTGGGGAAGCGGTGTAACGATAATATTAATCATGTTGATAACAATGGTATTCAACTCTGCATTGCGACATGTCCCTTGTCGAAGACAATCGCCGATTTGATTCCCCGTGAGGTTGAGGTTTATCTCCTCCACAAAAAAGGATACCGGATACCTGTGCTGGCGCGTACAATTCCTATTCAGGACGACCAGGGAAATACTATTGGCGCTGCCGAAATATTCAACGACAATTCACCGAAGATTGCAATCGTCCAGAGAATGAAAGAACTCGAAAGGTTGGCCCTCCTCGACCCACTTACGGAATTAGCAAACAGGCGGTATATTGAGATGAAACTACAGAGTAGATTTGATGAAATGCGCAGGTACGGATGGTCATTTGGCATCCTCTATATGGATGTCGACCACTTTAAAGAGGTTAATGACGCCTATGGGCACAGCATCGGGGATGAAGTATTAAAGATGGTAGCAAGAACGCTTTTGAATAATGTGAGGGCTTCGGATATTGTAGGTCGTTGGGGCGGTGAAGAATTCATTGCTGTCGTTATGAATAACGAAGAGAAGATATTATATTCTGTTGCAAATAAGCTGCGGGCGCTGGTTGAACAATCCAGTATTTCTGTAGATTCAAAGGTAATCAGGATTACTATTTCGATTGGCGCTTCTCTTGCGCACGATGATGAGACTGTTGATGTGTTATTAAAAAGAGCAGATAAACTTCTCTATCAAAGTAAGGTGTCCGGCAGGAACAAAGTATCAATAAGCCTTCAATAAAAGTTGAAAAATGTTAAAATATGTATTGTTTCTCATTCTGGCATTCATTGTTTAGTTTAAATTCATTTTATATCATGAAACTTTAAAGAAGTATTTTTTGTTTAGTTAAAGGTAAAACGTATTATAATTACTTCGGTTTGGTTTGTAAAAACTTTATTTTAAATTGTTTTTGAAAGGAGAAAGAAGTGAAGCGTTTAGGATTACTAATTGGCGTTGTATGTTGTGCATTATCCTTAGTGACCACGCAGGTTGCAAAGACGAGTTTTGCCGCAGGTTGTTGCGACAAGAAGGAGTGTACAAAAGAGGCTGCCGCCGATGCAAAGACGGACACCAAATGTGTTGTGTGTGGGAAGGCTGTAGAGAAAGATAAGGGTATAACCGTTGGGTGTGAGGGAAAATCGTTTACCGTATGTTGTAAGACGTGCGAAGCTGAATACAAGAAAGATCCTTGCAAGTTTTGTAAGGATGAGAAGTGTGAAAAGCACCAGGAACATCACGGCGAAGAACATCACTAAACCAATGTAAAGGAAATCGCAGCGCGGGTGGTTTATCCCTATGATAGTTTGTACAGATTAGACCGTTTAAACAGATTAAACGGTTTAAACGGTTCAAACCGTATATTACCAATCACAAGAGATCTGCGCTACAATAGGAAGTCTGCAAAGGTTTATTTTAATACTGTTGAAAAGGTAGCATTCTCAATTAGGCGTTTTTATGTCGCTAAGACATAAAAACGCCTTTTTTTATTTAGCAAAAATCTCCGGAGGTGTTTATTCCTTTAGTTCTTTTACAATAAATGTCCCTTCCGGGGGATTGACGAGAATTGTCCTGACCCGTTCCTGCCACAGATTGCCAAATTCCTTTAATTCTTCATCAGACGCCTTGCCGGAGATTGCAAGAGGCATCAGTTTGTCTATGCGTTCGCTTGATGGAACGTGTTCGATGCCGTAGGTAACTTCAACTTTTTTGCCATTATCAGCCCTCTGGAAGATTATCGAACAGATTGCCTTTGGATCAGCCCCATGATCCTTATCAAAGCTCAATAAATTGTATCTTCCATATTTTTTGTTCGGTCCCAGTCCCATAAATCCCGTTTCCCCTGAAGCGCCTGTTATGAACGTTACCACCTGAGATATTGGGCCATTCACCTTATAATCTACAGCGCCCCTGAAAGTAACCTTGATATTGCCTCTGACGGGGACATCGTCGCCATATAATGCCTTTAATGCCAGTTGTGTGGACTTGTAAGCGCCGGCGACAGCGGGACAGGAGTGTCCGGCCAGTTTTACTGCGTCGGCATAGGTAAAGGTAAATACCGCATCGCGATCCATTGCGCCGAGTACTATGGCTAAAGGGTCTTTGACCTTTATCGGCTCAATGGTATCGAAAAAGTCCTTGCTCAATTTTGATTGCCCCTCTGCGTGGATATGTCGCTGAACAGGCATGAGGCAAACCACTGCCCCGATAAAAGTAAACAGTAAAAATTTTTTAGATACAATACATTGGGAAAACATGCTTTTCATGATCGGTAATCCTTTCATTTAAAAACAATTGCAACAATTCTTCATTGAAGAATAAACGAAACTCATTTAGAATTGACCTTTTAAAATTAATGTCCAATAGTTTATACGAGAAAGATTATTTAGGCAAGCGTATTATGTCAAAGAAACTCAGGATGGGCGTTGTTCCTTACATGAACGCCAAGCCATTGATTTATGGGCTGAATCAACATGCGGACTCCCTTGAATTGACGTTTGAAGTGCCGTCACTTTTGCCGAATATGTTGAACAACAACCAGATTGACGTCGCCCTTATCCCTTCCATTGAATACTTTAGAAATGGCAACTATGCAATCATTCCCGATATTTCAATTTCTGCAATCGGGACGGTTGAGAGCGTAAAGATATTTTCTAAAGTCCCGTTGCATGCTATCCACACCGTTGCGTTAGACAAAAGCTCCCTGACCTCCTGCGCCCTTACCAGGATTATTTTAAAGGAACAGTATCACCTTACGCCCCGGTATACATCGTGGAATAAACACGATGATATTTCACAGGCAGATACCGATGCAGTCCTGATCATCGGGGATAATGCAATGAAGGTTGCCGATAATGGATACTTTACCCTGGATTTGGGTCAGGCGTGGTTTGAATATACGGGGCTTCCCTTCGTCTTTGCAGTCTGGGTTGTGAAACGCGGCTGTCACATATCAGGCATTAATGCGTTATTAAAGAACGCCAGGGATACCGGCATGCGGTCGGTTGAGACCATTGCGGTTGCTGAATCTCAGCGACTTCAGCTTCCCCGTGAGAGGTGTTTTTATTATCTTACAAAATCAATTCGCTATCATTTAGGTGAGGATGAGATAAAGGGGTTGCAGACGTTTTATCATCATGCAACATCTCTGGGGCTGGCCCCGAAGGGGGCGGAGGTTGTTTTTAATGAACCGTAATACATCTGTTTTATCAACCGAAATTGAGGACATCCTTGAAAAACCACTGCATAATCAAAGAATTTCATCACAAGAGTGTCTTAAATTGTTTTCTGTAAAGGATATTACCGTCCTCGGCATGGCAGCCGATGAGATGTGCAGAAAAAAACATCCGGAAGATTACCGGACGTATATTATAGATAGAAACATTAATTACACAAATATTTGCACGTCGGGCTGTAAGTTCTGCGCCTTCTATAAAGACGTTAAGCACAGCGATGGATACATCATTTCAAAAAACATATTATTTAAAAAGATAGAAGAAACGATTGCGTTGGGCGGCCGGCAGATACTCATGCAGGGCGGACTGCATCCCGCATTAAAATTGGATTTTTATGAGGATTTATTACAGTCCGTTAAGGCAAGATTTAACGTCCATATTCATGCCTTTTCACCCCCGGAAATCATGCATTTTTCAAAACTGAATGGTATCCACATTTGTGACGTTATTAAACGGCTTAAAGAGGCTGGACTTGATTCAATTCCTGGCGGCGGCGCTGAAATCCTGGTAGACCGGTGCAGGAATCTCCTAAGTCCCAACAAATGCAGCGCACAGGAGTGGCTCGATGTCATGCGTGAGGCGCATAGACTTGGCATGCGTACAACGGCAACCATGATGTTTGGACATGTTGAAACGGTAGCAGAGCGTATCGAACACCTCGAAAAAATACGTCAACTACAGGACGAGACAGGCGGTTTCACCGCCTTTATTGCGTGGACGTTTCAGCCGAAAAATACCCAATTAGATACTGGTGACTCTCCAACCCACGAAGAGATGGGATTCTTGGGGAGTTACGATTATCTGAAGACCCTTGCCATTGCGCGGCTCTTTTTAGACAATGTTGCGAATATACAGGCGTCGTGGGTCACGCAGGGCGCAAAAATCGCTCAGCTTTCCTTAAAATTCGGCGCTAACGACATGGGCAGCACCATGATTGAGGAAAACGTGGTCAAGGCGGCAGGGGTAAGCTACCGGATGAGCAGGGAAGAAATAGAATTCCTTATCCAAGACGTGGGGTACAGGCCAATGCAGAGGGATTTGTATTATCGTGTATAATGCCAAAAATCTTTGATAACATCGAAAACCATTTAGTTCAGGGATTAAATAATACCCTTGAGTTGTCCTACAGGGGAGATTTCTGCGTTGGCTATTTCAACCTGAGAGGATGGAAACAAGTCGCAGTCCAGATCGATAACCTGAAAGGCGATGACGGTAATTGTTGCAGATTGCTTATTGGCATGCAAAAACCTCCCCTTGAAATCATACGTGAATATTTCTATAAAACTGAACAAGGGATTATTGATAATCAAACTGCTTCAGCCATAAAGAAGAGATTGGCGCAGGAATTTAAGGACCAGTTAACCATAGGTATCCCCACAGAGGAAGACGAGATCGGCTTAAGGAGGTTATCGCAACAGATAAAAGATAAAAAGGTCGTTGTTAGACTTTTTTTAAAACACCCGTTACACGCCAAATTATATCTTTTATTCAGGGACGACAAGATTAGTCCCATTATCGGTTACTTAGGCAGTAGTAATTTAACCCTTGCCGGTCTGCTTCATCAGGGCGAATTAAATGTTGACGTTTTGGAACAGGATGCAGCATTAAAGCTAACAAAATGGTTTGAAGACAGATGGAATGACAGATGGTGCATCGAAATATCCGGAGAATTAGCAGAAATCATTGATAATAGTTGGGCTGCCGACAGATTAGTTTCGCCTTATCACATCTATCTTAAAATTGCTTACCACTTATCCCGTGAAGCCCGTGCGGGCTTAACAGAATTTAAAATCCCAAAGATT
>CAYJME010000127.1:0-9490 GCA_964370795.1 uncultured candidatus Brocadiaceae bacterium
GCCCAAAATCTTTCAGCCCCATTTTTTACTTTTTGTCCTTCCGGCAATATGGAAGTCCGGGATATTGCCATCAGCAATGTTTCTTACGATAGTTTTACCTTTGTGAGAAGCCCCTGGAAGGCGGATGTAACGATAAAGATACTCGGATACAAAGACTTAAAACTTCCCATCACCCTGAAGCAGGGAAACGACGTCATTTCTTCAAAGGTCTTAAATATCGGAAACGAAAAGGAAATTCACCTGGATTTGTCTTTTACACCATACACGACGGGGACTTTTCTCTATACCATATCTCTCCCCGTTCAGTCCCATGAGGCAATAACCGAAAACAATCAAATCAGTTTTTTTGTAAAGGTCGTGCGCGACAAGATCAGGATTATGCATGTCTGTGGACGACCATCCTGGGATGAGCGGTTTTTAAGGCGGATGTTAAAAAGCGACCCCAATATCGACCTTATATCCTTCTTTATCTTACGAACACCCACTGACGTTTCTGAGGCAAGGAACGATGAACTCAGTCTTATTCCTTTTCCCGTGGATGAATTATTTACCCAGGCGCTCAGTACCTTCGATCTGATTATCTTCCAGAACTTTGACTATCGTCCCTATGACTCATCATTCTTCAGGTTCTCCTATTATTTGACGAATCTCAAGAAATTCGTAACGGAGCAAGGCGGTGGTTTTATCATGGTTGGCGGTGATATTTCATTTTCACAGGGTGGGTATGACGGTACGGCTATCGAGGAAATTCTCCCGGTGAATCTTCTTTCTGAAAAGGATGCAATTGATACATCCCGATTAAAGGCCGTACTCACCAATGTCGGAATAAAACACCCCATAACCATGCTTGACGAAGATAACGAGAGAAATAATGCAATCTGGAAAGATCTTCCCGAACTGGATGGATGTAATGTAATTGCCCAACTCAAGACGGATGCAATACCTCTGGCGACTTATCCAACAAAAGGGAATCCACCGCTCATTACCGTGCGGGATGTGGGAAATGGACGATGTATGGCCATTGCAACTGATTCCCTGTGGCGATGGAATTTCCTTTCCATCGCAAAAGGGGGGAGCAACAGGCATTATATAAAATTCTGGCAGAACGCCATAAAGTGGCTCATCAAAGACCCTTCGTTGAACCCTATCCACATATCAGTAAATAAAGAAACTTTTTTGCCTGGCGAAGAAGTGCAAATCAAGGTCGATGCGTTAGGGAGAAATTATCAGCCTCTGGAAGGCGTTCAATTAGATATAGACACTACGAACGAATTCTCCGGGAAAAGTATTTTTTTTGAGAACGCCACGACAGATAATAATGGCCAGTACCGGTTTACCTTGAAACATGATATCGAAGGCTACTATATTATCAAAGTTGTTGCAAAGAAGGGGAATGATGAGATTGGACAGGATTACAATGTCTTTAATATTGCTATAGAAAACAAGGAATTTAAAGACCCTTCTCTCCAGAGAGACACCCTGACAAAACTCGCCGGGATTTCGGGAGGAAAATATTTTGAACTCCCCGTAAAAGATATCGAAGAAAAATTTTCCCTCGAAAATCCTCCGGTTACAAAACTCGTGGGTAAACGGCAAATTTCTCTGTGGGATAATGGCTATGTATTTATGATAGTGCTGGCAATCGTTTCTCTGGAATGGTGGATACGGAAACGGAGCGGCGCAAATTAGGACAAAAAAAACTTGCAATAATGGGTATCATAGAGTATATTTTAGCCTTTTGTTAAATATTTTGTTTGTTACGCTATTATACGAGGGAATTACAGGAGAGTTTCTCATTTGGTAATAGCGATAGATGGTCCTGCTGGTTCAGGGAAGAGCACGATTGCAAAGATGTTGGCAAAACGGCTCGGTTTTAAATATCTTGATACAGGCGCAATGTATCGGGCGCTTACCTGGAGAGCAATGCAAAAGGGTATTAATCTGGAAGATGAGAATGCCCTGTGTTGGCTTATGGATCAAACAACCATTGATTTTCAATCGAGCGAAGATGGGTTGTTCGTATTTGTGGATGGGGCGGACGTCACGAAAGAAATTCGCTTGCCCTCGGTTACGAATAACGTTCATTACATCTCGAATACCCGTAATGTTCGGCGCCGCATGGTAGAACTTCAACAAAGGCTTGCTGCTGATGCGCATGTAGTCGCCGAAGGCAGGGATATGGGAACCGTGGTTTTCCCGCACGCAGAGAAGAAATTTTTTTTAGATGCGAATATCGAAGAGCGCGCCAAAAGGAGGTACACAGAGTTTAAACCTTCGGAGAGTAAAATTTCCCTTGATGACGTCACCCGCGATATAGAATCCCGTGACAGACGCGATACGACAAGAACCAATTCGCCCTTGACCAAGGCGGATGACGCAATATATCTGGATACGACAAAATTGACTCTTGATGAGGTATTTACCATAATACTTAGGGAAATTGAACCTGTTTTAAAGAAATAGAGGAAAGAATACCAGAGTATTTTATTTCGATAAACTTTTTTAAAGAGAGTTTTTAATTTATTTCGGAGAATGTATTAAATTATGGATCGTGATATTTTAAAGGAATATAATGTAAATTTAGACGAAGTTGAAAGAGAAGTTGCCGATATTATGGGAGGGGATAGTGTCCGGCAGGAGATGGAATCTTCTTATTACACTTCCATCAGGAGCTTTGAAGTGGGTTCAATCCTGAAGGGACGTGTTCTCAACTCCGTCGGTGATAATGTTGTTGTCGATTGCGGATATAAATCTGAAGGTATGGTCCCCATGTCTGAATTTGACGATCCTTCCGAAATAGTTATTGGCGAAGATGTAGAGGTTTTATTAGAAGCGATAGAAGATGATTCAGGCCTCATAAAACTATCCAAACGAAAAGCAGACCGTATCCGTGGCTGGGAACGGGTTATTCAAAAATACAAAGAAGGCGATGTCATCACCGGGCGTGTTACTCGTAAGATTAAAGGCGGACTCCTTGTGGATATGGGCGTGCCGATATTCTTACCAGCTTCCCAGATTGATGTAAAACCGCCTGGAGATATTTCACAATATATCGGCAAAGAAGTTACTTGCCGAATACTCAAGATAGATGAGTCTCGTCAAAATATTGTCGTTTCCAGAAGAAAGCTTATTGAAGAAGATCGCGAAAAGAAGAAGAAGGAATTGCTGTCTGAAATCCAGGTAGGCCAGACCAGAAAGGGTATTGTAAAGAATATCGCAGACTTTGGCGCGTTTATAGACCTCGGTGGATTGGACGGGCTCTTGCACATTACCGATATGAGCTGGGGAAGAATCAGCCATCCTTCAGAGTTGCTTGCCATTGATGACGAAGTTGACGTAAAGATTCTCGATATCGACAGGGAAAAGGAAAAGGTTGCTCTGGGACTCAAGCAAAAGTCTGAAAACCCCTGGATGCATATTGAAGAAAAATATCCAGTTGGGACAAGGGTGAAGGGGCAGGTCGTTAATATTATGTCCTATGGCGCTTTTGTGAAACTGGAAACGGGTATTGAAGGTCTTGTACACATATCAGAGATGTCATGGACACGCCGTATTAACCACCCATCAGAAATGGTGGCTATTGGAGATATGGTTGAGGTTATCATCCTTAAGATAGATAAGGAAAAAGAGGAAATATCCCTCAGTATGAAGCAGACAGAAGTTAATCCGTGGACGATAATTGAGGAGAAATATCCGGCGGGGACAAAGATAAAAGGCCGTGTACGTAACCTCACGAATTATGGCGCATTTATCGAGATCGAAGAGGGTGTGGATGGTTTGCTCCATATATCCGATATGTCCTGGGCGAAAAAGGTCGGACATCCGTCTGAAATTGTAAAGAAGGGCGATAAAATAGAGGCCATTGTGCTCTCCGTTGATCGCGAGAAAAAGAGGGTTGCTCTGGGGCTGAAACAGCTTTATGACGATCCATGGACAAAAGAAATTCCAGATAGATATAAGGTCGGCGATATTGTTAAGGGCAAGGTTACCAAGCTCGCTAATTTCGGAGCTTTCCTTGAGCTTGGCAAAGGGATTGAGGGTTTGTTGCATATTTCAGAATTTTCTGACAGGAAAGTCAGCAATCCGGCAGATATCGTTAATATCGGTGATGAGTTGGATGTCCGTGTTATTCGTATCGAACCGGAAGCAAGAAAGATTGGTCTCAGTTTAAAAAATGTATCAGGGGGAGAGACCAAGGCAGATACCTCATCTTTAAGCGCTGAATCTGAAAAGCAAGGTGGTTGTGATTCTACGGATTCGCCAAAGCAGGGATAGAGTATTTCCGCTTAATTGCAATTTTACCAGAGTAAAGGAGCTACCTGTACGGATTCTGCTTTACAAACGTACTTAAAGGAAATTAATAAGATTCCTTTGTTATCTCCTGAAGAAGAAAAGGAAATAACAAAAAGAGCGGCAGAAGGAGACCCGCAGGCGCGGGATAAACTTATACGTTCAAATTTGCGGTTGGTTGTCAGCATCGCAAAAAAATATATAAACCGGGGGCTTTCCTTCCTCGATTTAATTGAGGAAGGAAACATCGGTTTAATCCGCGCAGTTCATGGATTTGACCCGGCTGCAGGAAATAAATTCAGCACCTATGCTACGTGGTGGATAAAACAGGCAATCCGCAGGTCTTTTACAAATAAGGTAAAAACGGTTCGTATTCCTTCCCACATGGTTGAAAAGATATCAAGACTGAAATCCACATCTTCAGACCTTTTCGATAAACTGGAACGACAGCCAAGCCTCAATGAAATCGCAGAAGAAATGGATATTACCGCAAAAAAAGTAGAATCTATTAAACGAGCGATAAATTCAACGGAATCCCTTGATACAATCGGTGTTACCGGTTCAGACCTGGTATGGGCATTGAGTGGCGTCCTGCCAGATAAAAAAACACTTACTCCTGAAGATGAACTCGAAGAAGCCTATGAACGGGAGGCGTTGCAAAAATTCCTTGATATCATTGATAAAAGAGAGGCCATGGTACTGAAGTTACGTTATGGTCTGATCGATGGCAATCCCATGACATTAGAAGAAATTGGCAAATTAATGAATTTAAGCCGTGAACGCGTAAGACAAATAGAAAAGGAAACAATTAAAAAACTGCATTTTATTTTAACCGGGGAGAAATAAGAGACGTATGGACGACTTAAAGAAACTCATTCGTGATGTACCTGATTTTCCTAAAAAAGGCATTATTTTTAAAGATATTACGCCGTTATTGCAGGACCAAAAAGGGCTGAGAAGGGCAGTTGAGATCATTTCTGACCATTATAAACATAAAAAAGTCGATGTAGTCGTTGGTGCGGAGGCCCGTGGTTTTATTCTCGCCCCGGTTGTCGCATTTAATTTAGGAGCTGGTTTTGTGCCTGTCAGAAAACCTGGTAAACTTCCTTACAAGAAGATGACCATGAGTTATGCCCTTGAATATGGCACGGATACGCTGGAAATACATAATGATGCCATAAAGAAAGGTCAGAACGTACTCATGGTAGATGACCTGCTGGCAACTGGTGGTACAATGGGTGCGTGTTGTAAAATGGTTGAATCCCTTGGGGGGAACATCGTGGGTTGTGCATTTTTAATTGAGTTAGCTTTTCTTAATGGAAGCAAGGCATTAAGTAAATATGATATATTTTCAGTTATAAAATATTAAATATTTTCCCCTTCATTAATTGATGTATTGTCTCCTGATAATTCCTCACTATTCTCTATAGAAGATAATAATTTAAAATGGCGGGGAAAATATCTAATTGAGGGTTATTTCAATTGATTTGCCCTCTTTCCAAATTTGATTAAATACTTTTACATTTTTTAAAACGTCGATTACCTGTTTTTCAATCCACATAAGCACATCACTATAACCGCAGCTAAAACACCTGACCATCAAAGGTCCCTTCATTGCCTTTATAAACACAGATATAGCTTCTCCATTACAGTTTGGACAACGCGTTGAAGAAATTACCGCCTTATGTTTTTCCCCAACTTCCTTATTTGAAAAAAAGTCTGACATCTTTTAAGTCTCCTTGAAAGGGATTAATTTATTTATTAAATTTAACAAACCTTTTTGTATAAAAGTTTCCAGAATTTCGTACTCTTGAATATGTAAGAGTACAAGGGTATTTGCTCAATCGAATTTCTGAATATTTTGCATAAATTACCTTAAAATAGTTTAGCCGTTTTCAAGTTTGGTTTCAAGGAATTTGTTTGGTTTAAATTGTAGAAAAGAATATGCAATCATTTTGGTTCTTCCAAGAATAACATGTAATGAGTGGATTATTGAGACAAAGACCACAGAAACTGGTTTGTATCTTACCCGGCATCACTCGTGTTATGCCGGGTTTTGTTTGCTTGATCGCCTTTTGAACCGAGCAAGTTTAAAATCTCATCCGCCGCATGTTCTGACGCACCGGTTTGTCCAATAGTTTTAATGAGAGCGGTTAATTCCTGAATACAGGTTTGTCGTTTTTGTTCGTTGACGAGTAATTGGGTTGCCTGATTGACGAGCCAGGAAATATTTTTCCTGAACATGAGTATCTCGGAGGCGATCATCTTGTTGGCGAGTTTGTTTACAAGCCCGATGTACGGAGTAACAAGGAACGGTTTAGCTATAAAATAGCCAAAGGGCGATATCTTATAAACAATAATCATGGGTTTAAGATAATAAGCAAGCTGTAAGGTAACGGTGCCTGCGCTTGCTATACACAGATTCGATGCGTTAATGAGTTCGTGAATATTTCCCTTAACAATCTTATAAGGAATCGTAAATTCTTTTGTAATGTCGTGTATGAGTTCATAATAATGCTCATCGCTGCAGGAAACGAGGAAGCGCGCAGAAGGTATCTTTTGATATATCTCTACTGATGCCTTGAGGAACAGGGGAAGTAAACGCACAATTTCCTGTTTACGGCTCCCTGGCAAGAGAGAAACGATGATCTTTCCACCGTGTTCTTTTAGCTCTTCAACGATTTTGTTATTACAGCCCTCCTGATGTATTTCGTCGAAAAGCGGGTGTCCCACATACGTGACGGGAATACCGGCGTTCTCATAAAAGGGTTTTTCAAAGGGATAGATAACCAGGAGTTTATCGACCCATTTTTTCATCTTTTTTATACGCCAGGAACCATGCGCCCAGAGTTGTGGACAGATATAATAAACAACTGGTATTTTGAGTCTTTTGGCAGCCCTGGCAAGGTGCAAATTAAACCCACAGTAATCAATGAGGATGACTGCGTATGGCCTTTCTTCTTTAAAAAAGCGAACACAATCCCTTTTCATTTGTATAAAGGTTGAGAGTTCTGTTAAGACATGAAGCCACATGAGGGATTTTTTTGACATGTCGTGGAGACCCTGTAAACCCGCCTGAACCATGTTTTCTTTTCCGAGTCCGTAAAATTTTATATCGGGGTTTTTCCCCATCAGACAACGCATAAGATTGGCACCATGTATATCGCCCGATGAATCACCGGCGCTTATGAATATCTTCTTTTCAACTTCAGACATAAATTATTCTCATGACAAAAGCAATTAGGTTTATGAGAAAAAATAAGAATATAAAGAGCCAGACAAAAACAACGAGAAAAGAGGCATCGGTACAAAACAAGGCGTAGTGTGTATCCAGGGCAAAGATTATGAGACACACGACAGGGAAGGCAACAAAAAATATCATAATGATATAAAAGAATATTACATGAGTATTGTAAAAAAAGGAGGAAGAAAGCAGGCCGTTGCAGACATAAAATACGAGGAGTGTAATTGAAAAAGGTTTTACTCTGGCATAAAAATACGTTATGGCCAATGCTAGAAGCGCAAGAAATCCAGTAATGAGCAATGTCCGGAGGATCACACCGTCACCAAACTTTTTGTATACATATTTGTTTTGTAATGTCTAATTTAATGTTAAGAAAAATCAAACAATAGCGGAGAGACGCAAGACTTCGCCGTGAGTTCAGTCGAAAGATTTTGCTTCCTTCAGTATTTATAGTATTAAAGTTGCCGAAGGGTTTATATGTATACAGTTTATTTCATACCAGGATTTTTTCAAGTGAATTATTGAGATGGTGGAAAATAGTGAAAGTTCACCGCAGAAGTCGTGAGAGTCCGGCGCCTTCTGCGGTGAAGGGTTCGATGAATAACCTACTTATTTTCGCGGAAAAAATCTTGCTTTACGTTGAGAGAAAAACTGATATGCGGCCGCAGATAAACGAACCAGAAGACGATGCCGACCAGTATGACCCCGCCCACAATGTTTCCAAGTGTTACCGGGGACAGGTTATTTACAAAAAACCCCTTCCAGGTAAGTTGTGAAAGATCTAAAGCTTTTCCTGACATTTTTTCAGCGGCTGCAACAACTTCGGGATTTTTCTTTAACACAATACCCATAGGAATAAAATACATGTTTGCAACACAGTGTTCAAACCCGCTGGCAACGAAACCGCCGATGGGGAAGATAATCGAAAGTATCTTGTCTGCCGCGCTCCTGCCGCTAAAACATAACCAGACGGCAAGGCATACCATCGAGTTGCAAAGGACACCTCGTGCGAGGGCAGCCGTAAAGGGAAGGTTGACCTTGGTATTTGCAATGAGGAGCGCTTTTCCGCCTACCATGTGATGAAAGAATTCGAATTGGTGCGTTTTATACATCCAGCAGACCATAGTAAGGCTCCCCACAAAGTTTCCCAGGAAAGAAACCGTCCAGTTATTGAACATTTCCCGTGTCGTAATCCGCTTACCAACATACCCCATGATAATCAGGCAGTTACCGGTAAAGAGTTCCGCCCCGCCAATGACAACGAGTATAAGTCCGAGGGAGAATACAATGCCGCCAATAACCGAGGTAAGCCCAAAGTGCAGGGTAGAATCGCTGATGACGAGCGTAGCAAATTGCGCGCCGATACCAATATAAACCCCGGCCAAAATACCAAGGACGAACGTTTGTGTAAAGCTTAATCGCGCCTTTACCAATGCCACCTTGTCAATGCGATCGGCAATTTGGGGTGGTGAATAGGCATCAATATCAACAATCTTGATAGGTTTTGTAGTGTTTTTGTCTGGCATCTCCGTAGCCTCCTTATAATTTCTTTGATGGACGTAAGTAGATAAACCAGTACACCCCGGCAACGAGAACAATACCGCCAAACAGGTTGCCGAGAACAACGGGGAACAGATTATCGATCAAAAATCCTTTAAAGAAGGTGAGGTGCGAAAGGTCTACCGGCCCTCCATGCACTTTCTCCATAGCCGCAAGCACCGAGCTGTTACCTTTCAGGACAAGCCCCATGGGGATGAGCCACATATTAACCACGCAGTGCTCAAATCCACATGCGATAAGGCAGGATATCGGCCAGAGGAGTGATAATATTTTATCCATATTACTTCTGCCGCTGTAACACAACCAGATACCGAGGCATACCAGGGCGTTGCAGAGCACCCCCCGGGAAAAGGCGACGCCAAAGGAGAGGTTTACTTTTTCATTGGCCGTAAGAAC
>CAYJME010000128.1:0-9455 GCA_964370795.1 uncultured candidatus Brocadiaceae bacterium
AATAAAATGGATGTAGTTATGGTTGGTGGGGGAGATATGATCCCCCAAACAGAATTTACCCATTTTCACAATCTCAAGGCACTTGCTCCCGAACGCTGCCAACCCTTTGATAAAAACCGGCAGGGACTTATGATCGGGGAAGGCGCGGGCATTCTAATCATGGAGCGATATGAATTTGCAAAGAGGCGTGGCGCATCAATTATTGCAGAGATGGCAGGCTATGGTTTAAGCTGTGACGGATTTCATATGACGGCGCCCCATCCTGAAGGTGACGGGGCAGTAAAATGCATGAGCGATGCGTTAAAAATGTCAAAACTTTCTCCTGCTGTTATCGTTAAAATTATTGCACAGGGTACGGCAACGCCGCAAAACGACAAAACATAAACGACGGCTATAAAGCGTGTTTTTGGTGAACGTGCTTATAAGATTCCATGCAGTTCAACGAAATCGATGATTGGCCATCTCATGGGGGCCGCAAGTGCCGTAGAATCGGTCATTTGTTGCTTAGCGCTCAGACACGGGATATTACCACCAACCATAAATCACGAGACCCCCGATCCTGAATGTGACCTGGATTATGTGCCAAATAAGTTGAGGGAAATAAAGGTAAGGCATGTCCTCAATAATTCCTTTGCCTTTGGCGGTAACAACGCCACAACGATATTTAGCAAACTCGAAACGTAAACATGGCTTATAATAAACTCAACTTACGATACTAAAATTACTTATCTGGGTACATCTGTGGTTAAATTTCTATGAAAAAGCGAGTTGTTGTTACGGGAATTGGTATTGTTTCTCCCCTTGGTTGTTCAAAAGTGGATTTCTGGAATGGTCTTGTAAGCGGGAAATCCGGCATATCACCCATAACCGCTCTCGACCTTTCTCCTTACAAATGTAAGTCGGGCGGAGAAGTCAGGAACTTAATGCCGGAAGTACACCTTGGCATGAAGGGTTTGAAATATTTAAACAAAGGAACCAGATTCCTGGGTTCTGCCGCAAAGATGGCCATTGACGATGCAAAGATTCCTACAGATGGTTCTCTGTTAGAGAAGATGGGGATAGTTATTGGCTCATCACTGGGCAATTTCCCAGAAACAACGGATTATTTCTTTGAAATTATCCGCGGTAACCCATCAGAATTGTCGCCCATGCTCAGTTATGATGTCGCCCTAAATTCTTCTATTAACTATGTATCTGTCATATTTAAGATAAAAGGACTTGCCCGTACCGTATCGTCAGGTTTTACTTCGAGTACCGACGCCATTGGCGATGCCTTCAATATGATCCGGCAGGATTTGGCAAAGGTCATTGTTGCTGGCGGTGTTGAGCAGATTTCCATCGATTTATATCTAATATTTTATATTCGAGGACTCCTTTCCGGCCTGGATGGTAAAGCGGAGGCGAGTCTGCCCTTTGATAAGGAAAGAAACGGATTTGTCATGGCGGAGGGCAGTTACGTAGTTATCCTTGAGGAACTTCAACATGCCATAGACCGGGGCGCTCACATTTATGGAGAAATAAAAGGCTTTGGAAGCACCTTTGTTGGAGGTAGGGATTACTCCAGGGATGAAAGAACCCGCCGGTCTGCAAATGCCATGATACATGCCCTGGAAGATGCAGGGACAAAAAAAGAAAACATTGATTTGATAAGCGCGAACGCAAATGGAAGCAAGGTACAGGACATTGTTGAAGCAGGGGCCATACAAGCCTTATTTGCTGGAAATAGTCATGTCCCCATTTCAGCAATTAAATCAAATATCGGCGAATCATACGGAACGGCGGGTAGCGCCCAACTCATTTCAACCATGATGTCAATGAATACAGGCCAAATACCCAACATTATCAATCACAAACAAAGAGATCCTGAAATCAACCTGAACATCATCCTTGAAAAACCTATCAATAAAGAAATTCAACATGCAATGATAAATACCCTGGATTACGAGGGAAATAATTCATGTCTGGTGGTAAGCAGGTTTAGTAAATAATACAATTAATTGTAGAATAAAGATAAAAAGATGTATTTATTCCTGTAATAATATTTTACTTACCTTCCACTTCTATACCTTCGAGCACAACTTCTTGTGCCATAGGATCTGTTTCGTCACGCAGGACATTTATAGTTAATTGCGCCCCTTCTGCAATTGTTCCTTGCGATGCATGGTTGAAGTGCTCACGAAAATGATCTGAAGAAATATGAGATAACGCACCGAGCCTGACCGTCAAGCCACTCACCCTGGTTGCGCCTTGTTCAAGCGCCAGAGAAGAAACTTTTCGAATCAGATGGGTAACAAGGGAAAATTCGTGCATAGGGTAATCTCTACCACGGATAAACACGGGGGGCTCGGATTTAAATACCCGCACAATTTTCTGCACCATTCCGTGTATTTTCGTGATTAATTTTTAGAATATCCTGGCGTATACGCATCACAACTTCCTGGGCTGCATTACTGACCTCGGCGGATAATCCCATACCTGCCTCAAAACATTTTCCTTCAATCCCATACACAATAAGATAGGAGGGTAGTTTGCCGAGAGTCCTTGCAAGTTCAATAGCCTCTGCAATACCAAAGGCATGTGTGGAATAATGGAAAAATTGTGCGGGAATTTGCTGAACGTGTGCATCAAAACGGTGAATAGTCCCCGGCTTCGTGCCTGAATAAACTGCATCAATCAGAATAACGGCGTATGCGTCTTCCCAGGACTCCATTAAGGTTGCACCATCACCGCTCTCTTTGGTGACGGTAACGGTATCGGGCGCCTGTTCTTTTACATGTTGAGCAACGATAAATCCGACGGCATCATCACTACGATAAACGTTGCCGATACCTATAACAAAAATAGGTTGTTTGTCTTGTTTTGAATGTTTGGTTTGTATTTTGTTACCTGTATCTTTTATCTGCGGAATCTGTGCCATCTGTGGTTCCAAGCCATTTATTCCCGGTCAATATGGAGTTTTAAAAAATGCGTAGCGCACGAAATACACGGATCATAATTACGGACCGCCTGCTCGCACTGTAACGTAAGCCTTTCCTGTGGGAGGTCAATAAATTTTGGCGTAAATTGCCAGAGGTCATTTTCAATGGTCTTCTGGTTTTGCGATGTGGGGGGAACAATCTTTGCATCCATGATGATACCTTTGTCATCCACCCGATAACGATGATAGAGGATACCCCGTGGCGCTTCTGTACAACCATACCCTGTGGCTGCACGTGGTTGAACTTCCATCGCGGGTTTCTCCGGCCTTTCATAGCGCTCAATAATACGCAACGCTTCATCACATGCGTAAAGTATTTCTATGCTGCGTACAATAATACTTTTAAACGGATTGTGGCATAGAGATGAAAGCCCGGCTGACCGTGCGGCTTCCTGTGCTATGGAAGAGAGTTTTTCAAAATTTAAATTGTATCGTGCAAGAGGCCCAACGAAATATGCCCCACGTCCTTTTATTACCGAATGAAGTGCATTTGAATATTGTACATGTTCTTCAGTAAAATGGTCTTCATATTCACATACAGAAATATCCAACCCTTTATTCGAGACGAGCCGTCCTTCATTCAAAGGATATTCGTCAGGATGACGGAGCGCAACAAACTCATAGTCTTGTTCAAAATCAGGAAAATTAAGTTTTGCTGTCCACCGAACTGTTTCAAGGGCGGCGTCCCGTGCCCATGTAATTTTTTCGGCAAGGGGACTTAATTCCTGTTTGGTTGGCGCCCGATAAAATCCTCCTACACGTACGTTAATGGGGTGAATTTCCCTGCCACCAAGGAGTGTAACAATCTCATTGCCAACCTTTTTTAATTGCAATCCACGCTTGACGACATCGGGATAATCTTTTGCCATCTGGATGGCATCCGCATACCCCAGAAAATCAGGGGCATGGAGCATGTAGATATGAAGCGCATGGCTTTCTATCCACTCTCCGCAGTAAATGAGCCTGCGTAATGCGCGAAGTTGACCATCAACCTTTATGCCAAACGCATCTTCCATTGCATGTATGGAACTCATCTGATAAGCAATAGGACAAATGCCGCAAATACGGGCTGTAATATCAGGCGCTTCACTAAACAAACGTCCCCGTAAAAAAGCCTCAAAAAATCGCGGCGGCTCAAATATCTTGAGCTTTACATCGACGACGTTCTTGCCTTGGATCTTTATATACAGTGCGCCTTCACCCTCAACGCGGGCAAGACAATCTATCTTGATTGTTTTGGTCTTCATTTCAATATTTTAAAATATTTTCTCAAAGACTTACTTTTGATGTGCTGTGCTTTCTTTGATGAAAACCTCTGTGTTAGCATAGAACGTACGAAATACCCGTAAAAGACCTTCTTCACTGATTCCAAGATGACCGAACTGCGCACTTAATGAAGCGGTGTTCGGCGACTCCATAGGGCCAAAACAGCTATAACAACCCCGTCCATACGATGGGCAGATTGCGTTACATCCGGCATGGGTTACAGGGCCAAGGCATGGTATCCTACGCGCCACCATCACACAGACAGTCCCACGATGTTTGCACTCAATGCAAACGCTATGCGGTGGGGTATTGGGTTTACGTCCAAACAAAAAGGCGCTGAGGACTTCGACGAGTTGATATTTATTGATGGGGCATCCATGCAATTCGAAATCTACCTTGACATGTGCGGAGATTGGCGTTGATTTTTCAAGGGTGCTAATAAATTGAGGTTTGGCATATACGAAAGAGGTAAATTCTTTCACATCCTTGAAATTCCGTAATGCCTGTATACCACCGGCAGTCGCACATGCGCCAATGGTAATGAGCGATTTCGACATCTTACGAATCTTCTGGATACGTTCCGCATCATGGGGTGTAGTGATAGATCCTTCAACAAGGGAAATATTATAGGGTCCTTTTTTTACATCACGAGAGGCCTCAAGGAAATACGCAATATCAACTTTGTCAACGATGGCAAGCAATTCGTCTTCGCAATCCAGGAGGCTTAACTGACAGCCATCGCATGACGCAAATTTCCATACGGCAAGTTTTGGTTTTTTTGTTTTAGACATGGTAATTTATAAAAAGTTTTGTGTTATCTATAGTATTACTGTGTAAAAACATCTTTTTTGTGTAAGTTTTTTACAATTCCCTTACCTCCCCTTATCAAGAGGTATTGTTTGTTTATGAGAGAAAGATTGCTTCGCTTCGCTCGCAATGACAGAATAAGGGCGCAATGACCGGTTCCTCTTTGCAATGACAAAGCGCATAGTCCGTGTCATTGCGAGGGGTCTTTTCCGAAGCAATCTCCCCCCTTTCATAAAGAAGAAATGGTTGCGGCTATGCTGAGCTAGGAAACCTGTGGATTCTATCAACACGTTTAAATCTCCCGCTTTCCCATGAGTTCTTTGACACATTCATAAGAAAACACCGGACCATCCTTGCAAACAAAGGTGTGACCACACTGACAATGCCCACAGAGGCCTATTCCGCATTTCATGTTACGCTCCATGGAAATGTATATATTTTCATTTTTAACACCATGCTTTTGTAGTTCCATGATCGTAAATCGCATCATTACCTCAGGTCCGCAGATCATGGCCACCGTATGAAGGGGATCAAATTGTGCCTTTGGTATAAGCGTGGTAACCACGCCCACATTCCCCCGCCAATTTTCCTGTGCGCTATCAACGGTAATCTTGACCTTCATGTCAAAACGTCCCCACAAATGCTCTAATTCTTGAGTATAAAGCAGGTCATCCGGTGTTCGTGCCCCATAGAGAAGTGCTATTTTTCCATACTTCTCACGGTGTGAAATAAGTTGATACAATGCAGGGCGGAGAGGTGCCAATCCAATTCCACCCGTTATTATAACAACATCTTTTCCCCGCGCCGCTTCTAATGGCCAGTGACTTCCAAAAGGGCCGCGGACTCCTATAATATCTCCACGTTTGAGCTTTTGGATGGCCGTTGTCACCGTTCCCACAGCGCGTATTGTATGTTTTAAAATATCCGGCTTTGATGGATCACCACAGATGGAAATGGGGACTTCCCCAACGCCAAAAACATAGAGCATGTTGAACTGCCCTGGAGCAAATGGAATTATACTCTTTCCGTTTATTGGAATCAATTCCATAGTAAAGGTATCATGGGTTTCCTTCTGTATCCGATGAATACGAAAAGGATTTGGAATCATAGGATATTGAATGTCCATTTTTGTTATTACTGTCGTAGAGACGCAAAATCTTGCGTCTCTACAAAATAATTATAAATATTCATTACGCACGCACACTATAAACATCAAGGAGTTGTAAACATATTGCCTCAAGACGGTGTGCGACAATGGATGAAAAGCGTTTGAGTAATTCATAACCCAGGTCGTGATCCTGTTCGCACTTGTTTCGTAAACATCGCGCATCAAGGGCGACAGCGCGGGTAATCTCAATTGCCTGCGCATCGAAACGCCACCGATAGGGAGGAATTAACCATGACCACCCCAGCACCTCACCTTCTCCAATTGTTTGAATAGTGAGTGAGCCACGTTCGGCTGAAAACAGTTTAATTGCAATTTTACCATGTCGGATGACATAAAAGTTGTTTGCTTCGTCACCCTCATGTAAGATAAATTGACCCGCATCAAATTGTATATCTGATGCACAACCAGCAATGGTTTTAATATGGTGTGGTTCGAGTCCCTTGAGAAATGGATGTTCTGCCAGATAGGATTCGAGTATGTGCATTGATTTTCTCCTTTACTGTGGTGAAATATTATGCTTGTTTTGATTCACGAACGGCATGGATTTCTTCGGTAATATCAATTCCCACCGGACACCAGGTAATACACCGCCCACAACCCACACAACCTGACATACCAAACTGGTCAATCCATGTAGCAAGCTTATGGGTCATCCATTGACGATAACGGGACTTAGGTGATGATCTGATACTTCCACCATGAATATATGAGAAATCCTTTGTGAAACATGAGTCCCATTTCCTCCATCGTTCTGCATGTTCCCCTGTCAGGTCAGTAACATCTTCAACGGTTGAGCAAAAGCACGTGGGACACACCATCGTACAATTAGCACAGGTCAGACATCGCTCCGCAACATTGTCCCACCGGGGATGATCATAGTTTTTATAGAGCAATTCCTTAACATCGGTGGTATCCATATTTCTACCCATCTGGATTGAAGTTTTTTGAATAATATTTTCTTCTGCGTTTGTTTCATCCGTGCTTGCTTGTCGGTGAGGAATATTTTGGAGCGCTTCAGCGCCGGCCTCTGTGCCTACTTCAACAACAAAATAATGGTTGCTACCATCCAAAATCTCAGTCAGTGCAAGGTCGAAGCCAGAGGTTGCCTTTGGTCCCGTGTTCATCGATGCACAGAAACACGTACCACCCGCCATTCCACAGTTAACTGCCAGAACAAAGATTCCTTTACGTCTTGATTGATACTGGGGGTCAACGAATTTTCCGTTCAAAAAAACTTTATCCTGAATGGAGATTGCGTGGAGTTCACATGAGCGGACGCCAATGAAGGTAAATTGAGGAGTCGGTTCATTTTCTGAAGTAATCTGAAACCCATTTCCTTCCCGTTTAGCCTGCCACAAACGCAATACCGGTGGGAATAGATATTTTTTCCATGAGTGTGGACCGACAACATAGCCAAAGAGCGCCTTATCATCTCGCTTTTTGAGTTGATAGACGCCTCCATCCTGAACATCTGTCCATCCAACGGGTAAATCGTCAGGGGTATTTAACCTGTCATAGACAATAGCGCCTTCTCCCAAAGTAGGACCGATAATCTGGTAACCTTTTTGGGAGAGCACATTAAAAATGCCTTGAAAGTGCTCTTGTTCTACAACAATCCGGTCATTAACTTTTAAAGAAGCTGTTATCATATCGAGTTTGTAGTGGATGTTTGTAGTGACGACTTCAGTCGTCATAGTTTGTTGTAGGGCAACCCTTTAGGGTTGCACCTGGCAAGGCTAAAGCCTCGCCCTACGTGTGATTGCGAAAAAAGTCGCCGTAATGCCTCATTTTAACGCTATTTTGGCATTATTTTTAACCATTCATCCATGTTGAGCACGGGTACAATTTTTCCTGTCTGACTGGGAACAAGAGGCAGGAAAAATTCAACGGCAGCCGTGTAGTCGTTTGCTTCAAAAATGATAAAATAATCATGTTCCGTAACCGTCACATAAGCCCCGATTATCTTTATGCCTTTCTCCTCGGCCTTTTTTCTCCCTTCCCAGAATCGGTTGAGCATCTTTGCGCCATCAGCGCTTCTCCCCGGACAATTTTCTGCGGTATGCGTCCAGTGTGCAACATACAATGTCCCTTTCTTCTCACAGCAACTCCATTCAGGTTTTTTATCACATTCATTTTTTGGATGTCCTTCATCAGCTTTTGCTGTAACAAACGTGCAAAATAAGGTAACTACAGACAGCACCAGAGCGCCGCATAATCCAATAATCTTATGACTCATGTGGTATATTCTCCTTTTATATCATTTAAGCAGATAATAAAGTGATTTCAACGAGATGCCGCTTTTTTCGGGCATCGTTTACAATATCTTCCAATTTTGATGCCATCGTATCATCAATCCAGTCTGTGCCGCACAATGAGCATACGGTTGCTGGTACGCTTTTTACTACTACAATGCCAAATCCCTGGTCTACCGTAAAAATAGTTTTCCCGGGTTTCTTTGTGCCGCCACATATTTTTTTTCACCTTTTTCATTCATACTTAACTGTCAAGTATTTTACCATATATTTATGCTGTTTTTCTCTATAAATATTTTTAAAATATATTTGACTTTTGTATTGGTTATGGTAAAACTCTTCCCAATTTTTAGGAAAAGAATCTCATAGCGCAGCAATCTTTAAAAAAATCCCCCTTAGAAAAGGAGGATATAGGGGGTTGTAAACAATTACGAATAGGGAACTCAGGAACTCACGATTACTGCATGATTATTAGGATTTTTAAAAATTTGATCGAGAGTAATCGAGAAGTAATCGGGAGGCTGAGAAACCACAGATTTCGCAGATTGCACAGATTAAGTGAAAGACAAAAAGAAAATTTAACCACGAAGAACGCGAAGGGCGCGGAGAAAAACTTTTGATCAATGAGAGAAAGATTGCCTCGCTGTCGCTCGCAATGACAGCCCAGACAAGGCTTTACAGAGTACGCGGAGAAAAGGATAAAATAAAAAATAACAGTTCACCGCAGAGGTTGTGGAGAAAAATAGCGTATAGTTTATATTTAGCCTCCAGATTACCTCAAGATTACTTTCGATTTTGGTTTTCATGCCTTAAATCACAGATATCTTGAAGGAATCCTGCGGTATTCTAAGAACAAGAGAATCCGCCGCAGATGAACCATAACATATAAGGGTGGGTTAAGCGATGCGAATCCGCCGAGAGAAATAAGCTAAGAAACCACAGATTGCCTGGCGCGGCCTCTGGCCGCAACCAAAATATGAATTTT
>CAYJME010000129.1:0-9423 GCA_964370795.1 uncultured candidatus Brocadiaceae bacterium
GGAGTATGGCGGCCTACCTTCTTGAATGACTCTTGAATGCGATTAAGCGCTGTTCTGGCAATTTTCTTATTGGAAAAGTCTTTTGGTTCACGATTGAACAAACACAAGTCTATATTATTGCCGATGATTGGCACGGTTAAATTAAAAAGTGCCGTACGGAACTGACTGTCTTTTTTCCAACTGATTCCTTTTGCAAAAAGCTCTATTTCCGCGTTATTCTCCGACATCGCAGCCCATGTATTTGTTTCAGAATGAAGCCACTCGTAAGACTTACCAGCAACCCTGAGGGCAGAAATAATAGCGCGCGTTAACTTCCGCTGGGCCAAGGCTCCACCAATATTCCGCATTGAGCCGCCTAAAGAATCCCCGCGTATTAATAAAAACCTGAAAACCAACTCTTCTACAAATTTTTTCCCTGCTGGCTCAAGAAAATTATCGATTAGCCCTTTTATTGCATCTTCCTTATCTTTCGGCAATAAATGGTTGTTTGCTTTTTCAGATACACCGGCAGCAGTTAACAGGGCAGATTGTATATCCGGGATGTCAAGCAATTCTGTTGGTGTCTTTACGGTTGAAGCGGCAACTTTCAATGCCCTTGCTTCTTCGATATAAGGCGTGGCCTGCCTGTTTTTTTCTAATGCCAGGGAGACGAACCCGGCACGAACTGCTTCATACGTAGTCTCAAGGTCTTTACTTGACTTTAAGTGAGGAAGGTTCGGTCTATTCATTCAGTTTTTCTCCAAACATAAACACACTTTCGAAGTAGTTTACGTCCATACTCACCCATCTGCTGACTACTGTTGCCTTTTCCAGTAGGCAATATGAGAATGTTTTCTACGTGAAACCCCAACTTCTCTGCGATATTAGAAAGTATCATATCCACCGAAATACTCGCTCCCGCATATCGGACATTATCGTTTACCATAAATAAAAGAGCCCTGGGTTTCATGACTCTTGAACATTCGGCAATTACACAAGCCATCTCGCAAAAATAGCCTCGAACCATTCTGGGTATTCCATTGTTATTGAGTATACCTTGTGCTTTTTGATCGTCTAAATATTTCAAAATTGCCTGTAACAGTTCTTGATGGTCAGCGGCATTGATTGCATTCGTCCATTGTGGGTTCATCTTAATTAAGTCTTTGGTGCGATTTTCAACCGTGCAACTTAGCATTTGTTGGCGGAGATTCGCTAGTTCTTGTTCGCTTATCCCTTGTAAGGCAAGTTCTAAAGCATAAGTGCGTGTATAATCATACCGATTGCAATAGGGCGGTGAAGTAATAATAGCAGCATAAGTACCCGTGGGAATGGTTGGCAACACATCAAGACACGAGCCACAATAGAGATTAATCGTACCATGCGAATGCTTTGAGGTAAAAAGTGGTTTTTGTTTTCCCCTGGTTTGTAAGTCGAAAATGATCTCCTCTATTTTGTTGCAAATAGCATTCTCAAAACTGGGAATTGTTCCTTTATTGAAAGGCTTTTTACCCTGTCGTCTTCCAGACCGGTAATCCCAACGTAGATATTGACCGTCTTTGCGTGTATAACTCACCGACTCCAAAATGCACAACAAAGCAAACCGTAAAACCGTCTGAACGCGTTCATTTTCTTGCTCACCAGCGACTAAGTATTTTTCGATTTCATCTTTCGTTTGTTCTGGATATGCATCTTTTGTAATGCGTAACTCGTTGAGTGGTATTCGTAATTCAGATTTTTTCCAGGGTTGTTCAAGTAACCACCGTTTGAGGGTATTAAAATCATCTTTTGTGAATTCTAAAGCAAGTACTTTTTTCGTGCTGATTATTTGTTGGCCGATTGGCAACAATTCGATTCCATCGGCGTTTATCCCTTTTGCAATAGCCGCAAACAAGGCTGTTCCACTGCCGGCAAACGGGTCCAGGATTATGCCGTTAACAATATTGTACTTTTCAATCAGATATTCGACTAAGGCGGCGGAGAACGCTTCTTTGAATTTATACCATCGATAAACTTCTCTGGTTTTATTAGCCTGAAAACTGACGATTGAACGGGATAAAGAAAGATCAGGGTGAAATTTGTCCTTGAAGTGATGATATAAGTCTTGATCAAGGTGTTCAACCTCGCTCAAAGCGGTATTTTGTTTGAAGGCGGTAACATTTTCGGACAGAGTTAACATTAGGTTGTGCTTCCCTTAGGATAGTATGTAGTGCTACGTAATGCCCCTGACTATACAAAATACGTAACTATTCAGCGTGATTTTTATGAGTACAATATATGGCAAAAACGATCAAATCGTTAATATTTGCCATATATTGCAGTACTATATATAGACAAAAACTGCAAATTAAGGGGTTTTGCCATATATTGTACTTTTTGCTCAAACACGCTGAATAGTTACCAAAATACAGAAATAATTTTGTGGTCAAAATAAAAAATAAGATTGGGTTTGATCGGAGTAAAACACAACCTACACATCTATCTGCGGTTATCCTTCACAACAATTTTAAGGCTCAATATTTGCGTCATTAATCGCATTGAGAATGGCTTCGTACCAATTTATATAATCCCCAACTTTTTCTTCGACCAATTTCAATTCCTTTTCTGTTAGTGGTCTTTCTAATTCTTGTTCTGCAACATTTTGAATGTCTTCAATATTGATGGAGTAAACGATTTTGTTCTTGTTCATAACACTTAGTTTTAATATGAATCAAATTTTTCTTTGGCTATTTCTTTAAATTTCTGTTGTAACTTTACTTTGAATTCTTTTCCAATTGCGTCAAATGTATCTAATAATTCTTTAAATGTATTTTCACCACCGAGAAAATTCCAGTATTCTTCTCCAATTAAAAAATCATTAGGATGATCCATCATTCCTACTTCGGTAAATCTTGAATAAGGTTCAGGATAATAAGGGTTGTAAGGAAAAGCCAAGAAAACTTTAATGGACATTCTCCTTCGTGCTATCCATTCCAAGAGTTTTGTTTTACTCTTTTCAAAAATATCAATATTTGGTTTTACAGTTTTTATTTCAAAATAATTTTCAACATTATTCTTTTTCATATAAAAATCTGCAATATTCCCGGATTTTTGAAAAACACCACTCTCCGCAGAAGCTTCTAAAACCTCTTCCGTTTCTTTCCTAATGTTTGCTTGCCTATTTCCATTCCTCAATTCTGTAATAATATTTGCAATAACTGATTTTTGAAAAGTAGAAATTACACCACCCACCCCGTAATTTCTGAAACATTCTTGAGAGTTTTCTGATGCAATAATTATTGAAACCTCCTCGTAGATGGACATTCCTAATGTTGTTGCTAAAGAATGAATAAAAGAATAAGCAGCTATCTTTTCATTATCTTGAATAAGCCTAGCTAGAAATGGCATAGAAGTTGTCTCACGCCCATATTTTCTAAGCTTGTTTTCCATCTTTTTCCTTAAAAGGATTGTAATTTTATTCTTTTGATTTTCTGAAAGGGACATTTATTTAATATTTGATTTAAAGTGAAATATAATCTCCGAATATGCCCCTTTGTCTCTTTCTGTCCTGTTTAACACGGGACGTTTGTATTGATTGACTATCTTCATTCCGGCCTTTTCAGCTATATCAGGATATAAATTGTATTTATCGTTAGCTACGAGAAAAACATCAAAATCCTCAACAAGATATTTTTTGCAATTATTTAAAACATCTGCAATGTCTTTGACATAAGCATTCCTTGCTTCCCTGCCTTGTCCTTTAAAAAGTGGGCCGATTTCGAGGTTGTCTTTTCTTTCAAAACCAAACAAATCGTAAGCATACGCGTGTTGTTCATGGTAAGCAATCAAGCCAACGTAAGGTGGACTTGAGAATATCCCCTTAATCTTTTGATTTCTTACTAATTCAGCAAAAGCTGGTTTTTTCTTTTTTAATACTTCGAAAACATCCAGAGTTTTAGAATCACCTGTTAAACAAACCTGGTGGGTATCTGTTCGTAACATACTAAATTGTTTCAATCTTTTAATTGTGTCCGTGCTATAACGTTCCCACCAACTTAAGATGGAAAATAAAGGCTTGCAGATTTTGCCGTGCTTGGCACAGTAATAAGTAGTTGTTACTGGTTCTTTCAGTGTAGCTAAATCTGCATGGGTAGTTGCGCGACAGGAACGAATTGTTCTGCTTAAGATGATACTAAGAACCTTTTTTGTCTGTACATTTTTAATTTGCTTAACAAGGCGAAAGGCAAAATCTATTTCCGTTCTGATATGCTGCAAATACCACTTATCCAAAAATCTATCGGTTTTACCCTGCAATAATTGTATCCCGTATTGAATAACTAATTTTTGATACATCGGCAAAAACTCTTTTTCCTTCTCAGCACCATAGGCATCTTCGTTAATTTTGTCACGTTTTACTTTGTACTTATAGTCAGGGACAGGAAAATATTTATTGTTGAAACATGCCAGTTCTTCGGTCAGTTTACTTTCAAATACAATAGTTTTTGACTCTGCAATAAACCGCCTTAAAGCTTTTGTAATTTTATGAATTTCATTATGTAAATTATCAAAATCATATTGCCCAATCTTTATATTGCTGATTAGTGCATTAAAAGCTGAAATATCGATACCAATAGCGTGCATTCCTAGTTCACTGGCTTGAACTAATGTAGTTCCACTGCCACAAAAAAGGTCAAGCACAATATCCCCTTTTTTAAAGTAAACTTCTTTTTTGAAATCATCTGTATGATTATCTAAAAAATATTCAACGAGTTGTGGAATAAATTTGCCTTTGTAGGGATGCAATCTGTGGACATGCTTCGTGGTATCTGTTTCTTTGAGGTTATCAAAGGATAACGCCCAATTCAGGTCTTCTCCTAATCGGTCTTTCCATTTGACTTCCCTTTTGCCTAAAAAAGAATCGTAATATTGGATTAAATCTTGTTTATCAACAAATATATTCCCGTTACTGCCAATTTTCTCTATTCTTCCATATTGAATAAGATAAGAAATGTTTGAAGTGGTAACGTTTTTCTTCAAATAATTGCTTGCCCATTCACTGGCGTCTTTTATTGTTAATAAATCTTTCTCTGTGATCATTTTATCCAATCATTTAATTTTACAGTATTCTTTATTTGAAACTATTATCTCACGGTGTAATATGGCGTAATATTTGGAATCTTTTGCAACTATATTGCAAATATCTTCAAACCGAGAAGCATCTCGGGGTGACCATTTTATTTTGTAAGCCATTTGGACATTCGTTTTTCAACTTCTTCTTGGGGTATTCCTTTACCCTCATCCAGTTCCTTTAAGCCAGCATCAGCCTGTAATTTGAAATACAACTCTGCCATAATATCATCTAAGGTCACATCATCTGGAAGGGATTGTATTGTCTGGATAACTTGCTGTTTTAGTTCTTTTGTAAACTCAAAACGACAGCAACTCAATCAATTCCTTCCTCGAAAACGCCTTAAACACCACATCGTCAGATTCTACAACGGAATTCATGAGGTTTGCCTTGGTGGTGATCATGGTATCGATCTTCTCTTCGAGCGTACCTTTCGTAATGAGTTTAAACACCTGCACTCCCCGTGTCTGTCCTATACGGTGAACGCGGTCGGTGGCCTGGTCTTCACGGGCGGCGTTCCACCAGCGGTCGTAGTGGATAACGACCGATGCAGCGGTCAGGTCGATACCTAATCCGCCGGCCATAAGGCTGCCCAGGAATACATTGCAATGGGGATCGGTCTGGAATCTCTCAACGACCTTGCCACGATCCCTGGTGCTTCCCCGTAAGGTTTCATACCGTACATCAAGGGTATTTAACCAGTTGCCCATCATATCCAGCATTTCCAGATATTGGGAGAACACCACCACCTTTTCCCCGGATTCGAGCGTTTCTTCCATGATTTCCTTGAAAAGCTCAAACTTCCCGGAGGCAATACCTTTCGGCGTCTTTCCGTTTAAAATTAATTTCGGATGGTTGCACAGTCGTTTCAACTTGGTAAGCAATGCAAAGATGTGGATGTATTCCACGGGGCTGCTTTCGTCCCGTAACTTCATAATGAGCTTGCTTCCCTCCTGGTTCACGAGGTCTTTGTACATGACAATCTGGGCTGGCGTTAGGGTACAATACCGTTTTTCTTCTGTCTTTGGTGGTAATTCCGTCAAGACGTCTTTTTTGAGCCGTCTCAATTTAAAAGGATGGATAATCTTCTTCAACATCTCACGTTTTTCGTCATCCTGGTACTTTGTGATGGGGTTTTCATAACGTGCCTTAAAATCCTGCAAACTTCCCAGATAGCCGGGCATGAGGAAGTCAAAGATCGACCACAACTCTGAAAGCCTGTTTTCAATGGGGGTGCCTGTTAATGCCAGGCGGTGTTTTGCATTCAGGAATCTGGTGGCCTTGCTCATCTGTGCATTGTGGTTTTTGATCTTTTGCGCCTCGTCCAGGACGACGTAGTTCCACGGTATCTTGCTCAAACCTTCCACATCGCGGGAGAGGATGCTGTAAGTGGTCAATACCACGGACGGGAGGTTTTCTGAAATGATGGAGATTCTTTCTTTACCATAGAACCGGGCTAATTTCACTTCTGGAGCGAAACTTTTAAACTTGGCTTCCCAGTGGTCCAGCACCGAGGTTGGGCAGATAATCAGGTTGGGCGATTGAGGCTCTGTTTGTAAAGCCGAGAGCACTAAAACCATTGCCTGATGCGTTTTTCCCAGACCCATTTCATCTGCCAGGATACCATGAAAACTGTTTGTGTGGAGAAACCAGAGCCAGTCATAGCCTGTTTTCTGATAGTTCCGCAGATCGCCTTTATAGGTACCTACCGGCGGCGCAGGTTGCGGGGGAGAGATACGGTCGAAATTCATGAGGAATTTTTGCGACTCGCTGCAGGCGGTTACCTTTACCTGTTTACCGCATTCTGCCCTGGTGCGCAGGTATCCCAGTTTTGGTATCTTTATACGCCCATTTTCAACAACCCCTCTTCCCCGCTCCCAGAGGTCGAGGATATCTTTGGGGATTTTTATATAATCCGCATCTTTACGAATGCAGCCGTTGCTATCAAGGCATGACATAATTTCAGAAAGGGATATGGTGTGTTTTCCCACCTTGTAGGTAGGGTCGAGCCACAGCCAGTCGTTATCTAAGACCTCCACCTGCACGTGAGCAACATTGGGGTTATCGTGAACTTCTGCATGACGCAATTGCTCGGAGGGTTTAAATAAAGGCTCTGAGAGCAATGCGCTGAGATCCCTCCTGAGAAACTCAACGGCCTCATTTTCCTTATAAACAAGCGGTTTTTCATTATTAAAGTAAGGTTGAATGGTAAAAGGAACGGGTTCGATAGGCCGGTACGTATTATTATGCCATATCCACTGTTTACCAATACGGTGCTTTTTTAATTCCTCCCACGAAAATACCTGTTCTTTTTTCTGAGCGCCTTTTGTTTTCAGAACAGGGGATAATTCGATATGTCCCTCATTATTTATCTGTGCATGGAGATGGGGAACAAGGGGGGTTTTGTGGAGTTTTGTTTTTAGTATACGCTCAGAAAATTCTATGTTGGGATATTGATCATCGGTCAATTTTTCAAAAATAACCGGACTTTTTTCGGGCGAGATGTGGAGCACCGTTTCGTCACCCTGACCAGAAATCAGCCTGATTTCGAGCTGTGGCCCGCCATTGAGGAGGTCTACCTTGAGATCGACATTGTCAAACGCTGAGAACAGGTCGTAAAAAATATTGGTGGGTCTATCATTATCATAGTCGTCATCAACATCAAAAAATGAAGGCTCTTCATACTTGTTGGATGTTTTGGGCTTAAAATTCTTTAATTTTGGAATAAAAAATGGCAAGGGGTTAAACGCCCCTTTTTTTGCAGATAATATTGGAAGACTATTTCTTTTTTTATCTCTCTTTTCAATCCATTGTAAAAGCGTGGCAACGATATGTTTGCATATATCCCCATCAGATGCATACAAACATTCACAGCTCATATCATAGATATCTTTTGTATCTGAGTAGATTAAAACACCATAAGGTATTGATTCACTGCCGACAACCTCTGCCGTGAGTTCCCCATGTTTGTACGTTAAATTATGAACACGACCACCCTTATAATAGGCAAGCCCGCGGTTGTAAACGCCGCTTTCGGTAAAAGACTTTACATCCTGAGTTGTAATGAAATCCAAATAGGTGGTTTTCATGCGATATACTTCCTGTAAAGGGATGAACAAAGATTTGAAAAACTACGTACACATATACAATATATATATCATTTTGTACGAAAAAAGTCAACTAATGGTCGTATATTTTCGAAAACGGGAGTTGCATGGACACGGCATGCCGTGTCTCTTATAATGTTCCGAACACTCAACATGCCAGGGGAATATGGTAAAGGCACTTGTAGATCATTTCAGGGTGAAAGGTCATGTGTTTGGGACGGTGATAATGCCAGTCTTTTCCGTAGGGAACATGACATTCCAGATGCGGCCACTTGCTGAAGGGGTCTATCCCTAATGCGTTGATAAGCTTTTCATTATTCATGGTAACGTTTCCTGCCCGCGGCGGCATTGGCCCTGCTTCCTGGCGCATGCATCCCTTGAGCAGATGCGGGTCGTAACCGCCGACCTTGTTTACGATTTGTCCAATCTGGTACAGACTGAGGTGCCGGTGTGAACCAAAATGGTAGACACCCCGGACATGGTTCTTTTCCAGGGCAAGTTCCACCACCCTGTTAAAGTCCTCGCAATAGAACGGCGACCTTAATTCGTCAAAGTAGAGCGTGGCGGGATTGTTCTTTTTGAAACGGGAAAGTATCCAGTCAATTGCACCGGCATGTCCGTTAACGCTGATCCCCATGGGGAGAGATATCCGGAAAATTGCTGCAGATGGATAGCGGAGCATCGCAATCTCTTCGGCGATGGCCATCGTCTTGCCGTACATGGTAACCGGAGACACCGGGTCTTCTTCCCTGTACATCCCCGATGCCCTTCCCGGATATACCAGATCGGTGGACAGATGAACAAGCCGCATATCATGGCCTTCCATTATTTCCAGGACATTCAAGAGGGACTGAACGTTCACCCGATAAGCCAGGACGGGGTTCATCTCACAGGATTTCAGGGCACATGAGCCGGCGCCATTTATAACGGACTTAAACTTCTTCTGTTTCATCAGGTTTGCAAGTCCCCTGCGGTCTTCCACATCGAGGGGAATGATTCCATCGCCCCGAAGCGGCCAGTACCGAACGGGCCGAATGGCGGTAACGTGACCGGGGTATTTTGTGTGAAAATACTTATAGACACTATAACCGGGAACACCCGTCACCCCGGTTATCAACATTGGCAAAAAAGATGGTAATGACATAGAATTATAAAACCAAAATTAAAACCTGGCGCAGCTATGCCGCAACCAAATCCCCTTATGAAAGCCTGATTAAATAAAAGTAATAGTTC
>CAYJME010000130.1:0-9409 GCA_964370795.1 uncultured candidatus Brocadiaceae bacterium
GTACAATGACAACGTGCCGTGTACCATCAAAGTGCATAGTCCGTGTCATTGCGAGGGGTCTTTTCCGAAGCAATCTCCCCGCTTTCGTAAAGGTGAATTGGTTGAAGTATAAAAAACACACAAAATAATTATATTTTCTTCTCGGTGCACACTGTGAGGCATAATATTTAAAATGAAATTATTACAAGCGGAAGGACTAACCAAATCGTACGGTAAACGCACCGTTGTTAACCAGATCAGTTTTGAGGTCAATGACGGAGAAATTGTGGGAATACTTGGACAGAACGGCGCTGGTAAGAGTACATCGTTTAATATGATCATTGGCGCTATCCGGCCAGATAGCGGACAGGTAATTTTTCAGAATGAGGATATTACCGACCTCCCCATTTACCTGCGGGCACGGAAGGGTATGGGATACCTGTGCCAGGAACCATCCGTCTTTCAGCGTCTCACGGTCGAGGAAAACATCCTCGCCATTTTGGAAACCCATCGATACAGCAACGCCGAAAAATACAAACGCCTGGTTGAATTACTCGACGAATTTAATTTAAAATCACTGGCCAAAAGCAAGGCGTATATCCTTTCAGGCGGCGAGCGGAGGCGGCTGGAAATTGCACGGGCGCTTGCCAGTTCTCCCACCATGATCCTCCTCGATGAACCATTCACCGGCGTTGACCCCATTGCCGTCAGCGAGGTGCAGGATATTGTCCTGAAACTCAAGAATAAAGGCATCGGTTTGCTCATCACCGATCATAATGTCCGGGAGGCGCTGAGTATCACGACCCGCTCATACATTATTAATGAAGGCACGGTTGTTGCCAGCGGAAGCACCCAGGAAATTTTAAACAATCCCATAGCGCGTCAGTCCTACTTAGGAGATAACTTCCCGACGAGCGAGCACAGGCTCGCCGATTTTAACACGGGCAAAAAACCAAAAGACGCAAACCAGAAACCTATCGTCCGTAAAGATAGACAATAACCAGAGACATGGCCACGAGGTCGTTGCAGCCGGGGATGGACAGGAAGGCTACGAAAAGACAAGGACACACAAACCAGACATCGTTGTTACCGACGCCCTGAGGAAGAATTCAGCAAGGAGCATACGAGGGTCTTCGTGGGAAAGCTCGAACAGAAAGTGAAGGAACTTGAAACTGCTATCATTGAGCGTATGAAGGTTGAACAGGCGCTCCTGGAAAGCAAACAGCAGAACATTTTTTAGTTGCAATTTTGGATCGGGGATTCGGGAATCACGATTTTTTCAGTTGCATACCGCCTTTTAGCTTTTTCCAACGCCCACGGAAACAAATAACGAGATATATAATTCCGGTTACCCGAAAATTGTGCCAACCTTTCAATACGATCAGCCAGTGAGCATTTACATGGTAATATGCTCTCCGTCATGCGCAGTACTTTACAAAAACAACGAATAAGCGTGTTGAAGTAATTTCGCATTTTTATTAAACTTTTGAATGGTGGAATTCTTCCTTTCACAAGCCACTTTCCATAATTTTTCCTTAGCCAATTTTGATAGTCTAGCAATGATCGGTATGACAAAGAATTACCTTTTCCCTGTTCATGTTTCGATGCAAGAATTACAGCAGGATGTTTCTTCGTTAATCCGAATTTGTTTCGGGGTACTCCGCACCCCTCAACAATGCGACGACAGATAGGACGGTTGTAATCTCCCGGTACATTCCAAGGTAACATTTCAGGCAAATTGCTTATTGTATTTATATCTCTCATCTGCCGAACCCCCATTAAAGGCACAGGAAAGTGGATAAAACCAACCCATAGACGGTATTCAGTCATGTCCAACCCGGCGGTATCCCCACGTACAATGTCCTCGGATAGTTCTTTTTTTTCTTTAGCCCAGACACTATCTCCATAAAATCCTGTCATCAATACGCGGCCGGGCAGATAGTTTTCTGCTCCTTTAATAATTACATACAAGGCATTACCTATTGAGGCCAGAAAAGGTATTTCAGGAAATTCCATATTGGACCACGCGTTGCGCTCTATCAGTACCGATTGCAAACCAAGTATTTTTGCAATTTCAGCACCACTATCCGATTCACCACTGTCGGTTTCGTTGAAAGAAATAACGCATTCGAGACCAAACTTACGTGCCAGGGCGGTTACCGTTGGAGAGTCGTATCCGGAAGACGTTGTCCCCAGCATCTTATAGGGATATCTCCGATCCAGGGATGACATATTCTCCACAATTTGTTGCAATGACAATTCGAGAAATTCACGGTACTTGGTAAATGAACTAAAATCTCTTTTTGGATAGGGTTTCGATACCTGGGTTAACTGGTTACCATCCCATGCAAGATTATGAAAATAGGTAAGTCGAACGGCTCCTACAGATGTAGACAGAAAACGTTTATAATTATTTATTCCCTTAACAATTGACCAGAAGTCATCAGAATAATTACGATAGGTCGGGTCTACTTCTGCATTCGTGGTTGAAACAAGGCATACAAGCGAATTTGAAACAAAAAGGCAATCCTTTATTTGTATAGAATGCAAACGGTCAAATGAGGTGCCAGATGAAACGAAAATAACCTCTTTATTCCTACAATGTCCGCCGGAGCCAAATATCAGGTCAGTTTGGTCAAAATCGCCTGATTCGTAATTTCCTGCCCAAATGGCTTCGCAAAACCATTCGTTTTGAGTTTCAACTCTCTTTCCATGATAGATATCAATACGAGAGCCAGAAACCGGGCATTTTGCTAACCAGGATAATGGCGGCCATTCTTCAATGCAGATAAATTGAAAGTACATAATGTATTAGTATTGATGCTCTGGATTCTTCGTAACATTTCAGTCCATCGCTGAAAACGCCGGGATCTCGGAGAAGCCGGCAAAAGAATAAACAGTAATGGTATGCAAATTCTCCCTTTTAACGTATTTCTCTGCGTCCTCGACAATGTACTATCGATTTTCTTATTTTACACTTCCAACTTGTTCGCGTCAGGTGTTTACCACCCTGCGAAACACCCTGAAGATAACAAGGAACATACCCGCAGAAAAGAAAAAGATTGTTACAAAGGTAAGGGGTATGCTGGGATTGGTTTTAACGCTTGCAAGGATACCCGGTATTGAATTCACATCAGCAAACATAACGTTCGATCCATTAATTTCTTTTGCGTTCTTTTCACCAATCGGCAAGTAGATCTGTTCTGTCTTAGTATTATCCGCATTCGGGTATGTTAATTTGACCACGGGATAGTAGTATTGCGGCGGCATATACATATTCGCTACACGTATCTGCATACCATGTGCGTTGAATGTTTCACCGATTCTGACATTGCAGGCGCGGTCGTCTACCTTAAGGACTGCCCCTGATGAAATCCACCCATAATCTCTCATAAGAACTTCAAAGGCGCCGTGGTTTAAAAGAACGGGGTTATTATAACCAATGGTATCGGCATATTCGATTCCATTCTTTCTCACCAGTACAGAGGCTTCAATCTTTTTTGGCATTCCGTTCGGGTAAGCGCTCGTCTTGAGATCGGTAACCTTCATTTCTGCCCCACCCAGATCAGCCCACTCCTCAGAGACGGAAACAGGCGGCTCGGTTGATGAATACAGCCCGCCAATGAGGTGAGCAACGAGGGTGATTACAAACCCTACATGCACAACAGAGGCTCCATACAACGGGGCATTCTTAATGCCAGCCTTTGCCTTTCTCAGGATTGAATCAATGGTACACACCGTTGCATTAATACCATAAAAAACGCAGGCAATGAATAAAAGGTAAAACCATGCATGGATTGGCTTCTTGTGGTTGAAGAAAAAGGAGATATCCTCACCGGAAAGTCCCGCATACTGTTGGGGTAAATAATTCATAATCAGGCTGCCAATGATAAGCAGACCTGTAACGGAGAACCCCACAATAATTCCCAGCTGCTGCGATTTCAGGAAATGGTAAACTTTTTTCACGTAAAATATCCTATTGAGAATAAATCGGAATACAGAACACGGTGGTTTATCCCTATAAGCGATAACGTAAAATGCCGGATACATTAACCGTGTATTGAATAACGCGCATCGAACAAGGAACTTCGAATTATGAGGTTTTCCTATCCTCCTTCGACATTCATTATTCGTTGTTCGATATTGGAATCTTCATAAAAAAAATTCTGTAGGTTGGGTTAAGTGAAACGAAACCCAACAAATTCAAATTACCTAAAAAAATTTTATCGGAAACTATGGGAACTACCAATGAGAAAACTTGTCCCTACGTACGTCATCAAGAGTATGAAAAACCCAAAAATTGCCATGGGCGGTTTAAACCGTTTCGCCGCAGGCCAGTAATCCAGATGCAGGCATGTTGCATAAAAAAACCATATAATGACAGACCAGACGACCTTTGCATCCCAGAGGAAATACGACCCCCATGCAACATATCCCCATAATCCGCCAAAAATCATCGAAATGGAAAAGACAATCAGTCCGTACTGAAAACCAGAATCAATAAGCTGGTCGTATTGCCTCTTCTCTTCTGACGTGAAATACCGCGCTACCGCCGCAGACATTGAGCTTACCCATAGAGCATAACAAAAAAAAGACATCGGCACATGTAAGGCATACCAGATGGTCAGCATCAAAGGCGGGGCATAGTTCAATCCCTTGGGAAAAACAATCGCCGCCACGTAAAAACCATACCCAACGCCAAAGAGCAGCATGCGATAGATATGACTTTCAGCCTTTGAATAAATCAGCAAGATGATAAAGGTGGCTGCCGCAAAGGCATTAAAGGATTCAAATTTGTTGGTTAGTGGGAAGTACTCAATGGATATGCCCCGCAACAGCATAGTTACAAGGTGGAGTATAACAATCCCTAACAAAACAAAGAATCTCAGCTTTTTTCCGGTAAAACCAAAAAACCAGTAGATTGAGTACGCGCCCAGGCAAACCCAGTATAAGACTATCGATAGTTGGTTGAGATAATTGGCCGTGTCCATTTATTTTGGCATATACGAAATTTCAAATTTGTAGTGATGACTTCTGTCGTCAACCTGCATATTATGCATCACAAGGTAATTTCAATCTTCGCCTTTTCCCGCAGGCTATTGACCAAACTACTGATTTCCATACCAACTAATTCTTCCCTGACTTTATCTTTTACATCGCTAAAACTCACGTCCTTAGCGGGAGTATGTGCTGTAACTTTTATCAGGTGATATCCAAATTCGGTTTTGACAGGGTCGCTTATCTTCCCAACTTCTGTGGCAAACGCAGCGTTTGCAAAACTCTCTACCATAGCGCCCTTACGGGGAAATGCGCCCAGGTCGCCGCCTGTTTTACCTGTAGGACAATCAGAATATTTTTTTGCGCATTCGGCGAAATCTGCTCCACTATCAAGCTCCTTCTTAATAGAGTCTATCTTTGCCCGCGCCTTGTCAAGTTCGTCCTGCGCTTTCATTCCCTGTGTGCTCACGAGGATATGGCTTGCCGTAACGGTTTCACTGTTAAAGCTCGCGAGATTCTTCATAAAATATTCTTCCACCTTTTTGTCATCGACGTTTTTGGACACATAGCTCTCAATAGCAGCAGACATGCGGATCGCCGTTTTCAGTTCATCAACATTGCTCCCCTGAATTTCCAGGAATTGCTCCAACGTCTTGTCTTTTGATGCGGGATTATTTTTGATATTATCGCGCATCTTTGCAATTTCTTTATTCACCACGTCCTCTGAAGTCGTCAACTTTTTTTCCGTAACGAATTGCCTTAACAAACTCTGGGTAACAAGCTGCCCCGTTATCTGCTGCTCCAGAGAAGGTATCGCACTGGGATTTACCTGGTATTTAAAACGGCTCAGGATCGTGTCCAGTTCTTTACGAAGTATCTTTTCGTTGTTGACTGTCGCAATTACCTTATTGGGGTCTGGCTTTTCTTTCTTACTCCCATGCATACCGGAGCCATGACCGCCTTCAGCAACTTCCTCTGATGCCGTCCCCAGCCCATGCATTTTTTCTTTTTCCTGCTCATTGAAGTTAACATTTTTATGTATCTTTGCAAAGTCCTGCTCACTCGACCCGCTGGTTGCTACAACAGTCCCGGATTCGTTCTTCCCACAACCATAGAGGGATAAGGCCAATACGCTCAAAAATGATATAAAAACAGCTACTCTTTTAAACATAACTACTCCTTAACAAGATAAATTCTTATTGGAACTCATAAAAATTTTAATTAAATCGATGGGTTAGCGGTATAGTATTACTCTGTAAAAACTTCTTTTTTTTGTAAGTTTTTCACAACCCCCTTCCCCCCTTTGTTAAGGGGGAAACTCTGAAATCCCCCTTAGTAAAGGGGGACTCAGGGGGTTGTTTCCCTTTGATCGGGGGATTTGGTTGCGGCTACGCCGCGCTAGGCTTTCTTCCATAATATTCAGTGATAAGCTTTAGGAGGTCTTCTTCGTTTAGGTTTGAAATGTAATCCAGGGCAATGTCAATGAGGAGGTTAATAGAAAGACGCGGATTTTTTTCGGTAATCTTCTTTAATGCCTCGTAAACTTCCGGACTAATATCTACTGCCTGTTTTGATTTAAACATGAAATACTTTTGAAGTTTTATGTCCATAATTTTTTAGCTACAACTATATCGTACTCGCTATACTACGTTCAATTGAACGAAAAGTTTATTTATCCATTACTGAAATTTTTATAACAAATATATAATCAGTTAAGTTCCCTCTTCCGGATTATTTTTAGCATACCTCGCGAACTCCAGGCTTTGGCCTTCAAGACTTATCCAAACTCAAATCTGAAGGTTTGAGTTGCAGACGGATATGTCTGAACGGTGATATTTACATTCAAGGTATGTTTGCCGAAGCGCATGATATCAACATGGGCGAGGTGGGAGTCGAACCCACACAGCCGGTAAAGGCCAAAGGATTTTAAGTCCTTCGTGTCTGCCATTCCACCACTCGCCCCATGGTATTAGGTTCAGCCACGAATACACACGAAATATAATTTCAAAAAGCAACCGAATATCTCTTTTTATCTGACTTCACGTATTTGTGAAGATTCGTGTTCATTCACAGCTCAGAAAAAGAGGCGGCTCTGGGATTCGAACCCAGGGTAACGGTTTTGCAAACCGTGGCCTTAGTCCACTTGGCGAAGCCGCCATTAATGATTCTACCAATATTGAAAACAAAATAATACCATCAAAAAAAATTTTAGGCAAGAAGTTTTTTAAAGTCTGAATAAAAAACATTCGCTATTCAACATTCATTTGTTCGGAGTAGCCGTTTAGGCTGAATACCTTTTATTGTAATAATTTAGTTTTTTGAAGCGAATTCCTTTCGCCCTTTCAGGGCGAAAAGAACAGTAATTATAAGTCCTTGATATTGGGCTGGTTTCCCGTTTTACCTTGAAATTTATGGAATCGTTAGCATTATATCTATTCTATAGTTGTTTCATATTTCTATTCATTTTAGCACAAAATTAGCACAACTCCCGAGAATGATCAAATAACGGCTTGTGGCTCACCAGCGGCGGCCACTTCCGACAAGTAATTAAGAAAATAAGGTGGCCGCTGACTGGTGCAGTCACGTGTTAGCCAGTCCCTGGACTTGCGACGTATCCATGCACGCGACCATCTGACGGTTCATGCATTGAAACAAGCCATACCTCGGCGATGCCAGCGAGGCGCATCAAGTGCAACTGAAGGAGTACGGAGATTTTGGAGACCCATTCGTCGATGGAATGGACGAAATCAATTTTAGGCTCCGCTTGTGAGAATGGGTTTCTTGTATGAATAGCCTCGCTACACTTGTTATACAGAAAGACGAAGTTGTCACGAGTTAAGAAGCCGTCGTCGATTCTGTCCAGGTGTTTCGTGCCGTCCGGCCTGGTATAAGAGTGCTTCATGGGTATCGGATAGAAGTCTGGATGTACGCGATCAAGCGCCTGAAGTAATACCTTCGCCCGCCAGTGCTTAGCGAAATCTGTGTGAACCTCAGAGTACTTTTCCTTGTTTGCGCACAACGACGCAAACGCAATTGACTCCAAGACTTTGCGAATCTGGACGGAGACGCATTCATAAGTAAACTGATTCGAGCCGACCAACACTTCACCCGCGGTGAAACGGCGAATCAGTTGAAGGCGCGCCTTCACGTCTTCCATGAGACTGCAGTACATCATTATCGGAGTTGTTGGATCCATGATTTCATCTGGTTAACGAGATGGCTAACCCGCCGAGGCACCCGCCCTAAATAAAAAAAGCAGAAGGCTATTCCCAGTCGGGTCGAGCCGGTTGTTATACATTCGTTTTCATCGATTACTTAATAATTACTATTGCCCGCATCGGTTATTTCTATTTGTCCAATATCATATCCTTAAAATGGATTTCCTTACTTACTAAAGGTCCACTGCAATACTCGTAGTTTTTAGTCCCTGTGATACCAATAGATGCTCTTATTTGAGTAATACCGTCCAACTCTTTACCAAGATTTTTTGCTCTATCCCAATCTGTATTATCATAATGAATAAAATAGCTATATAGGGTACTGCATTTATCTGAACTAAAAATTGTTCCAGACTCACTATCAATACCAAATTCAACCCGTATTGCTCTAATTGCCTCGCGGCCCCAAGTCTTTGCCTGTGTGAAATTTCCTGCGCCATTTTTAATGTTGCCATCTGACGCAAAGATAATAACTTGGTTATCAGCCGGATAATAGGTTACTCCAATGCTCAATTTCCGTTCATTAAATTCAGGATCGTAATAAATAGAACCATTTTTTAAAGCCTCATTAAGCCTATACATACCCAAATCAAACAAGGAGGCTGGCTCTCTTAATAAGGATTGAATTGCCGCCGAATGCTGTGCGTAGGTGCTCGAAGGGAATACAAGCAAAAAGAACAAAACAATTTTAAGATATTTAATCATCTTGACCCCACCTTTCATCAATCTATTTTTGATGTATAACGCTTGCGTCATCCGGAGCTGGCTTTTTCGGCAATCGGGTGCACGCGCTGGTTATATCGTGCCATTATATGAACTCTTGTTTCCCGAAGTTACTTTCAAGCAGGAATACCTCACGAAATCTGTCACGGTCAGGAATGGCCTTTAACGCCGTAATCATTGTTTCCCACTCGTCAGGCAATATGACCGTGTCCGTATGATATTGGATAATGAGAACACATGGGTCAGGGTATTTCTTCTTCTCTTTTTCTCCAATTCTTTGTTTAACCAAATCAACTAACTCAGTGATGTGCTCGTATCCTTTTCGGGCAACAGGCGCGGATTCCACTTCCTTTGTAGTTTTGTTGAATCTTATTCCTCCGTAGCCAAAAACATGCCCCTTTTCATGCAAATGCTTTCGGTACAAATGATCCTTTTCGTGCATTGCGTTTGTGACTTCAAGGTATATCTTCTTGGGATGGAGACCCTTCTTT
>CAYJME010000131.1:0-9388 GCA_964370795.1 uncultured candidatus Brocadiaceae bacterium
GTCTTCTACTGTCATAAGCAATTTATGACCCCTGACAAGTTCTAAAATAAGCCCTTTATCAAGAGGTTTGGCAAAACGTGCATTCACCACGGTAACCTCTATTCCTTTTTCGCTCAGACGTTCCGCAGCACGCAAGCATCGGTATACCATTGCGCCATAGGCTAAGAATACGCCATCAGCGCCCTCCTTTAATACCTCGGCCTTTCCTATCTCAAATGTTTCATAGTTGGTATTAAGCTTCTCATCGGGTATGTCTTCTTTTGGATACCGTATAGCCACAGATTTGTCAGAATCCAAAGCAATTTTTAGCATAGACCGCAACTCATTCCCGTCTTTGGGCGCCATCAGGATAATTTCTGGCAAATTACGCAGATAGGCAATATCAAATACACCATTATGAGTAGGACCATCGCTCCCCACAATTCCCGCTCGGTCGAGCACAAATACGACGTCGTTCCTTTGTAAACAGATATCGTGAAACACCTGATCGTACGCCCTCTGTAAAAATGTCGAATAAATAGCCACAACAGGTTTTATCCCCCCTGCTGCCAAGCCGTTTGCAAGGCCGACCGCGTGCTGTTCACAGATCCCGACATCGTAAAACCGGTCTGGAAATCTTTTCCCGAAAGAAGCCGTGCCTGTTCCATCAGGCATGGCAGCCGTCAAACCAACGATTCTTGGGTCAGTCTTTGCCATTTCTATAAGGGTATCTCCAAAGACCTTGGTATAAGAAATCTTTTCTGACTCTTTTGCTGTCTGTAAAATCTTTCCGTCACACATTTCAAAGTTGCCTGCGCTGTGAAACTGTGTTGGATTTTTACATGCCGGTTCAAATCCCCGTCCCTTTTCTGTTATGACATGCAAAAGTACCGGTCCTTCGAGTTGTTTAAGATCATTCAATGTCTCGATCAACATTTTAAAATCGTGTCCATCAATTGGACCAAAATAGTCGAAACCAAGGTCTTTAAATATCTGACCAGGAGCGCCGCCTCTTTTAATCGTTTCAACCACATGTTCCAATGTCTTCCCAACGGGTTTACCAAATACGGGCAGGATATTTAATAAATTATGAACCTCTTTTTTCAGATCGGTATATAAAGGGGCAGTCCTGATCTTATTTAAGTATTTTGAAAAGGCGCCAACGGTATTGGAAATGGACATTTCATTATCGTTAAGAATCACTAATAGATTTTTCTTCAGGTCGCCGGCGTGATTCAATGCCTCCAGTGACATCCCCGCCCCAATTGCACCGTCTCCAACAATGGCTATGTTAGACCTCTTGTACCCGAGAATTTCGTCAGCACATGAAAGACCTAATGCAGATGATATAGCGCTTCCACTATGCCCACAGGTAAAAGGGTCGTAGATACTTTCGTTTTTATCGGGGAAGCCGCTTAGTCCTTTGTATTGTCTCAGGGTAGGAAATCTTAATCTTCTTCCGGTCAGTATCTTGTGGACATAAGCCTGATGACCTACATCCCATACAATTTTATCCTTTTTAAAATCAAAGCAATAATGCAACGCAATGGTCAATTCAACCACGCCAAGATTTGAAGAAAGGTGCCCTGGATTTTTCGAGACAACATCAACGATGAGCTCTCGAATTTCTGACGCCAGCTTTGGCAGGTCTTCAAGTTTTAATTTTTTCAAATCTTCCGGATATTCAATACAATCCAACAATTTACTCATATTTTATCACCACGAATTCGTTATTTTACCGTATTATTCATTTGCGTTGAAACCATCTCAATGTCTTTGGTCTGGAGAGTGCCATTCTCATCCTTTACCAGAATTTGAATTTTCCTTTCGGCGGCTTCTAACAGAGAAATACATTGTTTATACAATTTAACGCCATTTTCATACTCAGACAACGTTTCATCCAGAGACAGATCCCCCTTTTCAAGTTGTTCCACAACGCCTTCCAATGCCTTTAATGTGTCTTCAAATTTCTGTTTTGCCATTTTATTCAATACAACAAAAAATATTTCTTACGTCTATTTCTAACGACAATTCAATACTCTTTATTTTTCCGTTCTTTTGCGATGATGAAACCAATTCATATCTTCCCTGTTTTAAAGAGAATATCTCGACAGTCTTTTCATCAGGAAAAACTATCCAGTATTCTCTAATGCCAAATTTTTCATAGACTCTTTTCTTTACCTGGATATCCTTGTATAGAGAGGATGGAGATATAATTTCAACAACAAGATCAGGTGCTCCAAAAACACCTGACTCCTTTATGATTTCTTTGTTTTTGTTGGAGATGAAAATTATATCGGGCTGAACCACCATATCTTCACATAAAACCACATCAACCGGAGCAACAACTACTTCACCGCTACCTTCTTCAAGGATATAATTGGACAAGAGTTGTATAAGACGTGTTACTATCTTTTGGTGCTTAAATGATGGCGCCGGGGTCACAATGAGTTCCCCTTCGATAATCTCATATCTTTGTTCATCGTCCAAATAAAGATAATCCACATATGTCCAATGTTTTTGAATCGCTGTTGTTGCCATTTCATTGTCCCAATTACACAAATATCCGTTTCGCTTTACTTTAAAATTTCAACTACCGTTGAGATTGTTTTACCATATGAAAACCTGGTTATTATTTGTGTTCCAATCGTCAATTCATCAATTGATTTAACGGGTTTATTATTTTTTTCTAATGTAGTAACGGAATATCCCCTTTGAAGCACATTTAAGGGGCTTACGTTGTTTAATCTGTTAGCCAAACCTATCAGTCGCTCTTTTTCTAATTCCAGGGTGTGCTTACTTACCGTAACGAATCTTTGTATAAGCTCATCCAGCCTTTGTTGTAATCTGATAATCCTGTCTAACAACCTCTTTGATGAAAGGCCATTCCTCATTCCCTGGAGGCGACTTCTTACCAATATTATTTTATTATACAATGCTTGCATAAGTCTAGTCTTAATTTTTTCAAGCGAGTCTTTTAACTGGTCGTACCGTGGAACGACAAGTTCTCCGGCTTCCGTAGGTGTAAGCGCCCTCTTGTCTGCAACGAAATCTGCAATAGTAACGTCAATTTCATGCCCTACGGCAGAAATGATGGGAATTTTTGAGGCATAAATACTCCGCGCAACAATTTCCTCATTAAATGCCCATAAGTCTTCCAGACTCCCTCCCCCCCTGCCAACAATCATAACATCGATGTCAGGGATTGTATTTAAATCTCCAATTGCCTGCGCAATCTCCTGTGCGGCGCCTACCCCCTGGACTTTTACGGGGTAGATGAGTATCTCTACTCTGGCAAATCTTCTCTGTATTACATTTAAAATATCCTTTATTGCAGCGCCCGTTATTGACGTTACCAGAGCAATTTTTTTCGGAAGTAATGGAAGTGGTTTTTTGTGCGCCGGATCAAACAAACCCTCCTTTTCAAGCCGTTCTTTAAGCTGTAAAAAAGCCAACTGTAATGCGCCAACCCCCCTGGGTTCAATGTTTTCTACAATCAGTTGGTATTGACCCCTGGCTTCATAAACCGTTACAGAACCAAAAGCCAACACTTCCATACCGTCCTTTAATTCAAACCTAACGGTATTTGCAATCGATTTAAACACAACGGCCTGAAGCTGCGCGTCATTATCTTTGAGCGTCATGTAAACATGGCCGGAAGTCGGTTTTTTCAAATTCGATATCTCACCAACAACCCATATATTAAAGAACTCCTGCTCCAACGAACTCCGGATTCTTCGGGTAAGTTCTGAAATCGTTAATATCTTATTTCGACTTTTGAGGGTGTCTGTCAATAAGGGTAATGTCCCGGTAAAATTCATTTAATCGCTCTCTCTTACTTCAATCCTCATTATGCTTTCTGCCCTTCCTGTCTGGCTTTCTATGCTTACTTTCACACCGCTGATCCGGACGTCTTTCTCGGCAACCTCAAATCTGGTAGGCATCTGGGTGACGATGGCCTTCAGAACGCAATCTACTTTCCTGCCTAAAATAGATTCATGGGGCCCGGTCATTCCTAAATCGCTGATAAAAGCGGTTCCGTGCGGCAGTACTTTTTCATCAGCAGTAGGTACATGGGTATGCGTTCCAACAACAGCGCTCACACGGCCATCCAGATACCATCCCATCGCTATCTTTTCAGAGGTTGCTTCTGCATGCATATCTACAATGATGATGGGCGTCTCTCTCGCCACATTTTTTAAAATCTCGTCAACCGCCCTGAATGGGCAATCTACAGGTTTCATAAATACCCGGCCTAATAAATTAATGACACCGACCGGATTACCCAATTTTGAGTTCTTTATCGTATAACCTTTGCCGCTGGCAAGAGGTGAGTAATTGCCTGGCCTGATAATACCTTTATTTGTTTCCAGCGCATGGATAATTTCTTTTTTGTCCCATACGTGGTCTCCTGTCGTTATAACATCAACACCATAGGAAAGTAATTCATTCGCAATTTCCTCTGTAATACCCGCGCCCCCGGCTGCATTCTCCCCGTTTGCGATACAAAAATGTATCTCTTCTCTTTCGATAAAAGACTTTAATTTGTCCTTTAGGATAAGCCGTCCCGGTTTTCCAACAATATCTCCAATAACCAAGATGTTGGTTTTCATTCACTCTTCTTTCCATAAACGTGCATAAATTTTTGTTTTAAACGCCTTTCAACATAAGGTGGAACAAAATGACTCACATCACCACCGAGACTGACGGCCTCTCTGATCAGTGTTGAATTTAAAAAAGAATACTGTTCACTTGTCATGACAAACACTGTTTCTACTTCTTTGTTTAACACACGGTTCGTCAGCGCCCTCTGAAATTCATATTCAAAGTCAGATACCGTGCGTATTCCGCGTAAAATAATATTTGTTTGTTTGTTTTTGAGATAATCAACCAGCATGCCGCTAAAACAATCCACTTCAACATTCTCCAAATGCCGGACGTTTTCCTGGATCATTTCCATGCGTTCCTGAACAGAAAAGAGGGCTTCTTTGAATGGATTACATCCCACCGAAACAATCAACTTGTCAAAAATAACACTACCTCTCTTAATAACATCAAGGTGGCCGTTGGTTACGGGATCAAAAGTTCCTGGATAAACAGCAATTCTTATCATGGTAACCCATTAAAACCAAAAACGTCTCGTGGTTTTTTGTAATCCGCGCGGTGTTACATCAAACCGGTAGGAATTATCATTCCTTACAGGATCCAATTCGAGGGTAAGACTCCCTACCCAGTCATGGAAATAACGTGATAATGCAAGGTTTGTTTTAAGATTTCTCGGTCTTTGATCCATATCTGTGCCCAGAGACTGAAAATCATACACTTCTGCGCCCATAACACTCCATTTTTCACTGATTTTGCAATCTGCGCCCAATATAAGCGCCGAACTAATATCCCTGATAAATCTCTGACCGATAAAATATTGCCAATCGGGGGGATTGTAAATCTCAAATCCGGAAGTCAAAACATCAAATTGAAATGTGCTGGTGTTGAACTCATTCCGTTCGGAAGCAAACGTAACAACATCAGTTAGCTTGCATCGGAAATCTAAATTTACAAAGTTGTCTTTTCGAACCGTTATACCATTAATTCCTTCCGTATAAATGCCCGCGTGAGAGGGAAACATATAATAATCCACATTAAAATCCACAAAGTCCACCGTCTTTTCAAAACCGGATTCACCTCGTTTCGTTTGTAACATGTTTTTTATACCAAACACGACTATTTGTGATGAATCTAATGCATCGATTGCATCGTGTTGGTACAACGTATTGGGGTCTTCTGTTACCACAGGAGAGTAAATATACCGTAACTCGGGGACAAAGACATGCCGCAACCGATTTATCTTGAAAAAATCATTATAAACACTATACGACCTCCAGTGTGTCGAGCTCCAATCAAATCCAAGAGAACCAATAAAACGCCCCGTTGCAGGGCCATTCGCCTCGTCATTCGTTCCTGATGAATCGACACTTTCAGAATAGCCCGTAGCACGCCCTTCAACAAACGGATTTATGTTAAATGCCCATGGTTTAAAAGGCATGCTTACACGGTTTACCGTATCCGCCCGTGTAACAGACTGAGGATCAACCTGGGGAAATAATGCAGTAGATGTACCATTTTTAAAGAAGTAAGGATCCAGATTGTTTACTCCTGTCTGATCAAAAGTGCCGTCAAAATGGGTTGCTGTGGATTCTGAAGTAAAAATGAGACGGTTATCCCAAACAGGCTCACTGATAATCCTGTAACCCGCTTCCGGGAGACGTTCAGAATATCTCCTTTCCCTCAGGGAATCCACCGTTGTGTCAAAACCGTTAAACTGTTCATTTACGACAAATGTTTCTGCCGTATTATCGTGCATACGCCGTAGATAGAGAACCGTCTCACGGTCTTTGTCTGTTTTAAAATCCTGTTCCAAATACTCCCGGAGAAATCGTGGATCGGTCAAATAGGAATACTCCATATCTAAGCGTAAATCATAGGGAAGCGCCATCCGCTGTCTCCACAAAACGGTACCCCGGTTTTCACTATCAACGGGGAGTTCGTTAATATCCTCATCGCCATGATCATTTATATAGTACGTATTAACATAACCAAAAATATCTTGCGATTTATAGTTAAAATCTAAACCTGTGCCGAATCCCCTCTTTTGTAAATAATCAAGATTTAAAATAAGGTCGCCCCAATCCTTTTGTTTTCCACCGGTAACTGCGAAAAGATCCCAGTCTGTTCGCAGAAAGGAACCGAAGCGCGAGGAACTTCCAAATTCCCAGTCCCTTAAGAGCCGTTCCTTTTTGTGTATATCAAAGGACAAATACGGAAAATATGCAACGGGATAGTTACCCATATACAAGGAATTATGGGTAGAAGACACAATATTATGGCCTTCGCTCTGTACCAGGCGTATCTTTTTGCCTTTAAAGTGGTAGTGGGGATGTCCATAACCGCAGGTGCTCATCGTGCCATTTTTGATTTCATACTGTCCCTTGCTGACGTGTTTGATTTCTTCTCCCTTAACCGTTACGGGAAATCCTTCGGTTGCTATAATTTTATCTTTTTGTACCTTTTTTTCTGAAGATGCTGTACCGCCACGAGTGCCATCGCTTGGTGTATTTTTTTCCCGGGATTTTGGTTGAATGTTTGTTTTTATCTGACTATTGATAAAAATTCCATTTTCTTCTTTTACGTCCTCAAATATCTTGTCGGCAATTTGTACATCATCCTTACGCCGCATGGTTACATTTCCTTCTGCGTAGAGCTCGCTCAGTGGCAATTTAGAAAACTTCGAGCTCTTTTCTTCACTCTGATCAAACCACAGGATAACGCTATCAGCATCTATAGTAGTATCTGATTTTTTTATTTTTACATTCCCAAGCGCTACAACAATACGCTTATCACCCTCCTGCCAGGACTCGATACTGTCAGCAACGATATCAACTATTTCCTCTTTCGGATGTGCGCCCAAACCTGGGACAAGAGGGGGAATTTCGGTCGAAAAATATTCATCTTTTTTCATCGAACGAATATCTTCTCCACGAAGCACCGCCTCCGTTGCTTGTGCTTCTTCAAATGTTTCGATAGGTTGAATTTCGGGATTTACCACAATACCGGTCATGGTCTCAAATTTTAAATATACCTGCTCAAAGTTTTCATAATTTTCGTCTTGCAGGATAGTTACGTTCCCTTCACAGTATACCTCTACAATTGCTTCCTGGTATTGCGCGGATTCATCCTCATGAAACCAGCAAACGGCAGTATCAGATGTGATTTGAATGGTTCCCTGGAGTACCCGCACATCTTTATTGGCGACAAAAACCCGTATGCCGTTCTTTTTCCACGTGCTAATATGTTTGGCAGATAAAGAAAATGGCCTCTGGATGATATTCTTTTCAGACAACAAACCTTCTGCGTGCCCAACAGCGCTCATTATACTGAACAGAGTAATTATGAGAAAGGAGTGTAACACTCGCATAGAAAAACACCCTTATTGAGGGGAAAAGAAATTCCTGATGTGACCGATGACATAATCCAGTTCATTTTGCGTAATTTCAGGATAAACAGGCAATGCGAAAACTTCATTTGATGCCTTTTCCGACTCTGGCAAATCACCTTTTTTATATCCCAAATACTCAAAACACTTTTGCAAATGAAGTGAAACGGGATAATAAATCGCCGTTTCTATTCCTTGTTGTTCAAGATATTTCATCATTGCATCTCTTTGTGGTGTTGCGATTACATACTGGTGAAATATATGAGTATTATAAGGTTCTATTTGGGGCAACCGTACAGGCAATCCCCTTAAATTTTCACTATAATAAGCAGCCACTTCTCCCCGTTTCCGGGACCACCCATCCAGATATTTCAGTTTAACAGACAGGATAGCAGCCTGTATCGCATCCAGCCGCCCGTTAATACCAATATAGGAATGATAGTATTTTGGTTTTGATCCATGCACTCTCAGGATTTTAAGAAATTCAGCAAGATGGTCGTCACTAGTTGTCACCAGCCCGCCGTCACCGTAACCACCAAGGTTTTTTGTTGGATAAAAGGAAAAACATCCGATGTGACCCAACGTACCGGCAGGATTTCCTTTATACAAGGCTCCAATTGCCTGCGCAGCATCTTCAATAACTTTTAGTCCATGGGCTTGTGCAACCTCTAGAATTGCATCCATATCGGCGCATTGGCCGTAAAGGTGAACAGGAATGATTGCTTTTGTCTTTTTGTTGATGACTCTTGCAATTTTGTGAACATCAATATTGTACGTAGAAGGGTCAATGTCTACAAAAACCGGGGTAGCGCCCAGTCGCGCAATTGAACCTGCCGTGGCAAAGAAGGTAAATGGCGTTGTAATAACCTCATCGCCATTTTTTATCCCACATGCCATTAAAGCCAGGAGTAATGCATCGGTACCGGATGATACGCCGATTGCATGTTTTGTTTTACAGTAGTTTGCTATATCACGTTCAAACGATTCAACAAAAGGACCGAGGACAAATGACTGGCTGGCAATTACCTCTAAAACGGCCTTATTGATTTCCTCTCGTATGCCATCATATTGCCGTTTTAAATCAAGAGCGTTTACTTTCATCAATGAGTTGAGTTACCGTTTGATCAATGGGATATTAATTCATAAGTTTGCTAAAATACAATATTTGCGTCATTAAGTTGAAACATTATATTGATAGTGCTTAACTTTGTCAATGAAAAAGACACCTTTTACGACCACAATAATCTCTCAAATATTAACCTTGATTTTAACTACATTTATGATGTAAGATTCCAGTTCTCAAATCATAAATACTGTCATAACCGGCAAAATGAGATGACCACAATACGCCCCTATAGCTCAACTGAATAGAGCGTTGGCCTCCGGAGCCAAAGGTTGCAGGTTTGAATCCTGCTGGGG
>CAYJME010000132.1:0-9293 GCA_964370795.1 uncultured candidatus Brocadiaceae bacterium
CGGCTGCTTTTGTCAAGACCTCGGCTGGTTTTATTAAATTGCGGGGTAACGATAGAAAATGTCAAAATATTTTTTGATCGCGACAATTAGCATCCGGCCACAAAGTTACTAAGCTACTAAGTTTTTTCTTTGTGTCTTGGTGACTTCATGGCAAAAAGGCGCAAAAGTCCTAATTTAACTTGATTACATAATTTCATTGTCATAAAATACGGCGAATTTTAGAATATTTGAGGTTATATTCATTGTATGTTCAGTCGAACGGGTATTCTGAATCTTGTCCTGCAAAGTGCAGCAAGGAGGACTCTATTTCTTCCCCATTTTAAAAAGAGGAAATAATTATGAAGTGTATGTATTGTCAAGGGGAAATGAATCGAGGTGCTGCACCTTTTCACGTCGGTTATAAAGGTTATCATTCAATGTTGGATGCAATTCCTGCCCGGGTGTACGGACAGTGTGGCGAGGCATACTTTGACGAGGCCGAAGTAGATGTAATTCAACAGATTATTTGCTGTAGACGAGCAAACAGGGGAAATAGCAGTATCTGCGTAAATGTAGATGTTTTATCAGATGTCACCAGTATTTCTTACTTCTCGGAACTGAACTCCTCGCTTTAGTAGTGCTGACGCTCTTATTTTCGAGCAGGGTGAGTGACTTCTAAGTGTGACTTGACTGTTTGAGATGTTTGGAAACTGGGGGGGGCGAGTATTTTTCGAGATCTTTTATCTGAAGAAGCTGAGGCGTTTTGATACCATGGGCGAACCGACAGACCATCTGGCAACTACAGTTTAATCGCTCGGCTTGAAAAGATTGGTGGGCACGTACTTCGTTTACAGAAGTCAGCCCCTAATTGCCCATACAAGAAATAGAAAAACGTGGGCAATAGAATTAACTATGATGTCCCCAGAATTGTCCAAAAAAATGTGACACCAAGATGTGCCTTCTTATTATTTTACGAACTTCATTGCTTCTTTATATCTTTTGTCAGTAGACATCTTTGGAAGCGTTTTTTCAGGAAAACTAATAATTAAGTCTAAAACTTTATTTGTGTGAACATCAGTTGTTTTTGTTTTTAAACGTTTAGAAAGGCTTCTCATTCTCTTATCGGGCTTTGACACATCTAAATCACATACAAATTCAGGATCTTCGAAGAGTTTTAAGAATTCTTTAACCTCCTCTATTTTAAAACTATCAATGAAGTTTTTATAATAGGGCAAAGCATTTTCGTCAACACCTTCTTTGTATCCTTTACCATTCCCACAAAAACATATACAAATTACCTTTACAAATAATTTTCTTACGGATTCAGGAATGCCAGTTATTGGTATTGATTCTTCAATTGATTTTGCATGAGGAAATTCATTATAGAAATTATTCCTGTCAAAATAAACCGTTCTTAAATTTTGTAATTTTTCAATTAGTTCTGCTGCTAAACTATTTTCATCTTTATATTGCGGCCCATTAACAATTTCAAGAAATTTTTGAGTAGCATTTTTTCTATCAACGTCTCCATTTTTTCTGTACAAACCATACTTTGAGCCAATTTGATATTTAGTGTCTTCTAATGCACAATCCCAAATGTGTGGAATCAAATTTTCTATGTTCATTTTAACATGTTTTTCTTGTCTTGGGTCGCAATAAATTCCAAAAATTGAAACTAAAAAGTCATCTATTCTTTCTTGTGGTTGCTTTGAAAGGTCTTGACCTATAACTAGGAAATCCTCATCAGGTATAGTTTTTTTTCTAATATTTTCTAATAGTTGTTTAATTTTAATTACTGATATATCTGGATTTGCTGTAATTGCGTATTTTAAACAATGCTCTAACAATGAAAGCATTTCAATCCCTGTTATATCGTTGTCATTGGGATGCGCAGCACTAGCATGGTTTCTTAGATAATTTATATGTTCCAGCCTTTTGAAGTTAATGTCTGTAATTAGTCCGATTCTACGACTGATTTCCAATAAGTCATGTTCTGAGATTGCCTCTAAATCTTCTTCTGTGTGTAAATTTTTGTATCTTGGTGAAATACTCTCTGCAACATTAAAAAAGTATTGAAGATCAAATAGAACAACATGTTTCCTTAATGCTTTAATAGTTTCATCCCATAGAAAAGTTAAAGCGCCATCAAATAAACCGACCAAAATCGAAACAGTAAATTTTGATAAATAAATTGCTTTTTGCCGTTCTTCAATCGGAAGTATTTCTAATGTGCTTTCTAGTGCAAAAATAACTTTTCTCCTTTCTTCAATTGGAGAGTGAATATTTTCCGTTGGCAAGCAGATATGTTGAAGAAGGTTTGCTAAGGGTTGGTTAAATGCTGCTATTGACCTCTCTATTTTTTCGGGACTGCTATCAAATGGAATTAAATTTATTTTTGGTGTTTTCTCACTCATATGTTTTTATAATTTATAGCTAACATTTTTGGTTTTACGAAGTGCAAAGGGTTTGGACGAAAAAATTTAATTGCAAGCTATCCTATAGTTCATCATTTAAATATTTTACATTAATTGGTATGCATAATCAATTAGTATTAAATAGGAGAATATAAGATTAATTTTTCAGATTGCAAAGGTACTTAGGCGTGTACTTCGTTGGCAAAAGCCTGACGTTAAGGAACAAGCAAGAAAAAACCGAACGATAGGCAACAAGATTTAATATTAGTCTCAGGAAATGGGGTAAATCTTTATCTTTGGCAAAATAACAATTAACTGCTTAACAAGGCAAATCAGCCGCTACTGTTAGTGGTCGGCTGAATTTGCCTTGTTCTGCGGTGGAACAAATCTCCTGTTGTAGACCATTGTGCCGATGGGTTCACTTCGTTTAACCCATCCTACTTGACTTGCTTGAAAAGATACATGGGCGCGTACTTCACCGGAAGATGCTAGATTCTAATGGCCTATGCAAGAACTAGAAGAACGGGGACAACGGAATTAACTATGGCGTCCCCAGAATTACCGCGATTAGAGTCTTTGGGAGTGAGGTTTTTGAGGTTTTGTGATTTTGATGTTAAGAAAAACATACAGGGGGTTTTGAGCGTCATTGAGAACTGGATTCGGAAGCATGCCACGAATTCCTCTTAACCCACCCCTGGCCCCTCCCAAGAGGGGAATTGACTTGCTCCTGGACGTTCTCGGAATCGGAAAAGGAATATTTTCATGAAAAGGATATGATAACCTGGACTTCATCCGGAGTGCGGACGACATGGCCACACTTGTGCACTGGCATTTGAAAGAAGAGGGGTTACTCCAGAAAGTACAGAAACAACTAAAAGTAGATTAAACAGATCAAGGAGGAGTAAAACTATGGGTGTTATTATGCAGGCTTTTTACTGGGATTGTCCTAAATTGGAAAACCAGGAATATCAATGGTGGAATTACCTTAAAGATAAAGTTCCTTCATTAAGCACGGTTGGTTTTACTGCGCTATGGCTGCCGCCTGCCAACAAAGGGGCAAATATTGGTGGTATGTCAATGGGGTACGATCCCTACGATTATTATGACCTTGGTGATATGGACCAAAGAGGTTCCATAAAGACCTGGTTTGGTTCAAAAGATGAGTTGATTGATTTAATTCGGATTGTACATAAAAACCGGTTGGAAGTCTATGCAGACCTCGTTTTAAACCACAACAACGGCGCTGACACTGATGAAATCAACCCAGTCGATGGCACCAAGAGATGGACTAAGTTCAACCCGAAAAGCGGAAGGTTTGCAAGAGATTGGAAGTGCTTTCATCCTTCACTCTATGAAACCTGGGATAACATGGTCTTTGAAGGCATGCCTGACCTTTGTCACAGAAATCCTTATGTCTATACCGAATTCATAGAGTATGCGAGGTGGCTTATTGAAGAAATAGGATTCGACGGGTTCCGGTATGATTGCGTAAAGGGGTATGGTGGCTGGATGGTTCGCGCTATTCAGGAGTTAAGAGGTATCAAGAATGAGAAGGGGTATAGACCATTCGGTGTTGGTGAGTGTTGGGATAGTGATCGGAGTATACGCGACTGGCTTGATGAAACGAATGCCTGGTCAGACAATCCGGTTGGCGCATTTGATTTTCCCTTGAGATACCGGCTGAGAGACCTATGCCAGGTTTATGGGTATAGCTTAAAGAATCTCGGTGAGGGAGGAACATTGTTGAAAGACACTCCATCTCAGGCGGTCACCTTTGTGGAAAATCATGATGTAGTGCGTGACGACCCAATCGTCGCAGATAAAATGCTCGCGTATGCCTTCATACTGACGCACGAAGGCTATCCGTGCGTATTTTGGCAAGATTATTACACCTGGGGTCTTGGACAGGAGGACTCTAAAAACGGTATCGCTGCACTGGTTAGAATACATGAAGATCATGCTGGTGGCTTCACCACGATTTTGCACGTAGACGATGATCTGTATATCATGCAGAGAAATGGCTGGGGCAGCCAAAGAGGTTTGATCTTTGTGCTTAATAATCGCGGAGATTGGAACGGAGCCTCAGTTCAGACGCAATGGAAAAACACAAGATTTGTTCCCATGGCCTGGAGAGGAAGAAATGACCTGAGCGCCCCGCAGGAAAAATGGACACAAGAGGACGGTTGGGCTGATTTCTGGGCACCACCAAGAGGCTACGCCGTTTATGTTCCACGATTTTGAATATGTTTCATCTTTGCGTGGACCAAATTGGTTCGCGATTGCGGTTACCTGTTCCGCGTCGTTAAAGCCGAATAAATCGTTGCGGCAGCGCAAGTTCTTCAACTTACATTGCCGAATGCAGTGTCCTTGCGAAAATAATTAAGACTGTTGGAATTGAAGGTAAGTACGGTGTAGAGAATGCCTGGCAAGTAAAATGATAAAAAAGAAATAACGCAACGCTGAAATGCCTTGGGGATATAATAAAGCGACTCCGTGTCACTCATATTCTGAACAGCAAGGAGAACCAAAATTACAAAAAACGGAAGATAGATAAGAAACTGGATGATCTGGATTATCAAAAACGCCCATTTCAAATTCCTGCTTTTCCACCGTATGGCAAACAAAATTACGATGGATGGCAACAGAATAATCAGCAATTGAACGGGCACAGCAGTCAACAAATTTCTTACAAAAAAGTGAGTACCGATAAATCTTTTATAAATTTGTATTTGAGACGAGACAGTCCAGAGAGTTATCGAGAAAAAATAGATGAAAACAGCAATAATCAAAATGCGTATAGAAAACGGTTTTTTCATATCTGGAAAAGGAAATTATCCCGGGACGGCCTTATTTCCTCGGTTTCAATTTTGCTATGGCATCAAAAGAAAAGGTTCCTTGCGTGATCTTATAATTGAAGGTTACTCCTTTTTTAGGTCCAATTGAGCCATTACCGGTAAACGCAACTCCAAAGGTCAATCCGGTTCCTATTGCCGAAATACTACCGTTTGTGTCTACCGTGACGGTTGTATCCCCATATAAATTGGGATCTTTTGATTTAAAAATGGCCTTGTCCCCTTTATATACCCCTATAATTTTTTGGATACCATCAAAGGGGAGGCCAGAAATTCCCTTGAGATTGAAAGTGAATACCGGTTTTTTCTTTCCCGGGCTAAATACTGCCGTTACCGTACCCTGTCTGCCTTGTCCGATATCCTTCCAGGTACCGTTGTATTTCCCGGCATATTTCTTAAACGCCTTGTAAGATGAACTTGCCGTTTCTATTTGCTTTCGCGCCTCCTTCCCCGCTTCCGGTGCGGCGGTGTCAGCAAAAGACGCACTGAAAATACTGATGTTGCTAAATACGAACCAGAATCCTAAAACCAAACCTGCCGAAACAGAGAGGTATTTTATTGCAGTTTTCATCGAATATATCTCCTGTGAATTATTTTCTGATCTCATCTTCTCCTTTTCTCCTTCTCAATTTAATTTCTATCTTTTTTTTCTCGCCTTCTTTCAGTTCTACCGTCTCGCTGGCGCTCTGATAGCCTGTCTTTGTTATAGAAATATCATAAACGTCGGTTTCTAAATCGTTAAATTTAAAAGCGCCCTGCTCATCAGAGAATATTACCTTGAAGTATCTCTTCTTGGACTTCATACCTTTGAGCTGTATTCTTGCTGATTCGAGGGGTTTACTGCCAACAGCATATTCTATATATCCATAAATCTTTCCCTTTGGCGGTTTTGTTTTAAATACCGTTTCGTTTCCGTAACTTATTCCTCCATTATTTTGCGCTGCAAGGCGGTAGTAATATGTTGTTCCTGCCTGCAGTCCTTCCAGGCGATGGCGTATTCGAGTGTCGCCCGAACTATCTTCTATATTTTGTATGGGTGTTGTATCGCTGTAAGACCCGGTGCTCGTGCCGTATTGAAACCATGCAGTGGCCGATAGCCCCATCGGATTTACCGTGCCTGTCAACGTGGCTAAATTCGTTGTTATACTTGCTGCCGGCCCTGTCATTACCACGGGAGGATTGTTGCTGCCTGTGTATGTTATGGTCATCGAAACCTTTCCCGTATTACCAACGCCGTCCGTGGCCAAAATGGTCACCACATTATCCCCCTCCTGTAAATCTATGTTGGAGAGTGTCCAGTCGACGGTCTTTCTTTCTCTCTCCCGCCTTTCCTTGTTATTACTCAATACGACGCTTTTTACTTCATTCATGGCGTCTGAGGCGATGCCACTGATGTCGATGGTTTTATTTGTGCTTATATAGGTGGGACTGGATGTTGGATGGGTAATTGTTACTGCCGGAGGCGTCGTATCTACCAGAATAGAATCGCTGGCCGCGTCCGATATATTTCCCGATGAGTCCTTATACCATACGTATACCGTGTTTTTGCCGTCCCCGTCGCTTAAGGTATAAGAAACGTCTTCTTTATAATTGGCAACCGGCGTGGTTGATATCCAGCCTGTCGTATGAGGAGATGGCGGCGATGAGTTAGTAGAGAGATAGTAAGCCGCAACACCCGTATTATCAGTGGCCGTCAGGCTTACGGTAATCGTTAAAGAGTTTATGCAGGAAGCTCCATTACCGATACGTAGGGAACCTGAGGGCGAGGTTATGTCGCTGGGGACATAGGTTTGTATACCCGTTGTTGTGAATGACATCTCATTGCCATACGCAGTGGCTGTATCATTCTTTGCAACAATTCTGTAGAAGTACGTTGTTCCGGGAATTAGCTCAATAACCTTCATCGTTACTTCCGTGTCGCTCGACCCAATTACGGTTTGCGTCGAAGCGGTATTCTGAGACATTCCGTTAACCATCCGGTATTGAAACCATGCGGTGGTTGATAGTCCATTCGCATTGACAATTCCATGGAGCATGACGGAGTTATTTGTCACACTTGATGCGGTTTCGGTTATTGCGGTGGGCGTCGTGGCAAATGCCGGCATACCATAGGCTACGCATCGTTGATGGCGGACTGTCGTTAAAAAAAGGAAACAAACGATAAGACAAAAAGCGCCGGGGATGAACTTTTGTCCGGTTAAAAGAATGGGGTTCCGCGGTATGTTTTTCATGGTATTCCCGCCTCACAATAAAAGTAAAGGGATTTAGAGAAAAGCATGGAACAAGGTAAATCAACAGATACATAGTAAACATCCAAACTTAATTCTACAATAATATTATATATACATTTTGAATCATTTGCACAGGATAAAATTGTTGATTCTCATAAACAAGATGCTATGATACATCGGAAGGGCTGTATAATAGCCTCATTATGAAAGCGGTTAAAAGTGAATGTATGTTTCGGGTGCGCCGGTATGGACAAACCCCTCAAGGTTGGTTCCTCTTGCAGGTTGAACTTGATAAAAGATAACTATTCAGCGAAAAATGATAAAAACAAGTTTCACTGAGCGGCTTAAACCAAGAGCCGGAGCGGATAATAAGGAAGAATCCCGAAGGGATGACATGATTATAGAAAGAAGATACGCCGGAGCATCTAAACCCCGCAGGGGTGAAATATTCCATGTTACCTTTCATAAATCGTGTTGATTTTGTGTATCCTGCCTCAAATTAATCTGGAGAGTATAGGTATGGTTATGTGGGTATTTTTTAAAAGTCTCTTATTTGGCAGTCTGGTGTTATCGACCATCTTTCAGGAACCAGGAGATAATGATAAACAAGGGTATCAAAAAGGTATTCCATCAAATGACAGGGAAATTGTCACTCTTGGTGGCGGTTGCTTCTGGTGCATGGAAGCCATCTTTGAAGAATTGAATGGCGTGGAACATGTGGAATCTGGTTATTCCGGAGGTCAGCTTGCCAACCCAACGTACGAAGAGGTATGCAGCGGAACAACAGGACATGCCGAAGCGGTACAGATTACCTTTGACCCAAAGGTTATTTCATTGAAAGAAATACTGGAAGTCTTTTTTACGATGCACGATCCTACCACATCAGACAGGCAGGGGGCGGATATCGGAACGCAGTATCGTTCCGTGATTTTTTTTCGAAGCCGGGAACAAAGGGTTGTAGCCGAACAGGTGATGCAGGAGATTCAGAAGGCCAAAATATGGCATGCGCCACTTGTAACCGAAATAGCGCCATTTAAGGGTTTTTACAAGGCGGAAGATTATCATCAGAATTACTTTGCATTGAATAGTACGCAGTCTTATTGCAGTTTTGTAATCGCCCCCAAGATCAAGAAACTTCGGGAACGTTTTCGTGACAAGTTGAAAAAAAGATAGCAAAGAAATGCAGAGACGCAAGATTTTGCGTCTCTGCACCAACATCGAAATCCTTACTTTTGTATCAAAACTCAACGACAAGCCCATCATAGGCAAATTCGACACCGGCAGGCAGTTTGAGGTTGTCTTCTTCATGCTCAATATCATGGCACATGTGGGTAAAATATGCCTTTCGCGGTTTCACGCGTTGAATAACGTGCAATGCCTGTTCAATACTGAAATGTTTAGCGTGGGGAATATAGCGAAGCGCGCCCAGCACCAGGACGTCCAGGTCCCTTAATTTTTCCAATGATCTGGCGGGTATTTCGCTGGCGTCAGTAATATAGGCAAACTTATCAAACCGGTAACCAGTCACCTCTCCATCGCCGTGAATGGCGTCAATTGGTGTAATAGAAAGATTACCTACTTTTACACGGTCGCGAATGGGATGCAAGGCAAACCTTGGTTTATAACCACCGTGGTCTGGTTCATTATTAAAAACATAGGAAAAGACATTCCGTATCGTATCGAGGGTTTTAGAAGCCCCGTAAATAGGCATGTCCATACGTTGCACTACATTGAACCTTCTCAGGTCATCCAGGCCAAATATTTGGTCGTCGTGGGGGTGGGTAATGAGTACCCCATCGAGTCGTGTAACATTATTT
>CAYJME010000133.1:0-9286 GCA_964370795.1 uncultured candidatus Brocadiaceae bacterium
GGTGAAATACTGGTGATACATCTGGGCGAGGCGCAGAAATTCAGGTTGATGTTTCGTTCTTTTGATTTCCTTTTCAGAGAGTTCAATGCGTTTTTCAACATACCGGATATAGCGGGATTGTAAAAACTCATCCGTAAGCATCGAAATCAATGGAGGCGTCAAAGACATGGTGATACGGAAATCGATTCCCTCTTCGATCAGCTTGTCAAAGACGTCTATGAGGGGAATGTACGTCTCAGTAATGGCCTCAAAGAGCCAGTCTTCTTCCAGAAATTCAGGATATTCCGGGTGGCGGACAAAGGGGAGGTGGGCATGTAAGATTAACGATAAAAAACCTTTTTCCATAAATTTGCTGAGCAAAATTCCAATAGAATGTTTCGGTTCAAGTTAGAAGAAATTGGTAGGTCAACCGTCCCGGTTGACCAAATCAAAAGCAACAAACGGATACGGGACAAGCGAAACGCTTGTCCTACCAACACCGTCTCAAAACCCGCTTAAATAAAACTATGTTATCGTAACGCAATAAATAATATACTGCGGAATCAACAAACTACAACTTTACTGGTACTGGTAACTTAAATTTTTGCTAAAGCAGTACGGCGCTAGGTAACTTTCGATGACTCGGCAGAAGATACCCCGAGCGACGCCCCTTCTTTAGGCATTTCCTGCCAGTTCCTGTGTACCCGTTCAAATACGGACTCACCGCTGATACCCAGCCCGGTCAGCACAAAGGTCTTTTCATAAAGTTCTTCAATACCCGCCCATTTCTCATCAACTACATCGGAAACGTTTACCCGGGGAGTCCTTACCGTATTGGACCTTGCCAGGATGCGAAATGTCCCATTCGGAGCAAGGAAACCAATATCCACGCATAATGACCTGTTTGGTTCACCCACATTGATGTACCAGCTTCGCGCACTGCCCGGCACTTCACTATCAAAGTATTTATGAGCATTGGTGCCATTAAAGATAATATCGGTCACATCATAAACCCTCAGCACAATTTTAGCGCTGTGTGCAAGGATACCAAGCGCGTTACGGACTTTATCAAATGCATCCTTTCGTATTTCCCAGTAGGTAAATAACCAGATCGGGTCCCGTATCATCAGCACAATTCGATTGTCTCCATAGCCCTCGGGTAATTCGGGAACTGATTGAACATATATGGAAACGGCCTCTTTCTTCTCTTCGGCTTTTTGAGGCTCTTCCTTTTGGATGGGTTGCGTTTCCTCTCCTTGCTCTCCTTCAGGTACACTCTGCCAGGTATCTTCGCCTGTCATACCCCATTCCTGGGCTGGAGGCGCTTCATTCGATACGTCTGTCATACCGAAAAACCTCTCCCACAATACGGCAAAAAAGCTCGTTATCGTTTTCCAGAGTATCCCCAGTAAGGCCTTTATAACCTCAAGAATAAGGAGGAAGATATCTTTAATAATGCCTCTATCCATAATTCGAGTTATCCTTCGATAACAATTGAAAAGCAGATTTAAAAATAGATAAAAATTATACTTTAATAATAGCACAGGGTCAATAACTATTGTAATTGATTACCGCCAGGATACAATTCCTTGCCAGCCATACGTTCAAATTAGGCATTCGGCGACTTGAAGTTATAAAAATGTCCTCTGTGGTAGGAGCCGTCTCCTGACGGCGATTGGCAATCGTTCGACTGAACGCTCACGACAGGGGTTCACAACGGCGTGCATGTGCCCGGTCGCCAACAGGAGTTGGCTCCTACCAAAAAGTTGAAATTCATACACATTAAATTGCCACAGCCTTGCCAATTCTCAGGAAGACAAGTTTAAATTCAGGGTTGTCAACTTTAAGACACCGTTTAACTGCCTCACAATAAATTTCTTTTTGAAACCTGTATGGTAACGATTTCTGTTGAAGCTCATCCATGTTTACGTGGTCTGTTTTATAATCGGCAATCACGATTCGATCATCTATCTTATAAAGAAGGTCTATCGCCCCCCGCATAATTTGCCCATTCCATCGGAGCAGAATGGGTATTTCCCGGCCAAGTATCTGCGCACCCTTCAATTCTTTATATACCTCTGAATCCAAAAAATGTGAAAGTATAGCAAATGCCTCTGATTTTATCCGTTCTCCATCCCGAATCTGCGCCATATCAAAAGGAAAGATTTCACTTAATGCTAAATTCAGGGAGTTTTGGAGCGTATCTTTTGTTCCACAAAAATCCCATACTTCCAATACCCGATGGCAAAGTGAGCCAACCATCGTTGCAAAATGTGTGGGAAACCCAGACTCCTCATGATCCATATCTGGCGCTGCCTCTTGTGTTTCTTGACCGGCAAGGGCGGTGGGCGACGTAAAGAGTGGTTTGGCTGTCGCATCAATCATTGCATCCTTTCGCCTCCTCCATATTTCAACGAGAGATAACCAATTCGTGTTCAGCGTCTGTACCCCTTGTTTTTTGAAAGAGTGCCGGGTTCCGTCAAACGTAAAATGTTCTACAAAGAATTTCGCATCCCCCAGAGAAATTTCGCATGTCTGTTCCTTATCGGGTTCAACATCATTTGCGCTCCGGAGAGATTGGATAATCATGCCCATGTATGATTTATTATCGTCTTTCAGGGAACCGGTAAGAATCAGCCGTTCCATTGCCCGCGTCATTGCCACATACAAAACCCGCTTTTCTTCTTCCCAGGAACGGTCGTTTAATTTTCTTTCAATGGCGATACTGTGCAGATTTCTGATTTGCCCGTCCCCTTTGCCCATTACGATACTCGTCGTGGATGTAGACCAGTCAAACACCGCCGGGTCGAGCGCCTCGTTGTCATTTCTCACCTTTCCATGCAAGTTACCCAGGATTACCACAGGGAATTCAAGTCCCTTCGATTTGTGAATACTCAGGATTTTCACAACGTCAAGTGTCTCGTCAGAAAGAGGGCTTTCACCTTCTTCCCGTGCCTCTTTTATGCGCATGGAAATACGGTCAATAAAGGTTTTGAGGGAAACTCCGTCAGTCTCTTCCATATCGCACGCCATCTGATAAAGTTTCCAGAGATTGGCCAGTCTCTGTTCGCCATGCCAGGATATTGCGGTAATCTCAGCTATCGGGTAACTATTCATAATTTCTGTAATAAGTTGCGAAATAGGTAGTATACCCGCGCGTATGCGCATCCTCTTTAAAAATTGGTAAAACGTCTCGACAATATCCCGGGAATGGGTCTTGTCAGGTATTGCGCTGCGATAGTCCAGAAGATTGCTTTCTTTAAGTTCGAATATTTCACGATCCGCCAAACCAACAAGAGGGGAGCGGAGTACACCGACCAGGGCAATGGTGTCGTGGGGATTTTCAAGGGCGCGCAGGAGATTGATAAAATCAGTAATCTCCTGCGTCGTATAAAAGTATTTTTCTCCTTCAATGATATAGGGTATGCCGTACCCTTTCAGCGCCTCAATATAAGGTTTTACCTGGGTAAACGCCCGCAGGAGCAATGCCACGTCCTTGTATCGGAGCTTGCGAGGTTCATTCTTTCCTGTCCGATCCTCGATAAGCTCATTATTGACGTGCCGGGAAATCCATTGAGCTATCCACTCTGCCTCTGCCGCCCGCGCATCGTCCGCCTTGATTTCTTTCTCGTCTTTTTGAGAAACCAGAATCATTTCAACCTTTTGCGAGGAATGTTTCTTTTTACGGTTGGCATGGATAGGAATATATGCAGGTTGTAACCCCTGTTTCTCCACCATGATCCGCCCATCAAAAAGGTAGTTTACCACATCAATAATACCCGAATGGCTCCTGAAATTTTCCCGCAATTTCAGTGTCTCATCCTGGCCGCACACCTGTTGTACTACCTGTTCATAAGCCTCGATGTCCGCACGGCGAAAGGCGTAAATGGATTGTTTTGGATCACCAACAATAAAGAGCTTTCCCAGCTCAAGGATTACCTTACGGGCATCTGTACTGTAATGAGCCGGCGATTCTGAAAGGAACAGGACTATCTCATATTGGGTAGGATCTGTATCCTGAAACTCATCTACCAGGATAGTTCTGAATTCCGATTTCAGTTTATTCCTGACAGAGCGATATGCGCTATTGTGCAGCAAATCTCTTGTTAAGGCAAGGAGACCATCAAACGAGACATACCCCTGCGACAGATAGCTCTGTCGAAATGTTTTTGCAAAAGGGCGTATGATATCTAACGTGGTTTTTATAAACTCTTCATCCACGGCCTTTAATTTCTTGAGCAGTGCATGACACCCCCTGGTCAGTTCACGCGCAACCTCAAAACCCTCGTCCGTCCATCCTGTCTTCGCCTTCGAAGGTTCTTTATCAAAATCATATACGAGGGTATTCAGATAACCGATCCCTTGATTTTTCATTGCGTCAAGAATTCCCATCAATTCATTGAGTTGTTGTAAAAGATTATTGTTGGGTTTTTCACAAAAGGCAGCGACGTCACGGATTTTTTTCATGAACGGCTCCACGAATGATTGCAGGTTTGCTTTATTATGAACACAAACATTAAGGGTATCCAGGGGGATGGTAAATCCTGATAACCGCTTGGCAAATCCCTTGAGTGATGCAATGTCCAGTCGTTTCAGGACAGTTTTCCAGGTATTGGCATTGAGTGAGTCAAGACGAAGTTCTGTCTCAAGCCACTTTGACCACTCCTTGTCGAAGAGTTCGCCAAAGACGTCTCCCTCATCTACGGCAAATCCTGGCGCCACACCCGATTCTATAGGATACAGACGGAGAATATAGGCAGCAAAGCCGTGTATCGTTCCGATAAGCGCCTTGTCCATATCTTCCAGCGATTTTTTTGCACGGCGCTCTACCTCGCTGTACGTTGTTTGATACCTATCGCGGATATAAGAGAGAAATTCTTCGGTTTTTCTTTTTTCCTCGCCCGAAATACTTCCGTTGATAACAGCAACGATCTTTTCCAGTTCGCTCATCAATCTGACCTTGATATCACTGGCAGCCTTTTCGGTAAAGGTCATGGCTACAATCCGGCGGACGGGGCTTTCTTCTGCGTGAAACCGCCGGTGACCTAAGAGCAGATGTAATATGCGATTTACCAGCAATGTGGTCTTGCCCGTCCCTGCACCAGCCGTAACAACAAGGTTTCTGTCGAGTTCAGAGACTGCAAGATCTCGAATGTCATTATCTATAGGTTTCGACACTTTGCCCAAAAAACCTTCCATTATTTTCTAAGCCATAAAGGCATGAAGTCACAAAGGTGTGGATAAAATACATTTTCAATCTCAAATAACAAATTACCCTTATACAATGGTAAACCTTCCCCGCTTTTTTTTAATAAATCCCTCTTTCTCCAGTTGAATGAGATTATTCCGAACCCTTTCAGTGTCTGTCTGTAGCTTTCCTGTAATTTCCTGTTCAGAAACAGAAGACTCATTCGCAAGCATTTTAAGAATATTTCCCCGAACCTGCCTGTTAGAACCCTGAAATGGGGACTGTTTCTGATAATGGGCGCTTCTTCTGTTCGGGTTTTCAAATTCCTTTTTTAACATCGCACCATAATCCATGAGTCCATAGTACCACTCACGGGGATTCATAGCATCGAGTGTCCTTTCTACCAGGGGCAGAATCTCCGTATCTTTGACTTCGTTCCTGTCATGAAAAAAACAATGGATGAATACCCTTCGTATATTGGTCTCGATAAAAACGGCCGGCATGTTGAACGCAAAGGCAACGATTGACGAAGCAGTTGCTTTGCCAATGCCGGGAAAGGTTTTTAACACCTCTGCCGATGAAGGAAGATGCCCGTGAAATTCCTCCACAACTTTTTCGGCAATGTGTTTCAAGGCAATTGCCCGTCTGTTGTAACCCATCCCCTGCCATTCTTTAAGAATTATTTTCAAAGGCGCTTGTGCAAGGGTTGAGAAATCGGGAAACACCTGGATAAGTCGTTCATATTTGACCAGAACCCGCTCAACCTGTGTCTGTTGAAGCATGATCTCCGATACGAGGATGTAGTACGGATTCTGTGTCTTCCGCCAGGGAAGATCCCGACCGTGTTTCCCGTAATAATCATAGATCATTTTTTGAAACATTTGTATGGATGTAGAAGTCAATTTCCCTTTCTGCCTTCTTATTGATCATTATACCAAATTGACAAAAGGGGTCAGTGGTGTGTTTATTTACCACATTTTTACCAGCGATACAATACGGTGTATTTCAACACAGCCTCTTCATCCTTTTTCACGGGTACGATAAATTCCAGGGTATTTGCATCTTCCTTATTATAGGAGTGAGTAGATTCCCGGATTTCATAATCACCCCAGAAATGCTCTCTTACGATAATTTCAACATCTTCTTTTTTGTGATTCCGCAGCTTAATTTTCCATGTTTCTTCCCGTGAACGTTCGCTTAATTGTTTATAATTCATTTGTTTTCGTTCTCCCACGATGTCAAATGCGTCGCCCACATACAGTCTGATTTTTTCATCCTTTGGTGTATGATCAATACGGTCCTCCCCCAGAAAAACCTGTGATTGGTCCACATCCGCTTTATAAACACGCACCTTTCCCGCAGGTATGGGTAATCCCAGCCCATTTTTTCCCGAATTCACGAACTCTAGCTTTACATTCACCTTCTTTTCATCCCGGGAACCATCGTATTCATAAATCTTTTTCACCTGCGTTTCTGCAGTTGGAAAAAGGGTAAGCTGCTTAATCTGGTTGTTCTTGATTGTGGCGGCACGCTGGAGCGTATACAGGTGATACTCAAAGAATGCCTTTTCTTCAAATTGTGGCGGCGCTGCAGCAACCTTTGCCATTGGCCGTTCTTCAAAGTCTTCGTACTGTCGCTGGGGAGTTACCCGATGAACTTCGCCAGCCACTAATTTGAGTTTTGCACGTTCGTAATCTGTCCCTGATTGGTTATTGATAGAAACCCAGGCAGATAAATCCAATTTCTTTTCATCCTCATGCACCAGCGCTACATATTCTGCGTGCCAGCCGATACCCTCCGTTAAGTAGCTTGTTTCCATATTATGGGTACCTGCCTTTGTACTCGAAAGATACCAGACCAGGGTTGGCCTGGTGATCAAACCCGCGGGCAGTTTAGGAAAGTCCACATTCTGTATATTTGCCATAGAAATTGATTGAATACCGCCGTCTTTTTTCTCCAGGACGGCATTCCCTGCGGCGCTCAGTAATTTTCCCTCAAATATTTTGCCCTCTTTCGTATAGAGCTGAACAACCTGGTCGATATACTTCTGCAATATCTTTTCTGCGCTCACCAGATCATACTCATAATTTTGTTCCAGAATGGCCACCCGGTCTGGCGACGTGAGTGATTTAAAATGAACCGATGTGGGATCGATAAACGATGCAACGTCAGTAAAGCGGATTTCCTGATCGCCTTCCTTCAAATCCATGGTACGGATGTCATGAACCAGACTAAGATTGTTTTGATAAATCGTGATTGAGACCTGTTTTTCCTGCGCCCTCACATTTGAGACAAACGGCTGGAAAAGAAATAAACCACAGGCTATTATAAAAGAAATACTTTTTCCCATTTTTTAATCCTCCTAAATTTAAGGTTCATTCTTCAGAATTAACAGGCAGCTCTCCGTGTTGACTGCCAACAGTCGATTCCTTTTGCCACGCATGGTAACGGATGAGGAATACCAGGCCGGGAATAGCAGCAACGGAGCAGAAGATAAAGAAATTAAACCATCCCATATACTCGGCCAGATATCCGGTGGGCGAGGCAACAATCACCCGCGGAATACCCATGAGACTGCTCAAAAGAGCATATTGCGTGGCAGTAAATTTTTTATTGCAAAGACCCGCCATAAAGGCCGTAAATGCAGACACACCCATACCACTGGTCAGATTTTCAAAGGTAATCGTGGATACCAGTATTGAATATTGCGACCCCAGAGATGCCAGCGCTGAAAAAGCCAGGGTTGACATGGCCTGGAGTATCCCAAAAATCCAGAGCGATTTGTAAAGACCCAGTTTGACGAGGATGACACCGCCCACGAGACTACCCCCGATCGTTGCAAATATACCAAATGTCTTTGCAACCACCGCCAGTTCTGTTTTGGTAAAACCCATCTTGAGGATAAACGGGGTTGTCATATGAGCCGCCATAACATCGCCGATTTTATAGAGCAGGATAAAGGCCAGTATCTCAAATGCCCCTCTCCTCGAAAAATAATCGGTAAAAGGCTCTATGACTGCTTCGCGGAGAGATTGAGGTGGAACAATCAGTCCGGCAGGATTTGGCGCTAAAAGTGTCGTAATCACACCAAGAGAGAGTGATGCCGCCATCAGGAGATAGACATAATTCCAGGGTATCCGGTCTGCCAGAAACAGTGCAAATGCCCCTGAAATGAGCATGCCCAGACGATACCCATTCACACCAAGTGAAGAACCAAACCCCAATTCATCATCACGTAAGAGTTCCCGCCGGTAGGCGTCAACGACCACATCCTGACTTGCGCTCAGGAAAGACACGACCACGGCCAGAAAAGCTACCGTCCAGGGGGATTCTGCAGGTTTTACATAATAAAATGCACCGATAGCGAACATGAGGAGTATCTGGGATATGAATATCCATCCACGCCGTCTGCCCAGAAAGGGAGGCACATAGCGATCCAGAGCGGGCGCCCACAGAAACTTGACGGTGTAGGGAAGCCCCACAAGGGAAAACATCCCGATAACCGCAAGGTCTACCTTTTTATCCGTCATCCATGCCTGAAGTGTGGAACCGGTGATCAGAAGAGGAATGCCAGAGCTTACACCCAGAAAGAAGATAACCAGCATCCGCCAGTTAAGAATGGTTTTTACGATAGATCCTTGCATGGGGTTTTATTTTATACAGAATAGAAATCCTGAACTCTTGAACTCAGGAAAATCGTTAAAATATTAGTGAACGTCTTAAATAAGTTGACATGCAAACGTCATTGCGAGCGACAGCGAAGCAATCCTTCCTTAAACTTCATATTTTTAGGAGGAACCAACTCCTTTTGGCGACTGGTTCTTGCTCACCGTTTTAAATCGCCCATCGCCGTCTATAAATATATTTAATTAAATTTTCGACCAATTTTCACCCATAATTTAAAATACCTATCTTTATTATGATCACCCTTACACCATTGTTGACGGAACCATCTATTTATTGTATGATTCGTACCGGTTATACCAACAAGACGAATACAACCATTAATTTTTTTGACACGTTTGAACCATAAATTAACAGATGCAAAAGATCATCATGCGAAGTCAGTTGACCACAGTATGACCCTTGATAAAGACGTGAGCGACATGGAAGTAATAG
>CAYJME010000134.1:0-9232 GCA_964370795.1 uncultured candidatus Brocadiaceae bacterium
CCTCGGCACAAAATATAGCGACGCCCTCAAGGCAAGGTTCCTGGATGCCGGTGGTAAAGAAAAATCCATGATTATGGGATGTTATGGGATCGGGGTCAACCGTATCATTGCATCGCTCATTGAAAGATCCCATGATGAAAATGGTATTATCTGGCCATTGTCGATTGCGCCATACCATGTCATTATAATCCCCGTAAACGTCAACGATAATCAGAGTATGCACATGGCAAATTCCCTTTACGGCGACCTGGGCAGCAAAACGGGTATGGACGTATTATTGGATGACAGAGATCAGAGACCCGGTGTGAAATTCAAGGATGCCGATCTGATTGGTATACCCATAAAAATTATCATTGGTAAAAAATTCACCGAAACAAAAGAGATTGAAATAAAAATAAGAAAGACAGGCGAAACATTTCTGGTAAAACAAGAAGACGTGAAATCAAAGATTGAAGGCCTGTTAGAGACACTGAAGAAAACCAGGTAATGCAAGCCGGGAGAACCGTAATATTATAAAGTCCACAGATTGCATAGATACGAATCAAATAATCTATGAAATCTGTGAAATCACAGATTTCTGTAGGATCAAATTTCAACTGCCGTGGGACAAATTTCCAAACCAAAACCGGTAAATTTACTTATCGGCATTTTAACCAGTATTCCAGAACTTTTTAGCCAGATGGAAAGAGACCTTGAAGGTTTCTTTGGAAGGATAGACCTTCGGAGCACGATACTCCCTTTTCATTTTACTGATTATTATACTGAAGAAATGGGACAGGGTATCCAACGGCAATTCTATAGTTTTGAAAAACTCATCAGGGCGGACGAACTCGCCACGATTAAAGCAAAAACAAACCACCTGGAAGAAACGCTGGTTTCGCCAAAAAAATACGCTGTCGTGCGACCCGTCAACCTCGACCCCGGTTATATAAATGAAAGCCGGCTTATCCTGGCCTCTACAAAGGATTTTTCCCATCGTATATATTTACGGGATGGCATTTATGCAGAAGTAACCCTTAACTACCGGAGAGGGAAATATGAATCATTCCCATGGACGTTTCCAGATTATAAAAGTCAGGAATATCAGGATTTCTTTCTTCTCGTCAGGAATCATTACATTGAAAAACTTAAGAAAATAAAGGAATAACATTATTATGGAAAAGACCTTGATTATATTAAAACCTGATAGTGTTCAACGTCGTTTGACAGGAAAGATTATTTCGAGATTTGAAGAAAAAGGTTTTCAGATAATTGGGCTTAAAATGACCCGAATTTCAGAAACCATGGCGAGGAAGCACTACGCTGCCCATGATGGCAAGGATTTCTTTGAACCCCTGATCCGGTACACAACCTCTGCTCCGGTAATTGTCATAGCATTAAAAGGCAAGAATGCTATAGAAGTTGTCCGTAAAATGATGGGCGCCACTTTTGGTTCAAAGTCAGAGCCAGGCACAATCCGCGGCGATTATGCACTCAGCAACCGTTTTAATCTGATTCATGGCTCAGATTCGCCGGCTTCGGCTGAAAAAGAAATTGGTATCTTCTTTATAAAAGATGAACTCTTTGAATATGCCCCAACTGATTTACCGTGGGTTTATGATATGTCTACAGGAGAAATCATCTAAAGTACATACGAATGCCTATTCGAAAATTTACCCTTACCCATCATAACAGCTTACAAACACTCCTCAATTTTATCGCTCACAAGCTAACCATCTCCAAAAACAAGGCAAAACAACTGCTCGACAAGCGGCATGTTTTTGTGAATAAAAAAAGGGTCTGGATTGCCTCGTATCAATTGCAGAAAGGCGATATTATTGAAGTCGCTATAAATGACACAGAACCATTAAATTTCACTTCAAAAGATGAAGGAACAGGCTATAAAGAAGTTAACATCCTGTTTCACGACGATTTTTATCTCATTGTTTCAAAACCGCCCTATCTTTTGACGAATGGTACGGACAGTCTCGAATCGCATCTGAGAGCACGCTTTAAAAACAACCAGATTCAGGCTGTCCATCGGCTGGACAGAGATACATCAGGCGCCGTTATCTTTGCAATGGACAAGGACGCCTTTGAACGTATAAAGTCCATGTTTAAAAACAATCTTGTTAAAAAAGTTTACAGGACAATTGTACAGGGACGTATAGGAAAACAAACCTTTACGATAAGTACCCCGATACAAGGGCAAAGAGCCATAACCCATGTAAAGACTTTAAAAAAAGGAACTATTGCCTCCTATCTGGAAGTAATGATTGAAACGGGCAGGACGCATCAAATCAGGATACATCTGGCTTCTGTGGGTCATCCTGTCATTGGAGAACGGGAATACAACCGCAAGCCAATCAATAATCCACTCCTGAGACACGCTGCAAGACAGATGTTGCATTCATACCAGATAGCTTTTACCCACCCATACACGCAAAAGACCATATCCATATCAGCAGATATACCCGAAGATTTCCGTCAATGCCTGAAAAATCTTGGACTTAAGGAAAAGGAAATTTAAATTAGGCGTAGGATGGACTTCGTCGAGAACGTTCGACCGAACTCACGTCAAGGTCTCAGTCGAACGATTAAGGCGTTGTTTTTTACGCAGAATCCACCTTCATTGCTTTTATAAATGGTGGGTTCGCTCCGTTTAACCCACCCTACCGAAAAACCCGCCTGGTTCAGTAGATTCTTTTATTTTCTTGTTCAGACCATAATCTAAACAATTCTATATTTTCATCCCGCAGGACATCTCCAACGATTTCTATCGGGCTGTTACCTGATTTTTTCATGGTATCATTTGAAATCGTTAGTTCGCTAAACCCTAATTTTTTTGCATCTTCGATCCTTGCCCCATAAACGATTTTTGAAATCTTTGCCCAGTGGCAGGCGCTAAAGCACATGGGACATGGCTCACAGGTGGAGTAAATAACACAACCGGTCAAGTCCACCGCATTCAATTTTCTGCAAGCCTCCCGAATGGCACATATTTCTGCGTGTCCGGTTATATCCGTGTCTTCCCAGACTCTGTTATGAACGCATGTTACAACTTCTTTATTTCTTGCTACACATGCGCCAAATGGCGTTTGTCCCCGTTTAATGCCCTCTTTTGCCTTGTTTATGGCAAGTCTCATGAATCTTTCATCTACCGGTATCATCGTAACCCATCAAGTCCTGTTTTGAGTTGTCTTTATGTAACTCAAGGCTTCAGAATTTGTGCAAAAAGGCAATCATCATATCGTTTCGAGGGGTTTTTCCAAAGCAATCTCCTGGAATTATTATAATGAGGGAAAGATTGCTTCCCTTTGCTCGCAATGACACATAAAACCCGGCTTTTTGCACAGCCTCTTCAGGTTTGATACCCTGCATAGGATCAAACCTGAAGGTTTGAGTTACATCGAGGCATATTCTGAAAACCCATACAAATAAAATGCCAAATTACTTTAATTCAAACTCTATGGTGATCGATGCGCCCGCTTTGACTTCAATCTCACGGTCTGCTGCCTTGAGTCGCTCATTCCAGAGTTTTACTCTGCATTTTCCTTCAGGCACATTGGGAAGAGAAAAGCTTCCGTCATTATTGACACGCGCAAAGTATGGATTTTGTAATACCAGGGCATAGGCCAACATGTCCACATGCACATTACAACGAAGAGTGGCAATGCCTAATTTATTGAAGGTAAACGGTCTTGTTTCATCTTTAAGCCAGGTGCCTAAATTCATATTATCTGCAACGGCGTCGGGAGAATAAATGTTATGCTGAACCATATCGCTGTTGAGAAAGTCAACCGTGGTTCCTTTTACCAACGGCAGCACATGGGGAATAAAGGCCATGTTTTTTTGATCCATAACTACATGTTCCCTTGGGGGTTCATAAGTATTCGGCACATTTTCGACATAGACAATGGAATCCTTAATATATTTGGCTTTTTTTGCCTTAACGATCCCCTGAATGCTGCCGACACCCTTTTCTTCTGCAAAAACATGCAGGACAGTAGAGAAAGTTATCACAAATAGCGCTGTGAATAAAACAGTCAGTTTTTTTATAGTAGTCCATGTATTGTTCATAAACATTGATGTCAGATTCTCCTTATAAATAACCCTTCTGCTTAGGGTTTATTATTATGAATTCTATCTTTTGTGAAATACTTCCAGGAAGAACAATGCAAAATATCCAATCAACAAAACAAACCAGCCGAAGGCAATAATAAATTCAAGGGTAGTGGAAAATGACACGGAAAAGTTTTCCGAGATCATACTGTAAATGTCTTCCAGGTCATCGAGGGCCTTGTTAATATTTGCCCTCCACGCCTCAAGGTGAAGTTTCTTGATCATCAGATCGTATAATCGGGCGGAATACCAATCTCCAATCAGTTTAATATCGCGTTCTGTAGCTTCAAATTCCATGATGGATCCGGCGCGTATCTGAATAATTTCACGCAGGGAGTGTCTAATCTCCCTGGTTTTGAGCCACGGTATCTTTCTCTCCGTGGTTCTTTGTAAAAGTCGTGCGGCTGTTTCCAGTCGTTCCTCCAGTTCCTGTTCCAAAACCCTTAGTTTCAAGAGATGAAGGTTGGCAATCTGAAAAAGCTCAATATTGCTGGCAAAATCGCCTCGCGGATCAAATACAAACGCCCCGTCCCAATCAACGATCGTTATATCATCTTTCGCATATTTAATATAAAATTTGAGCGTTGCATCGATCTCCTCCTCATCCAGAGGTATCCGCTCCGTCTTCAAAAGCCCTGCAATACTATCTTTATGTTGAGAAATAACACCCTCAGGGTCGCCCTTATAGTCTGATACACAGTATACCGTGTACTCTTCGTCAAAATAGGGGTCGCAGTGATATTCCCATAAAATGGTTCGGCATTCGACAATGAGATTTCCTTTAATATCAAAAACACTACTATCTAAAATATTTTCCAGTTCAAGAGACGCCTCTACAATAACAACACCCGGCGGACAAAACTTTACCAGGAAATCAACGGCCATGTTTTCAATGGTTCTCTTTTCCTCCTTAACGATCATTTGCTTGGGAAGCACGCCAGGATACGACGGAGAACTTTTGAGTTTTTTGATATCAACAATTTCTTCCGCATCAGGACTCATTTCAGTAATCCCCACGAGGAAGGAAATCAGGGTGCCTTTGACCGGATCAGTGTTCATGTATTAATTTCAGGAATTTTAATTATGTGGTTTTGTGGTTGCCTCTGCAAGGCTAAAGCCTTGCCCTCCATGCAACACGTTCCTAAGCCGTAAAACAAAAGTTGCAGAAGGCATAATCAAACCTATGCCCGATACTCAAAGCAGACATACTCGAAAATTTTCAGAACATCGAATATCGTCTTTCTAAGATACCAGCCCATAACTGGGGTATTTGTTGAAGATTTCGCTTTATAATGTCCCTGCACAGTTCTTCTAGCTCCTTTTCCGGAAGTTCTGAACGAATTTTCACATGGACAATTTGAGGGTCTGTAATAGACGCTCCGATCTGACTAACCAGATAACACTCCGCCTCGGAAATCTGGGTGTCACGGGTCATATCATGAGTTATTTCGTTTGCGACGACATTATAAAGCTTGCCCGTATGGGTGACAGGATTTTTCCCCGCTGTAGCCTCCAGGGTCATCGGCCGGTAAGGCGTAATCAGCCCATTCGCCCTGTTTCCCCGGCCTACCTGACCATCATCGCCACACTCGGCGCTTGTCCCTGTTACGGTTAGATAACAAATGTCCTTGTCATAATTATCCGCCGCATTGATAACGATGGAGACCTCCCGGTTTGTCCGGCTTCTTATAAAGTTCCGGATATACTCGAGCAAATTTGCCTTTATTTCAAAATATTCCTTTTTTGAAGAAATATACCGGGAAACAAAGGCAATGGCAATCGTGAGATTTATTTTGTCATATATGCGTATCCCCATGATTTTGATGTCCTCGCCAATCATGGGATAATTCTGTTTTGCTTCCGTGGAATTCAGGAAATGTTCGACATAATAAACCAGTGACTCGGTTTCAGTCATAGGCGAGAAACCCACGCCAATCGATGTGTCGTTTGCCAGTGGCGCCAGGCTATCAAAGGTTGCCCGCAGGTCAACGCTGCCGGTTCTTATCTTTGTTTCAACCAGGACATTTTTTTCGGGTTCCAGGAATCGCAGCCTCTCTCCCAGCCACTTAATGGTCGTTTCTCTGGCAATCTCTTCCAGGGGTACTTTTTTGCTTCCCACAACCTCCACAGCACGGCCAACGATAATCAGCTGTAACGGGGTAATTACCTCGCCACCGCCAAAACAGACCACAGAACGCCCCCCTACAAGGAGGCATTTATCAATATTATGGTGGAACACCCTGCCAAATTTTTCCAGATAATAACGGGAAAAGGCGATGCTCACCTCTTCGGCAGCCCGGTCACATAAGGTGTCCGGATGTCCCAGTCCCTTGCGTTCGACAATCTCAATGGCAGATTCCTGAACAGGTATATCCTTCGATTTTTCAATAATTATTTCCATATATTACGGTAATACAAACTCATGTTCAGGATGTTTGACGCATAATACAGGACAGGGCGCCTTTCTCACCACCTTTTCAGCCGTACTCCCCAGCATGGCATGAGCAATCCCTGTTCTTCCGTGTGTGGCGATAGCAATGAGATCGATATCGTACTTTTTGGCCGTCTTGATGATTTCAAGGTATGGCGTGCCTCGCACAATAATATTCTCAATCTTTATCTGCTCAAGAAATCTTTTGGGTACCAGGCGGTGAATCTTCTTCTTCGCATCCTTTTCCATTTCGTCATATATTTTGGATACCGGATAGGTCATCCCGCCCGTCCCGATGGGGATGTTCAGTTTGGGGATTACATGGAGGATGTACAGTTTTGCCTTGCGCTCGGTGGCGAAGGAAAGGGCATACTTTAAGGCGTGTTTTGCACATTCTGAAAAATCCGTGGGAAACAGAATTCTTTCGATGTTAATCATAGCTTCAACTCCTCGCTCCGATGAATCATAGCAAAAATGTGATACGTCTTTTTTCTCAAGACGTAAGTTTGAAATCTGGAAGTTGAGAAACTACGAATTTTGTCTTAATCTTTCCAGACTCCCAACATCGAGACGGGCTACTTGTTTGTTACTTCTGAAGATACGGTAACGAATATCGAATGGACAGAAACACCATTCGATATTCGATGTTCTTTATTTGACATTACCGATGGTTCAATCTACAAGATTGAACCATCGCGAAAACATTGTTCTGGAAAAAATCGCCGTAGGCCTAACTTATCGTCTCCATTCCACACGCATAAATTTCGCGTTTTCGTGTTTCTTGTATTCCACTTCCCCGCTGTATGCCTTGAACAAAATCGACCCGATACGCTGCGCCAGTTTGGCTGATGTGGTTTGTATCTCAACCTCACCGCCCTTTTCATCAATCTTCATAATCCTTTTTAAAGGGTTATACTGCTTCGAGCGGGCATCCTCATTATGGATGAGATTCATGATCTCCTCCTTGTGTTGCTTCAGGAAATCGCCTTTCAGGGTTACAATACCGTTGGGCACATTCTCCTGAGTTTTCTTACATGCAGGACAGATAACCAAATGAACGTCCTTTAACGCCTTCTTTTGTTCGTAGAGTTTTTCATCGAGAAACCACTTTTTACTATGATAAACTGCCTTACATTCCTTACAAATGGCTGTCTCTGGCAACCCCTTGCCTTTCTGTGGCATATAGGGGTCATTCTCAGTATAGATTTTATCTCTTGAATGTTTTTCTATTTTTCTTGGTATTTTCATTCGCCTCTCCTTTCGTGGTTTTATTAACTTACCTTCACGGAAATTATTTTGCTTTCGAAATATCCAGTGGGGGGTATTAAACCTACCCGTGCACTCGTATTCCTTCTGCAAAAACCCGGGATAGAGACGCAAAATCGTTCGACTGAGATCACGACGAAGTCTTGCGTCTCTACAAACAATCTTTTACTGGTAGATATGATAATCAATATCCGGAAAGATATTATCCCTGCTTTCGATTTCGGAAAGCCAATCGGGATCAATCGTGTCAGACCTTATATCCGTATACAATTTAGTAAAACGATAGAGGTGTTTCTTTGTCCTCTTCACAGCATACTCAACCATTGTGCCTGTTTTCATGATAAACGCCCAGTCGCTGCTCTGTGAGAGCAGGAGTTCCCTCGCGGCCTGATTGAGCGCCCGATGCTGTATGGAATCCTTGCTGGTATGGGGATATGACCTTGACAGTTCCACCATGCGTTCTGCCGCCTTATGGAGATGCCGGTAAATCCAATCATTCGTTTCGTTGAGCCAATACTCGCTATAACCTTTGTATCCCCAGCTTGAAAGCGACGGGGTGGAAACCTGATTTATAGAATATTTTTCAAGGTACTCCATCGGAGTGATCAGGGAAATCGTCTTCTGGTCAAAGGCAATTTTTCTAAACAGGAAGTTTATCCACTGAGGACCTTCAAACCACCAATGACCAAAAAGCTCCGCATCGTACGGCGCCACGATAATCGGTTTTCTGTCCATAATCGAGGCCAGATGCTCTATTTGTTTCTCCCGGTTAAACATGAAATTTCCCGCGTGTTCGGCAGCCTTCTCCTTTGCGCGTTCAGGTAAATACGGCTCCTTATGATCTGTTTTGCCGGTAATCCGATAATATTTTATGCCAATATTGGTACGCTTGCTGTCGCCGGGGAGATACGGTTTTACATACTCATAATCGAGATCGTATCCCACATCCCGGTAAAAATCCCTGTAGGAAAAATCCCCCGGATATCCTTCTTTAGAACTCCAGACCTGCTTGGAAGATTCCGCATCCCTGCCAAATGCTGCCACGCCGGATGGACAGTAAATCGGCGCATAGATACCATATTTAGGTCTTGGAGTTGCAAAGAGGACGCCATGCGTCTCGGTAATGAAAAACCGGATTCCGGCTTCCTTCAGTAGCGGATCTATCCCCGGCTCATATGCGCACTCAGGCAACCATATTCCCCGCGGCTTTCGTCCTAAATGTTTCTCATAATGATTCACGGCAACATGTATCTGTGCACGCATTGCGTTCTGATTGTTATTCATCAGGGGTAAAAATCCATGGGTAGCCCCGCAGGTAATTATTTCCAGCTTGCCCATGTCCTGAAATTTTTTAAATGCAAGGACGAGGTTTCTCTGATATTTTTCGGCAAATACATACCGGGCATTGGTGAAATACTGGTGATACATCTGGGC
>CAYJME010000135.1:0-9219 GCA_964370795.1 uncultured candidatus Brocadiaceae bacterium
AAGCTATGCAGATCAAGAAGTGCTCTCACTCCTGGCAGCAGAATATCTCGACATAGGTAAGGAGTAACAAAAGTAGGCAATTTTTCTAAACAATTGAGTGAATCTTAATGACTCTAATAATTTAATTTTATGACTAACTTGCATTTAGACTTACCTAGCTATAATCTTAAGTGTCATTATAAGGAAATCGGAACAGAAGAACTTATCAAATATGCGGATAAAGTAAATATAAGATTAGGTACAGATACTGTATTTGAATTTGTTAAATCAATAGTACCTCAAGTTTTTGATTCAAAATGTAGAATTACATTTAAAGAATTTCTTAAAATCACCAGAAAACATCATGAAAGCCTGCGAAAATATACTATCCTTTTCCTCGGAGAACATTATAAGGGTGGTGCATATGCTTCATTAGGTTTAACGGTAACCTTGAGAAGCAAATATGGAGATAAAGATGACAAGGAGAAATGTATAGAAATAATTGGATATGGATGTCCTGAGTATTCATTTAATGAGTTCGTTGATTTTACCATACAAGAATTACAACTGAAAAAATTTCATGAAACTAATGATTTAAAAGACAAAAATATTATACATAGGTACGACTCTTCTGTTTTAAATCCTGAAATTCTTCACCTGGCAAATCCCTCTATAAGATCGGGCCATTATGATTCTGCCTTGAAATTGATTATAAGTCTCGTAGAAACGAAATTAAAAGAGAAATGTTTAGCCGCTGGAAGAAACGAAGCTCAACATAAAACGGGAGCAGATTTAGCGATTATAGCATTCAATAAACAAAATGGATGCTTGAATCCACCGTGGCCTATTGCAACTGAAGCCCACCAAGGTGTTCAATTAATGTTTCAGGGGTTTTTTATGTACTTAAGAAACGCTTTTGCTCATAACGTTATAGTCATGGGAGAGGATAATAGCAGTGTGTTCGAATGTATTTCAACGTGTGAATTTTTGTTAAAAATTATAGAGAAAAGTACGGTTAGATAATTCTTTCAATAAATATAATGCAATCTGTTTTATTATAAAAAATGTAACAGTTCACCCCCACCCACCTGTGATAATGTCATTGAATTAAGAAGATGTTCCGCCCTTTTAACGAATGGCATTCAAAAGGGCACGGATTTGAATACAAAATTTCGTTAATTATTTTCATGTGTAAAAATATTCTAAACATGCTTGTGCTTTATTGTATTGTGCTAATTTTGTGCTAAAATCAACCGAAATTAATACAATTGATTGAAACTAATAGAACAGATATAATGTTAACAATCCCTTAAAATTCAAGGTAAAACAGGAAACCAGCCCAATATCAAGGACTTATAATTTTAATCTATTTCACATTTGTAACCTGAACCCAAATATTTTGTCAGGCTATTAGGTCAACAATTTCACACTCCTCAAATTGCAAATCATTTAATTTATTCTCTTATAAATATTTGCCCTATGATCTTTATTATTCTGGTCTTCGTGTATATGGCAATACCCTTCCGTGTCTTTCGTCCTGTTTTTACACCGCTCACCGTTTCTGGTTACACCTTTACAGAGAACAGATTTACCTACCTCAAATTCTTCGGCACTCTTCGATCCATCAAAACCCCAGCTCTTGAGATTAAGCGTTGATTCAATAAGTTCCTCCTGTTCATCCGGGAAGAGATAAAAAAAATCAATTCCTGTTAATTTTTCAACATTATCAATCGTTAAGGCGTATTCTTGCAATGGTTCATTCGAACTTACGTTTGGAAGAACAAAACCAATTCCTTTTATATCAGGATCTTCGTAATCCACAATAACTTTATAAAAATATTTTGGTATAGAAACCCTATTCTTACCAATGACGGGCAAATTTTTTTCTAAAACCGGCCCGGTAACAATGAGAAGCGACCCATTATCACGCGCCCATTCTCTCACCATCTCCTCCAACTTTTTCCAAATCCCTCTATTAAAACCAGGCTTCTGGGGACTGATATTGCTATAGTAAAATGATTCACGCATTGCATTAGACGACCAGGCCATATCACCCGCCGGCGCCAGGTGGCCCCTATCATAGCCAGAGCCGGCATAGTCCTTATCTTCAGCCGTTCCCGTTTTAACTTCAGGGTCCGGGATAAATTTATTATTTCTCTTAACGAGGGAATAGGTTTCTTCCCTGGTTAATTCATAGGCAACCCATTTTGCCTGTTCGTGGTCTTCATCATAAGAAATCGTAAATGCAGTATAGGTAATTATTTCATCCTTTTTTGTATATTTTGGGATCTCTGCATGTTGAATGTTATGCGATCCGGCATGAGCGGCAACATCATCGACCGGTAAAAAATCGGTTCCATTTCCATAAAGTAATCCACCTTTTTTATCATGAGCGGCAACCTTACCAGAGATTAATGATTGTGCAACACTCAGGCAAATCAACAAACAGAACAAATTAAATATCTTCATCGTTTTCATTTGGTTATTTTTCATAGTTGTTTAAAATGTAGTTAAATTTGGCCTTCAAAGACTTATTTTCACTTTCACGTGCTTCCTTTCATGAGGATGGCAAAGTAAAACATAGGACGCATGGGCAATTGATGGGGATGAATCATGAGCTGCGCTGCGTGGCGATGTTATACCGTAGAAATCTCCTGAAGCGCCCAAGGTAAAGCAATCAAAGGAGTATGGTGCATCACGCGATATTAATGAGTAGTTATTTTGCGGGAGAATATTGAGGAGAGACAGATTATGATGTTTGGATACAATCGTGATGGAAAGCGGGGACATGAGCAGATCGTCATGGTTTTACTGCGTAGTGACGGGGGATGTCCTGTAGGGGTGAAAGTATGTGCGGGGATACGCCGGACGGAAAAACGGTACCGGAGAAGATGCAAGAGGTACAGGAGAAATATGGGACAAAGGAAGTTGTCCTGGCAGGAGATAGAGAAATGATAAGCCGTGCCAATTATGAGGTGGATGTGATCGATACATGACTTCTCTTCGACCAGTACCACCCCCCTGTACTCATATAATTTACGCAATATCTCACCTATTTCTTTTCGTAACTTACCGTAGCTATACTTACTCCGCTTCTTAGCTGCCACTATATGGTACTTGCACTCCCATATAGTATGTGATAAACTTTTTTTCATCTTCACCTCCTTCTGTTATTTTGCGAACTTCAAGCATTCCTCTTCGCACTATATAAGTGGATTTTTTGTATACACTGAAACCCATTGCCATATAAGAGGTTACGTAATCTGTAAATTTTGGTAATATTGTAACATAACATTAGGTATGCAGTCTCGCTTATTTTTCAGCATATACATTATTTACAAACTTAACCTGTAGTTAAATATAGACTTAGGAGTAATTGTGTGAATCCTGGCATATTGGAAAAAATTTTCAGACTCAGAGAAAACAAGACCAATGTGAGAACGGAGATAATTGCAGGTACTACCACGTTCATAACCATGGCATACATAATATTTGTAAACCCCTCTATTCTAAAAATGTCGGGTATGAACGCAGCCAACGCGCTTGGGGATGCAGCCGTAAATTATACTGTATTCAACGATCCTGTCGTTGGTTCAGTTATGGTGGCAACATGCCTTGCTGCTTTCATCGGGACACTGATTATGGCGCTTTATGCAAACTGCCCTTATGCACAAGCGCCCGGAATGGGACTGAATGCCTTTTTTACGTTTACCGTTGTTATGACCATGCATTATACCTGGCAACAATCTCTCGCTATCGTGTTTCTTTCTGGTATTGTATCGATAATCGTTACGGTTACCAGGGCGAGAAGAGCCATTGTGGATGCGATCCCGGAATCCATGAAACATGCAGTGAGCGCTGGCATAGGTTTTTTTATAGCATTTATAGGTCTTTTAAATGCCGGTATCATTGTGAAAAATTCTTCCACCACACTGAGTTTTGGAGATTTTAAAGCGCCTTCGACACTTCTTGCGATAATCGGTCTATTTATAACGGGTATCCTTCTTGCAAGAAAGATCAAGGGAGGCATGTTATTAGGGATTCTCATTACAACAATTATCGGTATTCCGATGAAAGTCGTCAGCATACCTTCGGGGTTTATTCCCTTTTCAATGCCACCAGATTTATCATATACTTTCTTTAAAATGGACTTTACGGGCTTAATGATTGCATCAGGCGCAACGGATCTATGGCATGGAATATGGGCATTACTCACCTTGATAATAGCTTTTAGTTTTGTAGATATATTTGACACCATCGGGACACTTATTGGAACAGGAACGAAGGCAAAGATGATCGATGAAAATGGCAGGATAATTCGATTAGACAAGGCTTTGGTATCTGACTCCGTCGCGACGTCTATAGGCGCATTGCTTGGCACATCAAATACCACTACCTATGTTGAATCAGCAGCAGGTATAATGGAAGGAGGCAGGACAGGGCTTACGGCACTGACAACTGCGGTATTATTCCTTGCCGCCCTCTTTATAGCACCCATAGCCGGACTGGTACCTGCGGCGGCAACTGCTCCGGCACTTATTATCGTTGGAATATTCATGATGAGTGAAGTGAAGGAAATCGACTTCGAGGACTTTACAGAGGCCATGCCAGCCTTCCTTACCGCAGTTATCATGCCGTTTTCGTTTGGTATTGCAAACGGTATTGCCGTAGGATTTATAATATATCCAATTTTGAAGATCGCTGTGGGAAAAGCAAAACAGGTACACCCCATTATTTACCTACTCGCCGTATTATTCACCATAAGATTTATAACCATGGCGGGTAAATAAACGGCACTTTCCCCGGCGTGGCGTAGCCGCAACCAAAAAGAGTTCTCATGGGAAATGAGGAATATCGAATGTACCCGGAAATTCACTTTTTACTGAACGATAGAGAAATTCGTATCTCCGAGCACCCCGCTGTGCTTGTGCTCGATTATCTCCGAAGAAGAAAGCGATTGGTGGGCACCAAGGAAGGCTGCCGCGAAGGTGACTGCGGGGCATGCACGGTGCTTGTTGGTGAACTATCCGGTGAGCAAGTAGTATACAAACCTGTTACCTCCTGCCTGATGCCATTGGGAGAATTGTACGGAAAACATCTTGTTACCATCGAAGGTTTGAATATGCCTCACCTCTCGCCCGTGCAGCAAGCCATTGTGGATGAAGGAGCTACTCAATGCGGTTTTTGTACACCTGGTATTGTCGTCTCCCTCACAGGCTATTTGATGGAAGACCATCAGGAAATCACGAAAGAGGGGGTGAAGAAGTACCTCAGCGGACACCTGTGTCGTTGTACAGGATATCGTTCCTTAAAGCAATCTGTGGATCATTTTAAAAAGACGTTGGACAATAACAAGGGAATCGGGTTTCTTGTTGCTAACAAAATGCTTCCTGCATATTTTCGTGAAATTCCCGCCAGGCTACGCAGGATTCCCGAAATAAGCATGCGTGAGGAGGAAAAAACACCAGACTTTTTTATTGCAGGAGGTACTGACATTTACCTGCAAAAAGACGAACTCCTCCCTGAATCCCGGATTTGTATCCTCAACAGGCGACCGGAAATGAAGGGTATATTTAAAAAGAATGGCTATCTGCATATTGGTGCATTAACGACTTTTGAAGAATTTGCCCAACATACCGGGATAATCAGAATTATCCCCTACATCCAGGAATATATGTTTCAGATTGCCTCTTTGCAGATTCGCAATCGTGCGACCGTAGGGGGGAACGTTATTAATGCCTCGCCCATTGGCGATATGACGATCCTCCTGTTGGCGCTGGAATCATTGTTAGTTTTCAAAGATGGCGAAAAAAGTCGTACCGTGCCCATCACATCATTTTACAAGGGTTACAAACAGCTCGACAAGACATCGACAGAAATCCTGGCAGAGATTCTTATTCCGGAACCGGCCTCCGGCACCCTGATCAATTTTGAAAAAGTCTCGAAAAGGAAGTGTCTTGATGTTGCCTCTGTCAATAGTGCCATGAAAGTGCGATGTGAAGATGGAATCATTCGTGAGATTGGTCTGGCGATGGGCGGTGTTGCGCCAATCCCTTTATTCCTGAAGGTAACCTGTCAATATTTCCTTGGCAAGCAGGTATCCAGGGAGGTCATTGAAGGCGCCTTTCCCATTATACAGAAGGAAATTTCTCCCCTAGATGACATCCGTGGAAGCGCAGATTACAAAAGGCTTTTAGCCCGCCAGTTTTGCATTGCCCATTTTACAAAAATTTTTCCGGAAAGGGTGAAAGTGAGGGATTTCTATGGAACGTATTGATGCTGCTGCTCATACGCGTGGCGAATCTCAATACATAGATGATATGCCCCTGCCGGGAGAAATGCTCTATGCCAGCGTGTTCTCTTCTCCTGTGATGCACGGGAAAATAGTTTCATTGCATACTGAAGACGCATACTCGTTGCAGGGAGTAGTTACTGTTTTAACTTCAAAAGACATCCCTGGTGAGAACCAGATTGGCCCGATCATCCATGATGAAGAATTGCTGGCGAGCAGTGAAGTATGCTATGTTGGACAGCCCGTGGCAATAGTAGTGGGAACGAGCACGGAAATTACGCTGGAGGGTGTTAAAAGAATTGCCATGAACGTTACCGAACTCCCTGCGGTTACTGATCCGAAGGAGGCTTTTCTGCAGGGTAAAATTATTGGCGCTCCGAGGACATTCACACTCGGGGATGTGGATGCAGTATGGCAAAATTGCGACTTTATTGTAGAAGGTACCTGCGATATCGGTGGTCAGGAGCATGTTTATCTAGAAACCCAGCGGGCACGTGCAATTCCACAGGAAGGGAAGAGTATCCGTATTCATTCATCAACGCAGAGTCCCAATGCCGTGCAGCGGCACGCAGCAAAAATCCTGGGAATCCCCGCTTCTTCCATCGAGGTGGATGTTAAACGACTCGGAGGCGCATTTGGCGGCAAAGAGGATCAGGCAACACCGTGGGCATGTATAGCAGCCCTTGCGGCCTGGCATACCCGAAAACCGGTGGAACTGGTACTCAGACGGGCTGACGATATCAGGATGACGGGTAAACGGCATCCGTATAAATCCGACTTTAAAATTGGCGTAAGCAAAGAGGGCAAGATACTGGCGTATGAGGTCAAACATTACCAGAACTCCGGAGCCACATCGGATTTATCTACCGCAGTTTTGGAAAGGACACTCTTTCACAGCACGAATAGTTATTTTATCCCGAATGTGCGGATATTTGGAGTCTGTTGCCGAACCAACCTCTTATCAAATACCGCTTTTCGGGGTTTTGGCGCTCCCCAGGGGATGTTTGTCGTGGAAAGTGCCATTACAAAAGTCTCTGAAAAATTGGGCATACCACGGGAAGAGCTTCAGCAGAAAAATCTCCTGAAGGAAAACGACCTTTTTCCTTACGGCCAACGCGCAAGGAATTGCCATATTGGGGACACATGGAATAAGGCAACAGAAAGATATGATTTACCAAAAATTCGTCAGGATATCGAGGACTATAACCAGACCCATTTTGAGACGAAAAAGGGGTTGGCCCTGATGCCGGTTTGTTTCGGTATCTCTTTTACAACAACCTATATGAACCAGGCGAGCGCCTTAGTTCATGTATATACTGACGGCAGTGTAAGTGTTTCAACCGGTGGAGTAGAGATGGGGCAGGGTCTGACTACCAATTTAGTTATTGCTGCCGCAAGAGCCTTTGGAATCGAAGGCCACCGCATCAAAATCGAAACCACAAATACAACGCGCATTGCCAACATGTCGCCCAGCGCTGCCAGTTCAACAACCGTTTTAAATGGGAATGCAATGCTCAGAGCGATCCTGCAGATTCTTGACCGGCTGAAGTCTCTTATCATTCAAGAACTTCGTGTTCCGGACAAGGATAAAATTACCATCGTTAACGAGAAGGTTTTTTACGATGGCCATGAAACAGGGTGGGGGTGGGAGCAATTGGTTCAAACCGCCTATTTAAATCGTATAGACCTTTCTGCACACGGTTTCTTTGCCTCACCAGAAATATATTTTGATAAAACAAAAGAAAAGGGACACCCCTTTGTTTATCACGTCGTCGGGACTGCTATTATCGAGGTAACCCTGGATTGCCTGCGTGGCACGTATGATATGAGCTCAGTAAAAATTGTGCATGATCCGGGCAGGCCGCTCAATGAACACGTCTATCGCGGTCAGATCGAGGGTGGTCTGGCTCAGGGATTGGGCTGGATGACGATGGAAGACTTGAGGTTCAATGAAAAAGGGCAATTGCTTTCAGGTGACCTGGCAACTTATAAAGTCCCCGACGTATATTTTATGCCCGACGATATTAAGATAGAGTTTCTGGAAAATGGAGAAATCCTGGGTCCTTATGGAAGCAAAGCGGTTGGTGAGCCACCCTTGATGTATGGGATTGGAATTTTCTTTGCACTCCGTTATGCCATGCTTGCCTTCAAGCCACACAAAGAGTTTACATTCGCTTCGCCCTTAACGCCAGAGCGTATCTTGTTGCAACTGTATTCAGAATATTTAAATAAATAGCGGTGGGACAATTTAATCGGGATAAAAGTTATGTGGGAAGTTGTTGAGGAAGCTCTTCGTTTAACAGGCAAGAACGAACCTTTTGTCATGGTTACCGTAACATGCACCAGAGGTTCCACCCCTCAGAAAGCCGGCGCTAAATTATTAGTTCGCCAGGATGGTAGCAGTGTAGGCACCCTCGGTGGTGGTTGTATTGAAGGGGACATCTGGTATCTGGCCAAACAAATTTTACATGAACAGGGGAGGCCATTGTTGCGCAGGTATGATCTGAATGAATCATTTGCAGCCAGGGATGGCATGGTCTGCGGCGGAACAATGTATTTTTTTCTGGACCCCATTTTGAAACCAGATTATTTTAAACCCTTTATCACCAAAATTATGCAGGCCTATCGTGGCGATTCACCCGTAGTTTTGGCAACCGTGGTCAATATTTCCCATAGTCAATCCAATTTAGGTTCAAAGTTGCTCGTTAAGGAAGATGGTTCTACCCAGGGAAGTTTAGGTGATCCGGAAACAGACCGTGAAGCAAGCGCCATTGGCCGTGCAATTGCTCCTTACGGTGACAACAAAATATTCCAGACAAGGGATGGCAGGGAAATCTTTATAGAGGGCTACACATCCCCGCCAACACTTGTTTTAATGGGCGGGGGGCACGTCAGCAAGGCAATTTCCAGGCTAGCAGCTACATTGGGATTTCGCATCTATGTAATTG
>CAYJME010000136.1:0-9127 GCA_964370795.1 uncultured candidatus Brocadiaceae bacterium
ACTTTCCGTGAGCGCTGAATGTTCTAAAATGATAGAATTAGTTCCCGGTGTATCTACCAGGGCCACATCTTTTAATGTTTCCATAGGATAGGTTGCCTGGCATAAGTGGTCACCCACTTCTTTTATTTCGATCTTATCGCCATACGTCAACAACGTAATCCGGTTGGTTGTGGGAGTCGACCCTTCTGGGAGGACATGCTCACCACACATCGCATTAATAAAACTTGATTTACCCGAGTTGTATTCACCCGCCACCAGGAGGAAAAATGGCTCCTCCAGTTGTGCGCGCATCTCGACAACCTTTTTCTCCATATCTGAGCCGCCGATGCGCTCAAAGAACTTTTTGGAATTATCAAGAAGATTGACAACCTCTGGATAAATATCCCTGTGTTTCGCTTTCGTTGTTATCGTTAACATAACCCCTATTTTTGACTTTTGCTAAATTAAAACAATTTAATTAACGCAGTTATCAATACCACCTGCCCTTGAATAAATTTTTAACGTATTCATCATGAAATAATAACCCGAACAAAATTACCGTAGATTGCTCCCATTCACGATTTTAAGCAGAAAATCAGGTGATTAAAAATGTTAACAGTTTTTGGAAGACAAGTCAATTTTTCTTTTATATACAGAATGCTATGGCCTCGATCTCCACACCGACATCCTTTGGTAACCTTGCCGCCTGCACTGCCGCCCTTGCCGGATGTTTCTGCTGGAAGAATTCCTTATAAACATCATTAATTGCAGCATAATCATTCAAATCCTTCATAAAGACGGTCGTCTTTACCACGTTATCCAGAGACGAACCAGCCGCTTTCAGGATGTTTTTAAGATTTTCCAGTACCTGCTTTGTCTGAAGTTTAATATCACCCTGAATAATTTCACCCGTTGAGGGTATTATAGGTATTTGCCCCGATACAAACACAAGATTTCCAACCTTGATTGCCTGAGAGTAAGGGCCAATCGCAGCCGGCGCGTTATTTGTTGAAATGACTAATTTTTCCATATTTTATCCTCCAGTATAAATTTTCTGATTAACATCCTATCAAAATTTCACACCATCTTTCAATTACCAATCAAATTTTTCCCAGTATTTTCCATTGAATGTTCTTGCCTTTTTTGTTTCAATCTTTTAAAAAAAACTATTTACCACGGATTATCACAGGAAATACAAATATCTGTAGTAATCCTTATAATTTAATTTATGCGTAACATACGACTGCTCATTGAATACGATGGCACCAATTATGCCGGATGGCAATGCCAAAAAAATGCCATAACCGTCCAGGAAACCCTTGCGAAAGCCATAGAAAGTGTCGTGCAGGAAAAAATTACCCTGTACGGAGCCGGACGCACGGATGCAGGCGTACATGCATTAGGGCAGATGGCCAATTTTAAGACCACGTCACACATCCCTTGCGAACGTCTCCTCCTGGCAATTAATTTCTATCTCCCTCACGATATCACGGTAAAAGAAGTGGCAGAGGTACCAGAGTCCTTCCATGCGCAATATTGCGCCAGATCTAAGGTCTATCAATACACCGTTTACAACGACTGGATACGAACATCCCTGAATCGTCATGTTTGTTATGTGTCCGGATTCACGTTGGACATGGACAAAATGATACAGGCTTCAAAATACCTCATAGGAACCCACGACTTCACCTCCTTTACCACACAAGCCTCGTGTGAAAAGAATCGTATACGCACCGTAACGAATTTAGCTATGAAAAAGGAGGGGAAATACCTTTATTTTACCATTGAAGCAAACGGTTTTTTGTACAATATGGTAAGGGCAATTGTGGGGACACTTATTGAGGTAGGCAGAGGAAAAATCATGGTGGATCATGTGAAGGAAATCTTAGAAGCAAAGAATAGGGACATGGCTGGCCCCACAGCGCCTGCAAAGGGATTGTGTCTTATGGAGGTTAAATACGAGATAAATTAGGTTGGATTTTGCCATTTAAACCCCAACCTAAAAGATTTGGCCCCTTTTACTATTCAGCTCATTGAACAGCGCCTTCATATACCCGCACTTCCCGTTTTAATTGACCTACAAACTTATCTGATTCTACTTCGAGATCATAATGCGCCTGAAGATTCATCCAAAACTGTGGGGATATACCAAAATAGCGCCCTAAACGTAGGGCCGTATTGGCAGTAATAGAGCGTTTACCTTGTACAATTTCGTTTATGCGTCTTGCGGGAACACTAATATCCTTTGCAAGTTTATACTGACTGATATTCATCGGCTTGAGAAATTCTTCAAACAAAATCTCTCCCGGATGTATGGGGGGAATTTTTTTCTCACGCATTGTTTATGACTCCTTTAATGATAATTAACAATTTCCACATTGTATGCATCGCCTTCATGCCATGTAAAACAAATTCGCCATTGTTTATTAATGCGTATACTGTATTGTCCTTCTCGATCACCATGCAAGGCTTCCAAGTGGTTGGAAGGGGGTATCTGAAGAGAATTCAAATTGGTTGATGCATCTAACATCCACAATTTCCGCATCGCTACTTTTTGTGTGTCGTGCGGTAGCTTGCGTGAAAAAGCCCGACAGAAAATCTTTTCGGTCTCTTTGTCCCTGAATGTCTTGATCATAGGCGAATAATAACGAATTCCGTTATTATAGTCAAATATTATTTTCGGGTGTCACGGCTGTAAAACAGCCATGTAGATTTGGTTACGCGAAGCAAACCCAACATCAACTATCTTTTTTTGTAACTAGTTGGCTTGGCAAAACATTTTCCCTATCTGCGCATAAAATCAAGGTGGAAGAAGTAAGGCAAAATATCGAGAGCGGCGTAATCAAAAAAGAAGGAAATTGTATTGAGAAACCCCCTGTAATGATTTGTCGACCGGTATTGATATAAAAGAAAAGGTTATCGGCGGAAGCATACTGGAGAGTGATACGTTTATCAATCGGGTAAGAGACGAATAAATATTTTGATGAAATAAAAAAGGAACGAGGTATAATAAGGTAAATATTTATGGAATTGTTATATCGGGTGGCGGACTAAGCGGAAGTGAGATAGGAGAAATGACGGGGCTAGACTATAGTACGGTGAGCCTGGGAAGAAAACGATTGCGAGAAAAACTGAAAAGCGGCAAGCATCTTTCTCAGATTATCAAGAGAGTTGAAGCAGATTTGTCAACAACAAAGATCTGATCCCTTTTTTCTTCTTTAACTATGTTAAAAATAAGAGGTCAATTTTCCTTAAAACATTTTGGATTTTCAGTTAGTTGAGTTCGAATCATCATGTAACTTAAAATAAAAAGGGGAGAAAATGAAATTAAATAATTTGTTAATAATAGCGCTAGTAATAAGTTATCTCTTTGTAGGATGTGGGAGAGGAAAGAAGCCCGTTGAGACTAAAAAAGAGATATCAGAAATTAATGTGGAAGAAGGATTTAAAGTTGAAAAATTGGCTAACGAACTCTGGAATAAAATCCAGAGTGAAAATTACTGGGTAAACTGGAAGACATGGCCAGGCAAAGAAGCTTTTTATAAAGGGGGGGAACTACATGGGGCTTTATTAACTACTTACGTAAATGATACAGCCCTTAAGACAATTATAAATAAAAAGGGACAGATGCCCCCTGGGGCGATAATAATTACAGAAAACTATATGCCTGATAAAACCCTTGACTCTATAACTGTGATGCACAAAATAGAAGGTTTTAATCCGAAGATAAATGATTGGTTCTGGGTTAAATTTGGACCGGATGGCAAGATCTCGACTGCAGAAAAATATGGTCAGACTCTGATGTTGGCTGGTAAAGTTGCAACGTGCATTGAATGTCATGGTGGACAGAGTGCCAATGACTACATTTTTACAAGCCTTTTGAGAGAAGAAGTGTCTGAAGTTAAAAAAGTAGAGAAGGAAATATTCGACGCCGAAAAAATAGCTAATGGACTCTGGGGTAAAATAAAGGATGAAAATTACCAAAAAAAGTGGAAGATGTGGCCTGGCAAGGAGGCATTTTATGAAGGAAAGGAACCACATGGGGCTTTCCTGACTACCTATGTAAATGACGCCGCCCATGAGGCAATTGTAAAAATAAAGGAAAAGATGCCTGCCGGAGCGATAATTATTAAAGAAAACTACATGCACGATAGAAACATTGCTTCAATAACCGTGATGTATAAGATAGAAGGTTTTAATCCTGATGCTTTTGATTGGTTCTGGGTTAAATTTGCACCAAGCGGTAAAGTCGTGACTGAAGAAAAAGATGGCAGGATCATAAAGTTGGCCGGTAAAGTCGCTGGCTGCATAGAATGTCACGGGAAACAAACCAGTAATGACTATGTTTTTACAAGTCCTTTGAAGTTAGAGCACACTTTACCGTAACCGACTCACTTTGAAGATTAGTTCAGGGAACCTGAACCAGAAATAGAAGAATTACAACAAAAGGGAGACGACCTTGTATTTCACGATTTGGATTATCAGCGGTATCATTGCCGGCTGGCTCACAGGACTGGTGGTAAAAGGACGAGGCTACGGCCTCATTGGCTTCTTGGCTATTGGGGCATTGGGTGGCGTAATTGGAGGTTGGATATTCAGAATGTTTTGGCTACTATCGACCAACTGGATTGGAAATATCTTTGCGGCTGTCATTGGGGGGATAATATTGATCGCGATTGTTCGCACTATACGTCGATGAAGGAAATATAGTGCTCATCCGGAAAACCAACCGAGCCAATGCAACGGACGACTTTGTTTTCTCGTAAGCCAACTCGAAAAGAAAGTCTGAAAAGAGTTATGAGTTGTTAGAATTGATCACATTTAAAGAAAAGGAGGAATACGAATGTATCTCGCAATCTGGATTATCAGTGGCATTCTTGCCGGCTGGCTTACAGGACTTGTGGTAAAAGGGCAAGGCTACGGCCTCATTGGTGACTTGATTATTGGACTATTGGGTGGCATAGTTGGAGGCTGGTTATTCGGTTTGTTCGGTCTCTATGCTACCAGTTTGATCGGGAACATTATCGTGGCGGTGGTTGGAGGCATTGTATTGGTTGCAGTTGTTCGCATCCTACGCCGGGCATAGGCAAGTATTTCTCCATACACGAAGTTTTATCCATCTACTACGGTAGGTAAACCGTCACTGTTATGGTTAGACTTTAGAAAATTCATTCTTGTACATAATTGTCTCAGTTAAATTATGAGTCACTGGAAAAACCACATTATTTTTCCATCGGATAGTTCTACATTCTATTTTGGTTTAAAATTAAACTTCTGTCCTCCCGCCGTTGCCTCAAACATTAAACCACTTTTCGACAAGGTAAAGATTGCGACACCGTGATCATAATCAGCATCCGTAGAAGCTTCCGCAAGGTGAAGCAAGAGAAGCTGGAGTTCCTTGCGGATAATTCTTTCTACACCAAGCGCTTTGCCTTCTATGCCGGCAAGCGATGCAACACCCAGACAATTAAAGATGTTGCCAGTGAACTGCATCTCCGTCAAGGAACTCGAAAAGCAGTACCTGCGGGAGAAACTCCGCCGTGCCGGAAAACCTGGTCCAAACGTAGTCGTACAGGGTGAATTAGACGAAGTAAATCCACCTTTTCATGAATTGGTGGATTCGGCGCAAAACGACGGCGCCTTAATACACCCTACACAACGAACTCATTTTCCAATGGTTGTACTCCCACCCCAACTCAAAATTGTTACAGGCTTGGATATGGTAATCGTTTCAGGAGAAGAACTACTTTTAATAGCAACCGTACCACCATTTACCACCGCATTGACACCTTCTGCAAGTGTATTAAATGGAGAACGGAAGTCCCCTGATTCGCCCCCGTTGTAGGAAAAGTCTACCCAGGTGACAGGAGAAATAGGTTTAACCAAAGAATATGCAAGCGCGTTTAATGTGTCTGTTCTTACGTTCTTTAAACGTCCAAGGGTTGCTTGTGCTATGAGCGCATCGCTCACCTGTCTTGGCATTGCCTGTGGCGCTAATTCCAGATATAAGGCTGCTATGCCGGCAACGTGTGGTGCCGCCATTGAAGTACCGGACTTTTCAATAAAACTATTCGTGGTACTTGTCCCGGCGGAAGTAATAGAAGTACCGGGGGCATAGAGGTCAAGACAACTCCCCCAGTTTGAATAATATGCAATAGAATCGCTTTCGTTGGTTGCCCCCACCGTAATCGCCTCAGCTACGCGGGCTGGTGATTGAATGCACGCATCAGTACTTTCATTACCCGCAGCAATCGAATAAGTAATACCGGCGTTAATTGAATCCCTTACCGCTTGATCTTCTGCATCAGAAGCGCCTCCGCCGAGGCTCATATTGGCAACTGATGGTGGTCTGCCTTTATTATTGAAATCTGCCGTCACCCAATCTATACCAGCAATCACTCCAGAGCCGCTTCCACTCCCTTTGCAGTCAAGGACGCGTACCCCGTATAATGTAACGAATTTTGCAACCCCAGAGAGTGCACCTCCTATAGTTCCTGCCACATGAGTTCCATGACCATTACAATCGTTTGCTCCATTACCATCATTAATGCTGGTAAATACACCTTGGGCACGTCCGCCAAAATCATTATGAGCAGTAAAAATCCCTGTATCAATTACGTAAACAGAAACCCCGTTCCCACTCGACTGGTAATCGTACTTGTTATTGCGAGGAAGATCTTTTTGGTCTATACGGTCTAGCCCCCATGACATTGGATTTATCTGAGTTTCAAATGCAGACACCACCGTGTCTTTCTCGATATAATCTACGCCTGGTTCTCTCTTCAGCATGGTAAGTGATTCCTCTGATAATCTTGCCGCAAACCCCTTCAAGGCGGAATTATAGGTATAATAGAGTTTATTACCAGGACGCAATCCGTACTGTTGCCCTAAAGATTGGACAGCAAACGAGGAAACCTCGTCTTTGAGCACAACGATATAAACATCCGGAATTACATCACCGGCTCGTGCATTGAGGGGGATTTCAGGTGTGCTGAATACTTCAACTGCATGCGCCGTGGTGTTTGTGATGGCAATAATTAACCAAACCCACAAGAAGCATTTTACAAGGTAAGAATGTAATTGTTTCATCGTGCAAACCCTCTCTGTTTTAACGTATATGATTTCAACGGTAGCGCAACCATCTTGGTTGTACAAATAAAAAGTCACCGTAAGTATAATTTACTGTTAAGGAATTTCAAGGCTGCGGTTGTAGAGCGACGAGCCTCGTCGCTCTACATTGAAAAAGTCGTCGAAGAACTAATTTAATATTAAGAAATTTCGAGCCGAGTAACCGCAGACTTCAGTCTGCGCAGGCTAAAAGCCATGCGGCTACATGAGTAGTTGCCTTGATAACATAATTTATGTTATTGTAAAGAAATAAGGGTCAATACCAATCCCTTGCCCTCTTTGAGTGACGTCATTGCCTTGCCAATGATGGCGCCTTGTGCCTTTTCATATTCTGATACCTTCATTGCATGTCCAGGCGTATCAGAGGTCGTGAGCATATCTCCCGGTTCAATTTCTCCATAGTTTGCATTTGCATAGCAGTAAACACGGCCGGTTAATGCCACAGCATGTTTCCCATCAGCCGTGGAGCCTTCTTGTCCCATGAGCATACCAGTCTTCACACCGTCTGCCCCGCTCATTACACCGGCCACGGTGCGGTCGTAAGCCTTTGTGCTTACAACTAACTCGCCGGGATGTGCGGCATCAATGCTTACCACCTTGCCAGGTTGTGCCTGGATTTCCTTTTCAACATCGAGGGGCATTTTTATTGCATTAATATCAAAATTCTCTGATATATCAGCGCCACCGGTAATCTGAAGGACTGAGGTACGCGTTGTGCCGACAACGTCTAGCCTTTGTTGTGGATTTGTTGTACCTATGCCAACGTTACCGGATGCTGGACCCAAAATTAAATGGCCTGCTGGTGTAGCCGCAATGTTAGCCCATTCAGCAATTGCTGCGTTATTTGTAAATTGAAAATATGCTGTACTATTATTTAATGGAGCTCGAATACGAACTCCGCCTGTGGAGCCAGTGTTTGGCGAAACTGTTTGAATCATTCCATTCACATCCAGTGTTGTACCTGGATTGGTGGTGTTGATGCCGACATTCGAGTGATCGTTATCCACTCTTTTTACAAAAATTCCACCAACAGGACCTCCTGCACGATGGGCATTTATACCAAGTCCATTATTTTTATAGTCCCAACCAACAAACCCATCACCAAACGTGACATACCCAACACCAGCGGTGGAACCAGGTGCACCAAAATATCCAATTTGCGTATTACTGGAAATAACGCTAGAATTTACATGCAGTTTTGCATTTGGAGTTGATGTCCCGATGCTCACATTGCCATTTTTCATAATACGCATTAAACTGATTCCATCATAGTTTTCAAACAGAAATGAGTCTTCGTCGAAATGAAGTTGAATCAAGTTGTCTTTTGCACAAACAATTCCGGATAGATTAATTAAGAATGGCAATGAAATAATTCCTGCAACGAGTAACTTTTTAAATCCATGCAACATCTTTTCTCTCCTTTTATTGAAAATGTGTTAAGAACCCAACAACCCCCTGAGTCCCCCTTTGTTAAGAGGGATTTCGTTGTACTACGTAGCGCGGGCGGCTCATCCCCCGCCATAGTATTTTAAAAACATCTTTGATAGCTCCGTTGGGAGCGGTATGTTAATAGAAAAACAAACTACACCAACATCAAGCTCCATCGGAGCGACATATTGGTTACAAATTTTATATATCGCTCCTCTGGAACTTTTAATAGATATAGATTCGGTATTTTAAACTATTAATATTTCACCCCTTATGGGGTTATTTTCAAAAAACCAAAGTGTTACAAAAGTCCGAATGAGTCGGTAAAGAAATTATGAATTTTATTTTTTCCTCATTCCTGCCTTCTTTAGCTGTTTTTTATAAAATAATTTAAGGTTTTTCTTTGCCTCCTCTGCACCTAGGTTTACGCCTCTGCCGGTAAATTTGTCTTTTTTCTTCGTGTCCTTCGCGTTCTTCGTGGTTAAGTTTTCTTTTTATCTTTCACTTTTTCTGTACTACAATCCATCAGCTTCTTGTTTTTTCTGCGTGTTTTTCATGCCGCCATTTCTGTAAGTGCTTTAATATCAAGGGC
>CAYJME010000137.1:0-9124 GCA_964370795.1 uncultured candidatus Brocadiaceae bacterium
CAATAAAACTTTCGCACCACCAGAATACGATCTGGTAATTCTTGGAGATTCGCGTATATATCGCGGTGTGTCCCCTGAAGCAATAGAAAGCACCCTACCGGGAACCAAAGCATTGAATTTCGGCTTTTCTGGGGCCGGTTACTATGGTGAATACCTAATTGAGGCGAAATCAAAATTGTCGCCGGATGCTAACCCGCCTATTCTCCTTCTGGGTATTACGCCACATTCTCTAACCCCCAACGGCGCCATCAACGAACATTTTACGCAAGAAACCAATCGTCCTCCTATTTATCAAATCATGTATACGCGTCTCCCAAAATTGATGGATTTGTTGGATCCCATAGATCCAGCCCTCGTTTTTATTGATTTCGCAAGCGTAACAAATTTAGTCGATTTACCGGGCGAAGATATTTGGTCATACAACCAAGTTTTTAATCAAAGTGGCTGGATTTCCTCCTCTAGATTTCCCGTCCAGCCTGATTATGCACTTAAAACGTACAAAGAGATATTTCTAAATAACCACGTGGATGAATTTGTTGTAAACAGTTTATTGTGGAGTATTGATAATTGGGTCGAAAATGGAATATTAGTCTTTGGTTTCCGAATGCCTACCACGGCCGAGATGATACGCCTGGAAGATGAAATGAGCGGATTCGATGAGCAGGAATTCGTCTCTCGCTTTGAGCAGGCGGGGGGGCATTGGCTGACCATTTGTGGGGATTGTTATGCAAGCTACGATGGCTCTCACCTTTTGGCCGAAGAAGCAATTCAACTTTCTATGGAGCTTGGTCGCTTAATGTTGGAGCAGAAATAATTCTTGCCGCTAATTTACAGTTTACAGCTAATTGGTATCTAAAGATATTGGAATGAATTGTGCGTCCTTGATAAAAACATCCCCGAAATTGTCGATGAGAATTGGCGACAAGCTGATGTCAAATGAGTTGCCCAGCAGTGGAGATGACAGAAGCATCGCCCGCGTCTGCCACTCTGGAAAACGGCCGACATCCAAATATCCTTCGGTATCCGAAACACTCCAATAAAGTAACGCAGCAGGCTCGCGATTTTGAACCGTGACTGAATAAAGATAAATTTTCCCGGCCTCTAAAGTAACTCTTATATCAAAAACTCGGGGATCGTAAAAAAACGAGTATTTATTGCTTACCCGTAACTCCCAATGTGGGCCCTCGGAACTAGCCATCAAAATCGCTTGAATGTAACCGCCGTGAGTGGGAAGAGGTGGAGAACCAAGTAGATTAATTTGATCTTCAACAGAGAAACAGTTTCTAAATAGTTTCGGGTCCACGGGAATATAAGCCCAATCAGCCGCTTGCAGGCTGCGTGCCTTAATCCATGCATCATAGGCTACACATAGCTCTCCACCATTCAGCGCAGCTGCGTACAGCTCCATATAGTTTCTTGCACTATTGACCTTTTCCGACTCAATAGTTGCCTGAACCATTTGTGCATCTGCTTCTTCCGAACTAAGGGTGCGGGCCATCACTAGTCTCGAGTGACCCAGATCGCCGTATGTTCCCACCTGCCACCAAGTTGCAGGCGCTTCATCCAAGTAATCATCCCAGTAAATCAAGTAACCGCTCTCTACCAAATCTAGTTCATCGGATCCAATGACGTCCATTTTGGAGGACGCCATTAGATATTCACCTGAATATTGCGATTGATAATCAAATTGTCTCAAAATTTCCCGATCGTTAAGAATATAAACCGGATATTCAGGAGATGCTTCAACCGCCTGAAAAACTTGTTGCATTGATCCGATTCGCGATCGTTCCGCTTCGACACGTTCCCACATGGACGGGATCAAAGCCAACACCAGACCGGTCAGCAGAATTATCCCGACAGAACCATGAGCCTTCCTTTTTTGGGGAAGAATTATCGCTGAGCTTGCCACCAATGCAACGAATACGATCCCGCCTAAGATACGTAAGACATACATCAATGAGGCCAAAGAAATCCAGCCATATCCCTTAAATGAAACTATTAATCGCTCTTGCCCTTTAATCGCTAAACAAGCAGTCGCAAGTGTCAGTAATGCCACCCATATGATAGATCGATATGTAAGTTGGGAGACCACATGGGCAAAATATCCGGCCGCTAACATTGCGAGCGGGAAAAAACTCATTATCAGAAATGGATCCTCTATCATTTGCATCCCAGGCGATTGGGCAAACCGCAATAGAAACCCGATTGCACTGACGCCAAACCATAACAGGAGCAAACCATTCTGCTGCGAAAATCTCCAGACAGAAAAAGGTAGGACAATAAAGACCAAGGGCAGCAACAAGACAGCCTCAGGCTGTTCTAGCAAAAAAGTATAGACAATGTCTAGGCCTCCGACCTGCAGAACACCAATAACTAGACCAGCAAGAAGGAGAACACCTAATAAAGGAAAGGATTTAGGTCGATTGTGTCGCTTCCAGAGATAAGCTATCAAACACAATAAAGCCAAAACGAAACCCAAAAAAGTATCAGCATAAAAAAGGACAATAGCGGCAAACAATCCACAATAAAATGACCAACTACTTTTATCCCTCTCCCAAGATAGGAATAGAAAAACAGAAGAAGCAAACAGAAAGACTAATGGTACAGTGGGCAGAAGAACCGTGGAAAGAAATATATCTAAGGGAAGTACGGCCCAAAACAAACCCGCCAACAAAGCCGTTTTTTCATTAAAAAGCAATTTCGCTAGGGCATAAATAATTACCACTGTAAATAGGGAACAAAACAAGGGCCAAAAGGTGCTGGTAATGTCATTAACTCCACCGATAATGTAAAGCAAGCTGAGAGGAGCATAAACAATTAATGTTTGGATCCCAAATTCGGCGGCCAAATCCTTGCCCCCGTCAAAAAGGGCTGGAACATCCAGGGATCTGATGGCGGAACCAATCTCATGTTTTACAGCATCAACGATACTCCAGTCGGTCTCTGCTATCTTGAGACTCTCATCCCCTCCCACGCCCACATAGAAAAACAGGCGCAACAACAAGGCGAATAGGACCAACAGAATTATTTCCAAAAATTGGGACCGCCCTTGAAGTCCTCTCACCGCATGAGGAAAAATCATTGGCTCGAACCTAAGCGGAATATCGACAGAGATGTTTGCGGATCGGAACCAAAGGAAGTTTGAAAAACCCAGTCCGCGGGAACATTTTCCAAAACACCAGTTAATACAATAAACCCTTGCCGTCCGGGTTCGGGATCCTCTATACGGATTTTGGCCTCTTTATCGTCTAATCCTATTCCAGACCAATCGTAGCCCAATTGGAAATCGCCCGCGTAATTGAGAGTCATCGCCAAACCTTGGTCCCGGACAAAGATTGTGTGAGCCGGATTCTCGTTCCAAAAGGTGTAGCTATCCCGGGCATTGGCAAGGATTTGTTGGCGATCCATATACATGAGTGCATGATATGGAAGAACGGGTTTCAACGATGCAATTGATATGAGGATCACAAAAACTCCCGCAAAAACGGGAAGCATTTTGTTTTCCTTTCGCAGGACAAAAAGAGGACTTATTGCCGTTCCCGCTAATATTAGGGCCGGGGAAATTTCTACCCAGGCAGGCACTTGTCCACTGTATAAATTCGGTTTCAGCACCCACGCCAATCCCGCTACGGAAAGGGCTATCCCTGGCAACAGCCATACCGCTATTCGTGTATCGAGGGCCTCACTCAAATACAAAGCCGCCACGATGATCAAGGGGGGTAAAACAAACAGAAAATTGCGCGCCTCATTGAAACCTTCTATTGGAATGTAGGTAAAGAGATTTGTCTCAATACTCCCCCATTCGTAATAGAGGAATAAAACGGCCAGCCATACTAAAAGCCATTTGAGTTCACGTCTGCGCCTTGCCAGGCTGAAAAAAACCGCGACAAGGAAAAGCGGAGCCCAAAAAACAAGGAGGATAGATTGAGAAAATCGAATCGAGGAAAAATCGAGTTCGGTTGCTCCCAAGAATAAAAATCCACCTAAATCCGTGGCCGTGCGAGCGAGGGAGACAAGAAAAGGACGGGGTTGTATGCTGGCAAAGGCAAATAAACCCGCAAATAACAAAATGATCGCAATAGGCACAACAATTTTTCCTCGAGATAGTTGAACTATTTTCTTCACTGGCCTTTGGTCCTGCAAGTTCAATCTGGTCCAAATTCTGGCTCCGACGAAAATGAGGACAAAGAACCCTGTAGTAATCGCCAAGGGCTTAATCAATATTGCCCACACGAGCATTGCGCTGCTAATTGCCAAAAGGATCCACCGCTTCTTTTTTGTATTCCTATCCCACAAGAAAAGAAAATATACTGAACCCGTACTGAAAGCGGCTAATGGTCCATCCGGTAACAGGATCGAAGCTAAATGTACATCTAACGAAAGAAACGTCCATAAGGTGGCAGCCACGAGACCCGCAGATATTCCCCCATACAATCGGGTGATCAAGTAAATAAATACTATCGTTAACAACGAACAGGCTATGGGGTAAATCAGCGTAGTGACTTCGTTCGGGCCAAATAACTTGTAAAGTAGGGCGACAGGTGCATACAGCGCCAATCGGGATGTTCCCGACCAGCCTCCAAGATGTAGGCGTCCCTGCGATAGCTCGTAAGCAGCGTGCGCATAATTTAACGCGTCCCCGCGCACAAGATCAGTGAAGAAAATAAGCCGCACAATAAGAGCGGCGACTAAAATAACAAATAGCGCGAAGGCAACTTTGGCCTTGGCTGACAGCTTGGGTTCCTCCTACGCCTTCTTTGCCCCGACTCCAACGCCAGCATAAGCGAATTCGGCGTTTTTTATCTCGTTTCTGAAGAGTCCGCGGCCGTCAATTATAATTGAGCCGCGCATTGAATCCACAAGTTTCTTTAGATCTAGCTTCACATATTCACGATGCTTGACCATTAGCACGGCCGCATCACAATCGTTGGCCTTTTTGAATAGGTCTCCTTGGTACTCCTTAATATAAGGATCGTGGATGATTACTTCGGCGCCCAATTCTCGCAACACGCGGGCCACGACTTGACTTGGAGTATTCCGGATATCATCGGTATCCTCTAAGTATGAATATCCCATGATTAAAATCTTGGTTCCATTCAATTGTTTACTAGGCCGTTCCAATCGTTCCACCAATAAATCAACAACGTGCAGGGGCATGAAATCATTTATTTCGCGTGCGGCAGCGATTAACTGGACGGGGACTTTACTGCCACTCGCACCGTAAACCAACAGCCAAGGATCTTTGGGAATGCAATGCCCTCCCACGCCCGCCCCAGGCAGTAACATCTGCCTTCCGGGGCTTTTGTTAACTAGCTCACGAACCCTCCACACGTCGCCCCCAACGGCCTCCGCGATCAAAGCAACTTCATTCGCAAAAGCAATCTGAACATCCCGATATGCATTTTCGGTAGTTTTCACTAATTCGGCAGTAACACAATCAGTGACATCTAGATCGCCCCCAATTACCTGCCGGTAAAGCGCAGCCATAGTTTGCGCAGTTTCCTCGGTCATCCCTCCTACCACACGACTTAAAGATCTTAGGTTCTGCAACAACTTGCCCGGCATTACCCGTTCTGGGCAATGTCCCAGAAAGAAAGTTTGGTTCACTTTTTTACCGCTGCCATTTTCAATTGCAGGTTTTACTAATTTCTCCATTGTCCCCGGTGCAACCGTTGACTCCACAACGACAAGGGCGCCGTCCTTAAGATTGGGTCCTAAATGTTTAAGGCATTCCTGCAAAGCTTCATAGCGCGGGATATGTTGATCATCCACCGGTGTTTCGACGCAAATTAGTAGTACGTCTCGATCCTGTAACCTTTTATAGTTAGTTGTCGTTTCCAGGCGATGGCTTGATACAACTTCGGTTAAGAGATCCTGCAGCCCGGGCTCGTCTCCTTCTATGGGCAGGATTCCACCATTAATTTGCGCGATTCTTGAAGCATTAATATCAACGCCAAGCACATTGAATCGTGCCTTGGCAAAAACGCAAGCGACCGGAAGTCCAACATAACCCATACCAATGATGGCAAGTTTGGCTTCCTTATCGCTGATTAATTTATGTAATTCCTTAAGTCCCATAGGATATTTCTACAAATAGATGACTTGGTTGGTTTTTCCAGATTCGATCAGAGCCAGCGCTATTCGCAAAGCCGCCAAACCATCTTGGCCTGAAATAGGCACATCTTTGTCTTCAACAATCGACTCAATAAAGGCCTTCAGCTCCGCTCGTAAAGGTTCTTCGCGATATAACGGGTAACGCACCATACGGCCCTCACTCACTCCCTTTATGGTGCGCAGCGTGGGCCATAATTCATTTTCTATCTCGGCATTTTCAAAGAAAAACAGATCTTGTGTCAAATCGTTTACCTGGAACATGCCTCTTTCGCCAAGCACTAAGATTTCGCGCACCTTGGTAGGAGTCAACCAATTAATCTCAAGCGCCCCCGTCACATTACCAGGAAAATGAAGAAGGCCAAATAAAAGGTCTTCGTAATCAGTGTGTAATCGACGTTCAATCTCGGCGTACAAACGCAATGGATCAGCTCCTGTGAGAAATCGCATAATATCGATATCGTGTGGAGCAAGATCAATCACAACGCCAACGTCGCGAATACGTGCCGGGAAAGGCCCCACCCGGCGACAAAAAATTTGGAAAATGCGCCCTAGATCATTTTCTTCTAGTTTTTGGCGTAATGATCGAATGGCGGGATTAAACCTCACAATATGCCCTACCATGAGTTTGCGCCTCTGCTCGGCCGCGAGCTTGATCAACCTCTGGCCCTGTTCCAATGTTGAGGCGATGGGCTTTTCAATCAACACGTGCGCGCCAGCTTGCAGCACTGCGCCAGCAACCTCTTCATGCATAGCCGTAGGCACAGCCACACTGACCACATCGGGGGTTTTTTTCTCGAGCAGTTCTACATAGTTAGTGAAGGTCTCTGCGCCGTATTTAAGGCCGATATTTTCAGCCACCTTTTGATCAGAATCGGCGACTCCAACGAGTCTGACATCGGGCAAGTCCGCATAAATGCGCGCGTGATTTCCCCCCATCGCGCCCACACCTATAACAGCTGCTTTGACCACGGCTTGCTAAGCCCGGAGGGCTGCTGTAAATTCATTCACTGCAGCCACAATGGTTTCCAAATCGGATGAGGAAAGTCCTGGATGGACCGGGAGGGATAGGACTTCCTCCGCCGCCCGTTCGGCTTCGGGAAGGGAAAGTTGATAACCCAATTCGCGCGTATAGTAGCTTTGGTTGTGCACGGGAACGGGATAGTAGACCCCACAACCCACTGCGCGTTCCTGCAGGTACTTTAGCATCTGATCGCGCTGGCCATTGGGCACCCGGATGGTGTATTGGTGATACACGTGCTCATAACCATTCTGCACTGCAGGAGTGACTACGCCTTTTAGATTTTGGTTCAGGTAATTCGCGTTCTGCTGCCTAGCGCCATTGAACTTCTTCAGTTTTTTGAGCTGTTCGAAGCCGATGGCCGCATGGACATCTGTCATACGGAAATTAAATCCCAGATCGTCGTGATAATAGCGGCGCCGCATGCCATGTTGTCGCAAAATTCGACATTCATCTGCAAACTTCTCATCGTTTGTAGTAATCATGCCGCCTTCTGCCGAGGTCATATTTTTTGTAGGATAAAGCGAAAAAGTGCCGGTTCCAAAAGATCCCACTGTTTTACCTTTGTACGTCGCCCCGTGACTCTGGCAGGCATCTTCGATAACAATCAAATTGTGTTTTTTGGCAATGGCCATAATTGCATCCATATCACAGCTCAAACCAAAAAGGTGTATGGGCATGATGGCCCGGGTCCTTTCAGTGATGGCAGCCTCGATCTTGGCGGGATCAAGATTGAATGTAATAGGATCGATATCCACAAAAACCGGTTGGGCTCCCGTATACAAAATGCTATTAGCAGAAGCGATAAAGGTGAACGAACTGGTGATGACCTCATCCTCCTCTCCGAGCTTGTGGGCGAGAAGAGCTGTATGAAGCGCAGTCGTTCCAGATGAAGTTGCCACCGCCCAAGAAGTCCCGCACATTTCAGCAAAGGCTTTCTCAAAAGCAGCTACGCGCGGCCCTTGTGCCAGAACACCTGAATCCAATACTTCCAATACCGCTTGCTTTTCTTCTTCGCCCATCAACGGTTTTGCAATAGGGATCATTGAATTCTCTCCCAGAGGTTTCTGGGTATTCGAATCACCTCTGTTGTTTTCTTGCTTTTGGTCAGAACAAACTCTCCATCTTCACCTGTTTTTTCGAGGCGTTCTCCATGAGGGCATACAAAGCCGCGTAATCGGGCGGGGTTACCAAACACCAAGCCATAATCGGGCACATCCCGGGTAACCACGCTGCCAGCCCCCACCAAAGCCCAGCGACCTATTACAACCCCGGCAACAATGGTCGAATTTGCACCCAGACCAGCGCCTTCCCGAATCAAAGTGGATGTAAGCTTCCAGTCTTTTTCACCCTTCAATGCCCCATTTGGATTAATCGCCCTTGGAAATAAATCATTGGTGAAACACACGTGGGGCCCAACCATCACCCCGTCTTCTATGGTTAAGCCCTCATAAACCGAGACATAGTTTTGGATTTTGACACGATTTCCAATCCTCACTCCGGCCCCTATATATACACCTTTGCCGATGATGCATTCGTTGCCAATCTGAGCGTCCTCTCGGATTTGTGCGTGGTGCCAAATGCTTGTCCCCTCCCCTATTTTCGCTTGACCGGAGACATCTGCCGTGGGATGAATACGAAGAGCCAAAGAATCCTCATTTGACCTAGCAATGGAGAATTCTACCAAACTAAAAGTACATCACAACAAGTATTCAATCGCTATAATTTATGAGCCAAAAAGGCCAATGAGTTGTCCTACGCGCGCACTCACTAAACAGCAGATATGCTTAGCGGCGTTCATGCTATTGGTTGCCTGTGCCCGTGGTCCGGCACCTGATGCCACTCCAACGGGAACAGTAAGTCCGCAGCCTACGGAAACCCCGGAAGTCGACAGCACTTCAACCGCCGAGGCTCAAGAAGCCCCCTCTTGGAAACTGCACTTTATTGCCAATTGGAGTGGAGGCCCAGATGGGGTTCGTCTCCTTGATGCCA
>CAYJME010000138.1:0-9113 GCA_964370795.1 uncultured candidatus Brocadiaceae bacterium
CTTCGCCATGACACGCACTATGCGCTTTGATGGTACACTGCACGCTGTCATTGCGCATCCTGTCGTTGTGCATTGCACCTTTTCATTGCGGACAGGAACCCCTTCTTGTGGCTTTATTCTGTCATTGCGAGCGAAGCGAAGCAATCTTTCTCTCACAAATAAACACTACATCAGGAATGGTGAAAGAACAACAAGTATTTGGCCCCGAAGGGATGAAAGAAATTTATTATTTCCCCAGGTATTTTTCGTCCTATTCAATACCATAATTATTCAAAACATCTATAAATTCCTATGCAATAAATTTATATTTTGCTTTAAAAGCTTCGTAGCATAACATGTTATAATATTGCATTTGTACCATAATTAGGCAATTTTATTAGGGATTCTCTGTTAGCATATCTATCAATTGTTTTGTTAAAAATAATATGAGTTTTATTGTTCGTGAAATTAAGGCTAAATCCGTACTTACCAAATCAGGGATTCCTGGTATTGATTACTGCATTAACCCTTACGTGGGCTGTTTTCACGGCTGCCGGTATTGTTACGCAACGTTTATGAAACGGTTTACCGGACATCAGGAACCGTGGGGAAGCTTTGTGGACGTCAAGGTAAACGCACCAGCAATTCTCCCAAAACAGCTTGCGAGGGCAAGAAGGGGCAATGTCCTGATCAGTTCGGTAACCGATGGTTATCAGCCCATCGAGTCGAAGTATAAACTTACACGGCAGTGCCTCGAAGTCCTTTTAGAATACCAGTTCCCTGTTGACATACTCACGAAATCTCCTCTCGTCCTGAGGGATATGGATATCATGGAGAAATTTAAGGAAATTGAGGTCGGCCTTACTATCACAACAGACAATGAAAATACGAGGAAGGTCTTTGAGCCACATGCCCCACCTGTCAGTGAAAGAATGAAAGCCTTAAAAACTCTCCACGACCATGGAATAAAGACGTACGCCTTCATTGGTCCCGTGCTGCCCATGAATCCTGATGCGCTCTCTGAGAAATTAAGTCCTTATGTCGATAGTGTTATTATTGACAGGATGAATTATACCTCTAAGACTGTTAGTATATACAAACGGTTGAATTTGGGCAGGTGGCTTGATTATGAGTTTGTAGATGCCATTATTAAGAACTTAAAGGACGGATTTGCAGGAAAAACCGTGGATATTTGCTGATTATTATGGCTGTTGTTTATATAATTGATTACGGAGAAATGATATGTTTATTGCCATTGGCGCAGACCACGCCGGATTTGAATTGAAGGAACTCATGACAGCTTTCCTGCGTGAACAGGGACACCAGGTCATAGACATGGGTACGCACAATAAAGATTCTGTTGACTACCCCGATTATGCAGAAGCTGTTGCATTATCAATCCGTGATGGTAAGGCAGACCGGGGTATTCTGCTTTGCTGTAGTGGTGTCGGAGCATCGGTCGCAGCAACCAAGATACCCGGTATTCGTGCCGGACTTTGTCATGATACGTATTCCGCGCACCAGGGCGTTGAACATGACGATATGAACATCCTGGTCTTGGGTTCATGTGTGGTCGGAATTGAACTGGCAAAAGAGCTCGTTCGCTCTTTCGTAGGGGCTCAATTTAACGGCGAAGAACGGCACAGGCGCAGGTTGGAAAAGATCCATGCGATAGAAGTCCGTTATCGTTTATAATTTACAAGGAGAATAAAATATGCAATTAGGTATGATCGGAATGGGAAGGATGGGAGCAAATATGGCACGTCGCTTAGTGCGCGGCGGCCATCAATGTATTGTGTACGACAGAAAGCCTGAACATGTGAAACAATTAGTTGATGAAGGCGCACTGGGTTCCGTATCGTTGGAAGATTTTATCAACAAACTCAGCAAACCCCGAACTGCCTGGATCATGGTAACTGCAGGTGAACCGACAGAACAGATGGTCGAAAAATTGGCAAACCTTATGGAGGCAGGAGACATCATCATTGACGGCGGCAATTCTTACTATAAAGATGATGTGCGTCGGGCAAAGTCGCTGAAACAGAAGAACATCCATTATGTTGACGTTGGCACAAGCGGTGGCATTTGGGGACTCGAACGTGGCTACTGCCTTATGATTGGCGGAGAAGCCGATATTTTCAACCATCTCATCCCGCTTTTTAAAACCCTTGCACCCGGACGTGAAGATATACCGCAAACCCCTGGACGTGAGGGAAAAGAGAGTACCACAGAGGCAGGCTATGTTTATTGCGGGCCGTATGGGGCAGGTCACTTCATCAAGATGGTCCACAACGGCATTGAATACGGTATGATGCAGGCTTATGCAGAAGGATTTGATATATTACGAAATGCACATTCAAACGAATTACCCGAAGAACATCGCTATAATTTCAATGTCGCCGACATTGCCGAGGTATGGCGCCGCGGGAGCGTAGTTAGATCATGGCTCCTCGATCTCATAGCAATGGCGCTCTATGAAGATCCAACATTATCCACTTACTCCGGATTTGTTCAGGATTCCGGCGAAGGCCGGTGGACCATCATGGCAGCAATCGAGGAATCCGTACCCGTTGATGTGCTTTCAGCGTCATTATACGCACGTTTCCGTTCACGAAAGGAACACACCTTTGCCGAGAAGGTACTCTCGGCCATGAGGCAAAAATTTGGCGGTCATATAGAACCGCAAAAGCAGGCGGGAGGCGGTTAACAGTGAGCAAAGGACAGGAATGAGCATTAAATCAGGCATTCGGCGACTTTTTATTGTAGCGCCGATCCTTTGTGGTCGGCAATAAGCAGTTTAAACGATTTAAACTGCTTAAACCGTTTGATTTGTGCAAACGGTTATAGGGACAAACTATCCATTTTACGATTTGTATTGAAATTCCTATATATTAAATTAAAGGACAGATTCACATGGAATGTACAGATGTAAAAAAAACTGGAAATGATTCGCCGGGAAAAACGGGCGATCCGTGCATTATGGTTATCTTTGGCGCATCCGGCGACCTCGCCAAACGTAAACTCATCCCGGCGCTTTATAACCTGGCACGAGAAAACCTGCTGGCAAAGGAGTTTGCCGTCATTGGCATTGCCCGACACGAAATGAACCACGACGAGTTTCGTAACAAGATCAGCCAGGATATCAAAGAGTATGCCACAACTGACTTCGACTCTGACCTGTGGAATTGTTTTGTACAACGACTCTATTACCTGTCGGGCGATATTCAAAATCCCGGCACATATAAACAACTTCAGGAATTGCTGTCGGAACTGGACAGGAAACACGGCACGCAGGGAAACTACCTTTATTATCTCGCAACGGCGCCCGACCTTTTTGCCCATGTGATTCAACAAATTGGCGATACCGGACTTGCACAGGAAGAAAATAGCCACTGGCGTCGGGTGATTATCGAGAAACCTTTTGGACGCGATGTCGTGTCTGCCCGCTCCCTTAACAATGAAATCAGAAAGGTGCTCAACGAGAATCAGATTTACCGTATAGACCACTACCTCGGCAAGGAGACGGTGCAAAATATCATGGTGTTCCGCTTTGCAAACGGTATCTTTGAGCCTATCTGGAACCATCGATATATCGACCATGTGCAAATAACCGTTGCAGAGGACATTGGCGTGGGACAACGCGGAGGTTATTACGACCAGGCCGGGGCATTGCGGGATATGGTGCCAAATCACATGTTCCAATTGCTTACCCTCACGGCGATGGAACCGCCCATTTCTTTTGAAGCAGACGCCGTGCGTGACGAGCAGGTCAAGATTTTGCGGGCTATTCAATCCCTTACACCGGAAGAAGTCCTCAGATTTACCGTAAGAGGACAATATGGAGAAGGTATTATCAAAGAACAACGGGTACCCGCATATCGTTTCGAGCCAAGCGTTCCACCCGATTCCCGTACCGAGACATTTGTAGCATTAAAGCTCTATATCGATAATTGGCGGTGGGCGAATGTGCCATTTTACCTGCGAACAGGGAAACGACTCCCCTGCCGTGTTACTGAAATTGCCATTCAATTTAAAAGCGCCCCATTTGTTTTGTTTCGTAAAACCAGCGTTGAGCACCTGAAGCCAAATCTGCTGGTGCTGCATATCCAACCGGATGAAGGTATTTCACTCAACTTCGGCGCAAAAATTCCCGGATCGGTCGTGCATCTGGGAACGGTTGATATGGAATTTAAATACGAAGATTATTTTGGCCGCACGCCAAGCACAGGCCACGAAAGGCTTCTTTATGACTGTATGCTGGGCGATGCAACCCTGTTCCAACGCGCCGACATGGTAGAGGCAAGCTGGGGTGTAGTGTCTACCATACAGGACGTCTGGAAGGCGCTTACAGAACGAAAATTTCCCAACTATGCGGCAGGCGCCTGGGGGCCGAAAGAGGCCAACGATCTCATAGAACGGGATGGCAGGGAATGGAGAACATGCAAGGAATAATTTGATCGATACATGCTTTGCCTGAAATAATCTCAAACAACCCCTGACTCCCCCCTTTGTTAGGGGGACGAGAAAAAATCCCCCTTAGAAAAGGGGGCAAGGGGGTTGTAACCACTCACAATGACAATGGTAATCTCAACTTATTTACGACGTTTAAAATAAACGATATGACCAGAGGAAACATAAAACACGAAATACTCGTTGTCTCAGACCATGATGAATTATGCTGCAGGGCAGCGAAAGAATTTGTTCGCATAGCTCACGATTCAATACAGACGAAAGAAAAATTTACCGTCGTATTGTCTGGTGGTTCAACTCCCGCCGGGCTTTACAAGCTCCTGGCAAGCGACGACTATCGTGAACAAGTACCATGGTCGAACGTGTATTTTTTCTGGGGCGATGAGCGATGTGTGCCGCCGGATCATAAAGACAGCAATTATAACATGGCTCGACAAATATTACTCAATAAAGTACCGATTCCTAAAGAAAACATCTTTCGAATGCCAGCAGAGCAGGCAGATCATGATCAAGCCTCAGCAGAGTACGAGCAGACGATCAGGACGTTTTTCCCTGTAAATACAGGTGAACGACCACGATTTGATCTCGTTTTACTTGGTATGGGTGATGATGGGCATACAGCATCACTCTTCCCTGGAACTCCTGCCCTTTTTGAAAATGAGCTATTGGTCACTGCAAACTATATAGAAAAATTGGGTCTCTATCGTTTGACATTAACCGTTCCCCTCATCAATCAGGCAAAAAATATCATATTTTTAATATCCGGAGAATCAAAGGCAACGGTATTGAAAGAGGTTCTGGAGGGTGAGTATCAACCCCAAAAACTGCCATCCCAGCTTATTAACCCTGTAAATGGAAGACTTTTGTTTATCATTGACCGTGCGGCGGGGAAATTAATTAACCCTGACAGGGTTTAAAACCCTGTCAGGGTTAACCTTGCATGGGCATAGTGCGATATACCTCTGCTCAATGATCACATGAATATAAAAACGGAGATTTTTACGTGAAGAATACCTGCAAATACCTTATTGGCAATGAATGGCGGGAAGGCAAAGAAACACTGGAAGTAATAAATCCTTATAACAGTGAAATTATAGGTACTACCTTTCTGGCATCAGAGAATGATTGTGAAGACGCCATTCAGGGCGCCCTCCATGCTTTCGGGGAAACCCGAAAACTGCCCGCTTTTAAAAGGGCTCAAATCCTCGGCAATATCAGGGACGGCATCAGTAAACGGAGTGAAGAATTTGCCCGGATGATTACCCTGGAGTCCGGCAAACCCATCACCGATGCGAGGGTTGAGGTCGAAAGGGCTGTGGGGACTTTTCAGGTGGCAATGGAGGAATCGAGGAGGATGTTTGGGGAGTTTATCCCGTTAGACGTCACGGAGCGGTCGAAAAACAGGGTTGGCATTCACCGTCGTTTCCCGATTGGTTTAGTACTCGGTATCACCCCGTTCAATTTCCCTTTAAACCTGATCGTTCATAAGGTTGCGCCTGCCCTTGCATCGGGAAATCCCATTATTATCAAACCTGCCTCAAAAACCCCGTTAACCGCACTGCTCCTGGGAGAGGTCGTATCAGAATCAGGTTGGCCTGCAGGCGGTTTCAGTATATTTTCCTGTAAATCAAATCTGGCGGAGCGTATGGTGGCAGATGACCGCATTAAGAAGCTCACCTTCACGGGAAGCGCTGAAATCGGATGGCGGCTCAAACAGATTGCAGGGAAAAAAAGGGTTACCCTGGAACTGGGTGGAAATGCCGGCGCAATCATTGATAGCCCTGAAAACCTGGACTACATTGTGAAACGATGTGTGGTAAGCGCCTTTTCCTTTAGCGGGCAGATTTGCATATCACTCCAGCGATTATTCGTAAACAAAAAAATATGCGATGACTTTCTGACAAATTTTATAGATAACGTAAAGACCTTAAAAATGGGCAACCCTATGGAAGAGGACACAAAAATCGGCCCCATGATCGACGAACAGGCCGCACTGAAGATTGAGTCCTGGGTATCTGAGGCAGTTCAGGAAGGGGCGAAACTCGCCTGCGGTGGAAGACGCAAAAACACATTCTACGAGCCTACGGTGATTACCCATACAACAGCCGGTATGAAGGTAAACAAAAATGAATTATTTGCGCCGGCGGTAACGGTCGCAATTCATGAGAACTTTGAAGATGCCGTCAGGCAAATCAACAATTCCCGGTACGGATTGCAGGCAAGTGTGTTTACTAATAACATACGCCATATCTTCTATGCTTACGAAAACCTGGAGGTTGGCGGCGTAATCGTTAATGATGTACCGTCATTTCGGGCTGATACCATGCCTTATGGGGGCGCTAAAGATTCGGGTATCGGCCGTGAAGGCGTCCGTTATGCTATGGAAGAAATGACCGAACCAAAATTGCTGGTGTTAAATCTGTCGTAAATAAATGGCGTATATAGCTATTTAAACCATAGCTCTTCTTATGATTCAGCCTGGCAGGTTACTGCTTGTTCCCAAACTCCTGTTTAGAAACACTAATGTTAAAGAGAAACTGAGTTTCCCGTCCATTTACGTTCCCAAACAGGAGTTCCTGTACGTTTTGGAGGGAGAGGGAGGCTAAAGCCCTCTCTCCCCCTATTATTAAACATTCATCACTAAAATCACTTTTAAGCAATATACCTTATCCGCATATTATTTCTCCCAACCCGTTCGGGTTGTAGGACTAATATAAAAAGTATCCCTGAAAATCCACATTACCACTTGTGGAAAAATCTATTTTTACCGGTCTCTTAATTGTTATATTGAAATCTGTGCGCATTTTTCCCGTAATCGTATCATTCTTATGAGAAATTCCGGAAATATTTATCTTTTTAATATTTATTCTAAAATCAGATTTGTTCAGACCGAGTAATTTAAGATTCTTCGATACAGCTTTTATAATTTCTTTTTTATCCGTTTTAATTCTGAAGGTATTGGTTCCCGTGTCCTCCCATTCGCTTTCTATACCCAACCCCTCGCTTCTAAAGCCCCCATCTGCTGAAAATATCCATGTGTCCTTTGCCTCTTTCTGTATAGGATCATCGTTTATAAATACCTCGTACCTACCAGGCACAACCCCTGCAAATAAAGTCAATGGATGACTTCCCATTGATAGAAAAGCCCCCATTACAAAACAAAATATGCCTTTAAACAACCTCGCTTTCAGCTTCATTTTGCCTGTCCTCCCTTTTTAAAAATCTTTAAAGGATGATACGTTATTGTGCAAAGGTAAAAATGCATCCTTTATCCATTTCTCACCTTTGTTCAGTCTTTCTATAGCAAATAAGCATGATCAGGACAAATTATTTTTCCTTGCCAAAGGTGTTAAAATAATTTTGGAAAGATATTATCTCTTTTTCATCTTTATCGTAATCTCTTTTAGCTCCTCATTTCCTATCACTACCTTTTTGCTGGCATTCTTGTAGCCGGTCTTCTTTGCTGCGATTTTATACGTATCTTCACCCAAATTTGCAAATCCAAAGAACCCATTCGCATCCGATACTGTTGATAGAGACACCATGGTATTTTCTCCCGTCAGTTTCAGATTTACAGATTCAAGGGGATTGCCTTCGGTATCTAGTACAGAGCCAAGGATCGATGGTATTGATTCCTTACTGAGCGGGTCTGAACCAGCCTTTACCTCTACATAATCGTTATAAAGGTCTTCATCGGTATCTGCCTTTAAAGGGTCGGTGCCATAGATATGCTCCTCGCCATCCTTAAGTGTGTCTCCGTCCGAATCAAAATTATTTACATCGGTACCCAATGCAAACTCTTTCTCATCCGTTAACCCGTCATGGTCACGATCGTTATTTTCTGCCATATTGGATAGGAAACTTTCCTTACCATTCTTCTTAACAGCAGATACCGTATAAATCCGTGTCTTTATCGAAGCATTCTCTGCCCAGGGATGGTCAGTTTCATAGTATTGCTTCTTTGTATTACCAATCAATTTCAAATACGGCTCATCATCTTCCTTTGAATAAATATTGTAGCCAGCAACACCGGCGCTTGATTTCCATGCCAGTCTCGTTTTAAACCCTTCAGCATCTACCGCATCCGCCTGAAGATTTGTTGGTGGAAGGGGTGAATGATTTATGACAATTTTTTCCTGGGTAGTTGAGTCTAAGGTAAAGATAAATGATGTTGTATCGGCATGATTAAAGCCTGCGTAATCAAGGAATTTATTTTCTTTTTTGTCCACATACCCAATATGTAAATTAAAGTCCTCATTATATATCCCCTTGAGATAAACTGTATAGGTGCCGTTTATAGGGTTTTCTATGGAAATAGTCCCCGCATCTACCCCTATTGATACCGTAGTCTTCTTAATAGTATTCACCCCATTGCCACTCTTTGGATTTATGCCGCTTCCTTTTCCATCAGGATTAACAATGTACGGCTGTACACGACCATTGATGAAAAGCGAAATGGCATTTTTTCCCGGAGACTCTAAACTTGTTGATACTTCCAGGCTTTTATCAGAATTTGTACTAATCTTTTGTTCAAGTGTATCCCCTTTCAGAAATTGAACTAACTCATTCTTAAACACACCTATTAAGGCTGCATGGGGTGCTGTCTTTGTCCCTTTACAACTCGCAAAACCATCTTCACATGGCCATGTTGCGCTACTTATTCC
>CAYJME010000139.1:0-9096 GCA_964370795.1 uncultured candidatus Brocadiaceae bacterium
ATCTTATTTTGCCCCTTTGGGGCGTATAGTATGTAAAAGAATTGATAGCATGGATAAATCCATGCGTACAATTTTTATCGTGGGGTCTGTAGGCGCAGTTTTAATCATGCCACACATACACCCACATGTTTGTAGAAATTGAATTCAAATACAAAGGAAGCTCCGTAGGAGCGACCTGGAAAATATGATATTAAATTCAAAAACATTTACCCTCGGATTTTTCTTTGCCCTATTCCTCTGTATTACATTTCTCCCCGTTGCCTGGATGTTTGGCAATTCCATCTATGAACATGGTAATGTATCGTTCATATACTACCGGGATATTTTTCTCACGCAGAAATATGTGCCTGTTATTATAAATAGCCTCTTGTTTGCCTCTCTTACAACGGTCTTGTCGTGTCTCATGGGCGTCCCCACAGGATTTTTTCTTGCAAAGACACCTATCCCTTTAAATAATTTCTTCAAAGTGTGTTTGCTTATCCCTTTAATTATTCCTTCTTACACGACAGGAATTGCATGGACAAGTCTCCTCGGCAAAACAGGTTTTTTGAATAACTTCCTGTCCCAATATACGCCGCTTTCACCAGAAACAATCTCAAGTTTTATTTATAGTGTCTATGGCGGCGCATGGGTACTGTCGTTCAATCTCTATCCCGTTGTCATGCTCATAACGGAATATGCGTTAAAAAATATCAATCCACGGCTTGAAGAGAGCGGATTAGTTACCGGAAACGTTTTTTTAACGATTCGACGAATCACACTACCTCTTATTGCGCCTGCCACCCTTTCAGGTATGATGATTGTTTTTGTCCTTGCACTCTCTGAATTTGGCATACCTTCTCTCCTGCAAATCAACGTCCTTACAACCCAGGTATTCACCCAATTCAGCGCCTTTTATAATGAAAGGGCAGCAACTGCAAGTTCCTTTCCCCTCATAGCCATTACCATTGCTTTTTTGATTATAGAACTGATATATTTTCGTGGAAAATCTTTTGAAATACTGGGAAGGAAACCATCTGCCGGTACGTTAAAGTACCACCAGAAATGGCTTATCATTCCTGGGGTTGTCTTTTGTGTCTTTACGCTGAGTATATCCATTATTATTCCTTTAAGCACCCTTATTGCAGGCGCTCAAACCTTATCTGCGTATTATGACGCCTTTTGTCTTGTAAAAAATAGTATCCAAAGTAGCCTCTTGTTCGGGGTTATCGGAGCCACACTTTTATCTGTCATCGGTTTTTTTCTGGGGTACCTTTCTGAAAAAATTCGAACCAGAGCGAGAAATGGCATTTCATCATTTATCTGGGTATTGTTTGCCATACCGGCGACTGTAATCGGTGTGGGACTTATCAAATTATGTAACAGGCCGGAAGGTTTCTTTCAAGGTATTTACGGTTCCTGGTGGATTATCATAATCGGCTATGTCGCCCGATTTCTATCGCTCTCCAGCCGAATTATGACAAATTACTTTAAACAAATTCCTGGCTCATTGGAAGACGCAGGCGCCGTAACGGGTATTTCGTGGTTCAAAATCTTACAAAAGATTTTTTTACCTCTTCTGGCTCAAGGTATAACTGCCACATGGTTAATGTGTTTTATTTTTTGTATTGGGGAACTGGGCACAACGATACTGCTCTACCCGCCAGGACAGGAAACCCTTCCCATAGCATTGTTCACCAATATGGTAAATAGCCCGGAACATATTGTTTCTGCGTTATCAATTATTATTGTGGTTATGACATTATTGCCCGTAGGAATTTTTCTTGGAATTTCAAAATATTTCCACAAAAATAATATTTTTAGACAGGATTATATTTATTATACTATTACCGTGTAAAATCTTCTTTTTTTGTAAGTTTTATACACCCCCCTTCACCCCCTTTGTTAAGGGGGACACTCTGAAATCCCCCTTAGAAAAGGGGGACTCAAGGGGTTGTTTCCCTTTGCTTATGGGATTTGGTTGCGGTGTAGCTGTGCTATCATCCTGTGAATCCTGTCTAAAATTCTAAAATTAATATGCTTTCACTTGAATTAAAAAATTTGAGAAAATCCTTCAACAGAAAAGAAATTGTTAGGGGGATATCGCTTGAGGTTGAAAAAGGACAACTCCTTGCCTTGTTAGGCCCATCAGGCTGCGGCAAGACAACAACCATGAGGATCATTGGCGGTCTTGATACGCCCGATGGTGGTGAAATCCGGATAGAAGGCGTGATTGCTCACCAGGGACACAAAACCATGATCTCGCAAAAACAGAGGTGTGTTGGGATGGTGTTTCAAGACCTCGCCCTGTGGCCACACATGACTGTATCAGAAAACATTGAATTTGGATTAAAGGCAAGGAAACTGGCCAGGACAGAGAGGAGAAAAAAAATTGCGGCAGTCCTCGGTAAACTTAATATAGAAAAGTACGCCGGGGTATATCCGGGCAAACTTTCCGGCGGTCAGCAACAATTAGTCGCCATTGCACGCGCTATCATTACCGGGCCAAAGTTACTGCTCATGGACGAACCCCTATCTAATATCGATATAAAACTCCGTGAAGATATCCGGCAGGAGATCAAACGCATCCAGAAAGAAACACAAATTACGACTGTTTACGTGACTCATGACCAGGAAGACGCATTTTTGCTGGCGAACAAGGTAGCGGTGATGAATGAGGGAAGCATAGAGCAAACCGGAAGTCCTGAGGAAATTTATTCCTCTCCGCAGTCGCTTTTCGTAGCAGGTTTCATTGGTGAATCCACGATACTCACGGTAAAGATTATTGATAAGGATAGGATTCTCACGCCATGGGGCGAGCTGACCTGTCATACAAAAAATTACGAAACAGGCGACGGATTCCTTTTTTTCAGGCCACACGAGGTGAAAATTGCAGATGACGGACGTTTTACCGGCGTCGTTACCAGCAGAAACTTTATCGGTGAGTGGTATAGGTATCGTATTTCAACGCCCGCCGGCGGAGAAATTAAATCGTATAGTCAGGCGTTGTACGAGGTTGGGCAATCTGTAAAATTCTCAATCACGAAAATGGCTATATTTCCACAAGAGAAGTCAGCACCGCCTGCATAGCTTTACGGGTTCATGAATGCTCTCCCTTCACAGCAATCTTTAAACTTCTGCGATAGAAGTTCAATTACCGGAAATCCTGCTCATCACGATATGGATATTTTTCTTTTTACCCTCTTTAAGCCGTATTGTTTTTTTTACAGTATAATACCCTTCTTTCGTTGCAGTGATTACATAGGTATCTGTCCACAAATGAGTAAACTCAAAGAGCCCCCCTGCATCAGTAGTTGTGGACATTGCTACATTTATTCCTTTCCCTTTGACCCTGATACCTGCAGATTCAATTGGATTGTTGTCGGTATCCACAACATTACCATATATCTCGCCATTTCCCTGGGGAGTTGTAGTCATGGTGAGTCTGTTTCCAGCGGCGTCGTACGTATATGTTGTGGTTGTGCCGTTTCCATAATCCATCGTGGTGAGACGGTTGAGGTCATCGTACGTATAGGTAATAGTGTCAGCAAAGGATAATGCAGAGGACATTATCATGAGCAGGACAACAAATACGCATGTTACTATCTTTAACCTGAAAAACATATTTTTACCTCCATCGTATTAAAGGTTATCTCTTGACAAAGAAAGACGTATCCGTTAGAAATAAGGTTATATAAAGATTATTTTTTAAACGTAAAAACTATTATGAAACAAACAGCTTTAAATGACACTGCTGACATACTCCATAAGATCGAGACTCTTGAAAAAGAGGTTATGGATTTAAAATTATCTGTTCTTAAAAAGCTTACCACAACTGGTAAAAAAGTTATATCGCTGAAGGGTATTCTCAAAGGTATCGAGATTACTGATGAAGATGTTACTGCCGCAAAAAAATCCCTCTCTAGCAAAATAAGAATATAAATTCTCTATGAATTTTGTAACGGATACACATGCCCTTCTCTGGTGGTTTACAAACACCCCCAAAATAAGCCCAAAGGTATCAATGATTTTTGAGAAATGCGAAAAGGGAGAAACCGTTATCTTTGTCCCTTCGATTGTCATTGCAGAAGCATTAAGCATTTTTGACAAAAAACGCATCTCTTTTAATTTCAAAAAACTATTTGAAAAAATACATGATAGTGAAAATTTTATACTCATCGCACTTGATTATCCCATCCTACAAAAAATGGTTGCCCTAAAAGACGTCCCCGAACTGCATGACAAAATAATAGTTTCAACCGCAAAATATCTCAACCTCCCTATAATCACCAAAGATGAAACCCTACAAAATCTTCCCAATATAAAAACCATCTGGTAAAAAATACCTGTTACGCTGCTACTCGATGTACTGTTAAGTAAAACTCCTTTGAAATCTTTGTCAGTGGCATAGTATGTTCAAATTAAGTGGCACAGGTTGCAAACCCGCAATGAGCATAATACGGTCAATTACTAATCAAGCCCCATAAAGTATTAGGTAATAAAATTACATCTTTGTACAAATTCCCAACATTACTGGCTGCATCCGTTTTTAGAACGTTTTCCCAATTAACTCCACCAATTCCAACATTATGAATTGCGTTAAAAACAGTTTTTGTTGATTGTATTTGCTCTGGCAGGCCTCTAATAGCATCGAACATCTCGTATACTCTATAAGCGTTTAAACCAACATCAATTGTTTCTGAGGTTTTTTGATAACCAAGGGTTCTTGTAAGTACTGATACCATTTCCCCAATCCCACCACCAACTCCTTTAGGACCCTGTATATAGAGACCTCTTACTGCATCAAGAGCGCCATGAATTGCTTCAAGGGTATTTATCCATGCCTCCCAATACGCAGCCTCGGTTTCCAGCGCTGCTACATAATCATTCCAGGCCATCATAGCTTGTGCTCTATACTCCTTTTTCCTTCTCTCCCTATCAATCAACCAACTGTGTAATGTATCAGAGCTACCAGAATTATCCTGTGACACGTTCCCCTCCAACGCCGAATATCCGGATATATCAACCAACCTCACCGGATTATTCACCGCATACACATACCTATTCAAACCCTGTCCATCTCGATCATTCCCTGTTATCGGGTCTTTTGCAATAAATCTGCCAGTTTCGGGCATATAATATCTTGCCCTGATGTACGAAATACCATTCCCTTCATCCATCACCCCATACCTCCCCACGCATTTAAAGGGGTTTGTGGTTGTGCCGGTACTGTTAGCAAGCCTGCCAAACGAATCGTAGGCATACGCATCGGTAATATTTTCATCGGCGTCGGTTAATGCAACGGCGCTCCCCCGGGAATCGTAATGGTAATAATATGTCGTGCCATCGGGCAGTATCTTTGATAGTAAGCCAAGACCGTAGACATAGTAAGCGGTAATATCACCGCTGTCATCCGTTTCTGCAAGCACATTGCTCAGGCTCCCGTTGGTATCCAGGACGTACCGCGTGGTTGTTTCCTCATCTGTCTTTTCAAGCCTGTTGCCTATGCCATCGTACCGGTATTCAGCAAGCGCCCCATCGATGTTGCTCTGAATAAGCCGGTCTTCATAATCATAGGTGAAGGTATCGCTTCCCCTCTTTGTGAGATTCCCATTGGCGTCGTACTTATTAGCCATGCCATTAACTTTGGTAAGTCTGTTCTCTGCATCGTAGGTATAGGCAACGTTCTGATACGCAAAGAGCGGCGTTAAAGGCTCGTCCTGGACAACTTTTGTGTGGTTGCCAAGGGCGTCAAGGGTGTAAGTATAACCCGATATAACGGTAGCATCCGACTTTGCATTCTCAATCGCTGTCAGTCGTCCGGCATCATCGTAGGTATAAGCAACCGTTGTCTAGTTTGGATTCGATATACCGGTCAGATTGCCCGCCGCATCATAGGTGTAGCCCGTTGTATGTCCAAGCCAGTCGGTCACTGTTTTATGCCTGTTGAGGACGTCATAAGCGTAGGTTACCACCTTGCCATCGGGGTACTTTATGGACGTCCTGTTCCCATTTGCGTCATAACCATAAACAACCTTCTTTCCAAAACTGTCATTGCAGGAAACCATCATGTTCAAACCATTGTATGTATACGTGGTTTTTCCCAAAGCATCCACCATCTTCGTCTTATTGCCGTTGGCGTCGTAAGTAAACGTGACTTTTGCATGGTTCGGATATGTGACTTTGACAAGTCTCCTGTTGCCGTCATAGGCGTATTGTATCTTCCTGCCTTTCGCATCGATCACGGTTATCCTGTTTCCCACTGCATCATACGCATACTGGTGCGTCTTTCCCAATGGTTCGACCTCTTTAATGAGCCTGTTTATGGCGTCATAGGTATATGACGTGATGTTGCCCTTTGGGTCTGTCATGGAAATGCGGTTGCCGTTTTTATCATAGGCGTAAAGAACAGCGCCCCCTTTTGCGTCTGTAACCTTTGTGAGCCTGCCCAATGCATCGTACTCAAAATGAGTAAATTGCCCTTTTGCATTGGTATTTCCGGTGACCCTGCCAAGTGCGTCGTACGTAGTGATTGGTGTATTGCCCAGCGGGTCGGTCACAGAGACAACCCTGTTTAAGGCGTCATACGCATAGGTCACGGTATGGCCGAGGGGATTGGTCTCTGTCAGTTTATTGCCGTTCGCATCGTAGGTATAGGTGGCGATATTGTTCAGGGCGTCTTTTATCTGCGCCAGATTTTTTACACCATCATACGCATAGGAGGTGGTATTACCCAGTGCATCCTGAGCAGAAATTTTGTTATCTGCTTTATCATACGTATAGGTGATCACGTTGTTCAATGCATCCTTCACCGTAGTGAGCAGGTCATTTTCATCATAACTATAACTCGTTATATTCTTATTAGGGTCGGTGACGCTGGTGCGATTGTTGTTTGCATCGTAGGCATAAGAGGTAACGCCGCCCAAGGGATCCGTAGTCGTCAGGAGATTATCATGCTTGTCGTAAGTGAAAGAGGTTGTGTTGCCATTTGCATCTGTGGCGCTTATCCTTCTCCCCACATCATCATAGGTGTACGTGGTTTTATGAGTCAGGGCGTCAATCACCGCAAGAACGTTCCCCTGTGCATCATATTCATTGGTTGTTACATTGCCATTCGCATCGGTCAGGGTAAGGGGTTGACCATGGCTGTTATACGTAATTGAACTTATGTTTTCCAGGGGATCGGTGGTACTGATGAGATTGCCGTTGTCATCATATTTATATGAGGTAATACTTCCCAGTGCGTCGGTCTTTTTGGTGGGGTTATTACGAGCATCATACACAATCGTGGTCGCATTGCTGAACGGGTCGGTCTTGGATGTGACGTTCCCCATGGAATCGTAGGTATACGTGGTAACCTTGCCATTCTTGTCAGTAACGCTGGTGCGGTTATTGTTGTTATCATAGGTATAGTTGATGGTGTTGCCATTGGCGTCCTTTATCTGTGTCAGCCGGTAGACATTATCATGGGTGTAGATAGTAGCAAAACCCAGGGGATCGGTAACGGTGGTATCGCCTGCATTGGGGGTATCGTAATTAAAGGTGGTTGTAAATCCCTTCCCATTGTCCTGTGAGATGACCCTTCCCTGGGTATCATAGGTGTTGCTGACCAGGATATTGCCTCCGGGGTTGGTAATGGTGAGCACACGGTGACTGTCATCATAGGTACATTGGGTTATGCCACCGTTTGCGCCGGTAACGCTCGTTAAATTTCCGCCGTTATCGTATGCGTATTTGACGGTTCTTCCTATCGGGTCGGTTATCGCAGTAATGTGGTTGTTGGTATCGTAGGCAAGGGTGATGTATCTCCCCGTGGTCGTGTCACTCATCTTTGTCAGGTTATTTGACGCATCGTACGTCATGACGAGGGAATTGTTATTTTTATCGGTAATCGTGGTGAGCCTGCCTGCGGTATCAAAGGTATCGGTAGTCTGATCCTTTTGGGTAAGGGTGAAACTGCCATCGTTGTTCTTTATCAGTGCGTCAAATACCCCGCCGTATAGGGGTGTATAACCGCCGTTGTTATTGGACTGGTAAAATGCCTCATGCCCGTCACCCCATTTCACCACGACGGAGCCATTGTTGGCATTTTCTGTCAATGCAATGTTGTAGGTATGCGTCCACCCATACCCCAGTGGTCCGTTATACGAATCCTGTGAGTTATAACCCCGCTCAAACTGGAGGCCGACGCCCCTGCCTGGCATTATTAAATCGGTATGCTGGTATGTGTAATTGCCCAGGGCCGTATTGACAGGTTCGGCAACATAGCCCGCATTGGTATTTATCCCGTAGTTTATTGATGGTGGGTTGGTGGAAAGATTACCGTCCAGCTTTGAGACAAAGACATCTCCATAACCACCATTAAAAGAGGTATCATAAGCGCCGCTCGTCGTCGGAAAGTCTGTTGACCGAGTATACCCCGTCACATATACGTTCCCGCTTGTATCAAGGGTAAGAGCATTACCCTGCTCACCACCAGACCCGCCCAGGTACGTGGATGCCAGCAGGCTCGTTAATCCACCGTTCAGCTTCGAGACAAAGACATCAAAATAACCAACATACTGTGAGATATCATACGCACAACTTGTCGTCGGAAAGTCTGTTGCAGTAGTCCATCCTGTTACATAAATGTTCCCGTTTGTGTCGATGGTGAGAGAATTAGCCCAATCCTGACCAGTAGTCCCACCCAGATACGTAGATGCCAGTAGGTTCGTTAAGCCACTATTCAGCTTTGAGACAAAGACATCTCCATAACCACCATAAGAGGTATTATATGCATCGCTCGTTGTCGGAAAGTTTTCTGATACAGTCGATCCGGTCACATAAACGTTCCCGCTTGTATCAAGGGTGAGAGCATTGCCATAATCCTGATTAGCCCCTCCCAAATACGTGGATGCCAGCAGGCTTGTTAAGCCACTGTTTAGCTTCGAGACAAAGACATCTAAGCCACCGTTCTGAGAGGTATCATATGCCCCGCTTGTTGTCGGAAAGTCTGTTGACTCGGCAAACCCCGTCACATATACGTTCCCGTTTGTGTCAAGGGCGAGAGCATAACCCTCAGCCTCGGCAGGCCAGATAGACCCTCCCAGGTACGTGGATGCCAGCAAGCTTGTTAAG
>CAYJME010000140.1:0-8870 GCA_964370795.1 uncultured candidatus Brocadiaceae bacterium
GGGGGTTGTTTCCCTTTGATCGGGGGATTTGGTTGCGGCATAGCTGCGCTAGGATAGAGAACAGTTACTATCAATCAGTGAATTTTGTCTGTTTTGAACACGATACATAAAAGAAAAAATTTTGAAATATTTACACGAAAAAATGTAAATATTACTTATACGTCAATTCCATATGTCTTTAATTTGTTGTAAAGGGTTTTTAAGGATATGCCAAGGGTTTCGGCTGTAAGAGTCTTATTCATCTGTTTTTCACGTAATACCTTGAGGATGTGGTCCTTTTCGACCTTTGCAAGGCTCAATGCTGATTCTTCTCTCTTATTCTGGATGAAAGGCATACCGCGAATGTTCTGGGGTAGATCCTCGATACCAATGCTGTCCTCTTCGCTCAGTACGACCAATCGTTGAATGGTGTTTTCTAACTCACGCACGTTTCCAGGCCAGGCATAATGCATCATGCATTCCATTGCATCGGGGAGGAAGGGTTTTTTCTTTTTGTTATTGCAATAGTTTTTGAGGAAATGATCGATCAAGAGAGGGATGTCATCATGCCTTTCTCGTAAGGGGGGGAGTAACAGGGTAATGACATTGAGCCGGAAATACAGGTCTTCGCGGAATCGCCCGTTTTTTACTTCCTGTTCCAGGTTTTTATGGGTTGCTGCAATGATACGGGTATCAACAGTAATTACCTTATTATCGCCCACGCGGCGCACCTCGCCTGATTGAACGACACGGAGGAGTTTTGCCTGAGTATTGACGGTCAGTTCTCCAATCTCGTCCAGAAACAGAGTGCCGCCATCCGCCGCTTCGCACAAGCCTATGCGGGATTCCAGGGCGCCGGTAAATGCACCTTTTACATGTCCAAAGAGTTCGCTTTCCAGAATTGTTTCTTGCAGGGTGGCACAATTTACCACCACAAAAGGTTTATGCGTCCGTGTGCTGCGCTGGTGAATCATCTGGGCAACGAGTTCTTTTCCCGTGCCGCTCTCTCCCTGGATCAGTACTGTTGAATCCGACGGCGCAACCTTATCAATCATTTTGTAAACGGCGTTCATTGCTGTACTGTTTCCAACGATGGTAGGAATTTTCTGAGTAACTTTTACCAACCGCCTGAGGTGCGCGTTTTCCCTGCTTAATTGCCGTTTTTCCAACGCCTTTTGTAAAAGGGCATTAAGCTCGCTTAGGTGACACGGTTTTGTCAGGTAGTCGTAAGCGCCGGATTTTATTGCCTGAACTGCGCTTTCAATTGTGCCCTGACCGGTGAGGATGATTACTTCAGTGGTAGGTTCCAGTTCCTTTCCCCTTTTCAAGACTTCAATGCCATTCATGACGGGCATGTTCATATCAACAATTAATACATCAAAATCCCGCTCCTGCAGGGTTTTCAGGGTGTCGGCGCCGTTTCCACAGCAGGTGACATTATATCCCATGCGGGTAAGTTCCTTCGCCATGACAGTACGGAGCATTTCTTCATCGTCGGTAAAAAGTATATTGGGTTTTTTGCTCATTTATTTTGTGTCCTTATGGTTTCATTCTCCGTATTTACCTTTCTACGCTGCTAAAAGTAATGTTATCGTAAAGGTCGCTCCTTTTCCAGCGCCTTCACTCGAAACTTCGATTCTCCCATTGTGGATATCTATAATACCATAACATATGGCAAGACCAAGTCCGGTACCTTTCCCCGTGGGTTTTGTGGTAAAAAACGGATCGAATATCTTATCGATATGTTCAGGGTTTATTCCAGCGCCGGTATCCTTAACCATAATTTGTACGGTCATTTGCTTGATGATGGTTGATATGAATATATCACCCCCAGCCTCAGTTGCATGGAGCGCATTAATAATTAAATTCAGAAAAACCTGCTTGAGCTGCTGCGGGTCTCCGATTACTTCACACGGGCATTCAGAGAGGTTCAGTCGGATACCCTGATACCTTGTTTGAAACTGATGTTTGACAATGGACAGCGTATCGTGAATGACAAGGTTGATATTGATTCGGTCAAATTTAGGTTCTGACTGTCGCGAGAAATTGAGCAAATTAGAGGTAATGGATTTGCACCGGTAGGTCTCATTGCAGATGATATTCAAATATTCAGGAAATATTTCCAATTCCTCTCTGGTATTGGGATGTCCCTTGTGATCCTGTATCGTTTTGAGCCGTTCTATTAACCCTTCTGCGCAACTTGCCACGGAGGCCAGTGGATTATTGATCTCATGGGCTAAACCTGTGGCGAGTGTTCCAATACTTGCCAGTTTTTCAGATTGTATTAACTTGCGCTGGGTGAGTTGCAGTTTTTTATAAGCCCCCCGGATTTCCTGGGTTCTTTCTTCAACCTTCAATTCCAGGGTATTTCGGGCTTCGACGAGCTGGTTCGTTCTCGTATTAATAACCCGCGCCGCTTTTAAAACAATGAGAAAGAGGGAGAGAAATAAAATCCCCATGGCCGAGCCGGTCATGATAATGGCTTTTTCCCGCGCCTTGCCAATTTGTTTCTTCAGCTCCGACATATCCTGATATATTTCCAGGACGCCTACCTGTTTTTTCCTGTGCTCATTTTTTTCCATTTCATAAAAGGGGTAATAACTTTCAAGCAGGGTTTCTACCACATAAGAGCCTTTTGAATCAGTTGTACCGGCAAGTCGCAATGCAGATTCAGAATGGCCGCTGATGGCGGAATCCAACTTTGAGTTCTGTCCACGATCAATGGTAAACCCAATGTGCTCTGGTATGGTACTGTATATGATATGACCTTCCATATCGTAAAGATACAATTTCTTTATATTCAGACCGTACATATTTTCATGGACAACCTTGTCGAGTCTTTTTAATTGATCGCGGTTGTTTTCCAGGTCGATGAATTTATTTTTTTTGAGAGTAGGGCGGAGGAAGTCTTTATAAATTTCATAATTCAGGTGGCTGACAAAATACTGCGCGTATTTCTCACTTCTCTTGATGAGTTCCTCGCTCTCCATGCGGGGAAATATCCAGCCTACTGCCAGACTCAATACACCAATGATGACAAAACTGGTGATGGCATAATAGAGTATGAGATTAAATTTTTCCGGATGGAGAATTTTCTGAAAATTTGGCATAGGGTTGAAACATATCGCCTGGTTATAAGTTGTTTATAAATAGCGAATATTGAACGTCGAATGGTGAATTACGAATAAGAATACCCGGGTTTTTAATCTGTTTTTATTAGTTTGTATAGCCTTGTATTTCTTTTCATTTTATCAGTAATTTCAAGACTCTCAAGGTAATTTGATTTTTATTTGTCTTTACCAGTATCTTCATTGAAAAGTTTAGAAATGGGGAAATTGAAGAAAAAGACGATACTTTTAACTGGTGGGCGGAGAAGAAACTTGTAACGGAACTTAACCTGTTTTAAAAAGACTGGCTTATTCGTATCATTATCAGACACATGATAGGAAATTAGTTTTCAGATACGATAACGCCGAACATCATACAGAAGTAGAAACCTATCCCCATCATAAGCATTTTGAAAACAATGTTTTACCTTTTTTTATCTCCTCCTTATCCAGGTTAAGGGCAACAATGAGCGGAACTATAGTAGCTATTATTCCGACAATTAATAATCCAATATTTTAAATTAAATATGGGTATTCATATCAAGATTGTAAAAACGGTATGTGTTTTTGCCCTGCCCTTTGGAAAGATACATGGCGACGTCTGCCAGTTTAATCAGGTTGTCTACGTCATGCGCATCGAGGGGAAAGAGACTGATGCCCATGCTGGCTGTGGTATGAATTACATGGCCTTGTATTTCAAATGGCTGCGCTGTCATCGTGAGGATTTTTTGCGCAATAATGCAAACGTCCTGTGCTTGTATAAGATCGGGAAGGACCAGCATAAATTCATCGCCGCCCATGCGTGCAATAGTGTCGCCTTCACGTACACACTGTGTCAGGCGCTTTGCCACAGCTTTCAGGAGAGAATCTCCCATTTGATGTCCAAAAGAATCATTGACGACCTTGAAGGAATCCAGGTCAAGGAGTAAGGCCGCCACCACCTTTTTACTCCGTTTTGCCTGATTAATCGATACCTTCAGGCGGTCATGGAATAACATGCGGTTCGGTAAATTCGTGAGGGGGTCATGATAGGCGATGTGTCTTAATGCCTCCATTGCCCGTTTGCGGGCAATCGTATTGCCAACTATCTCTGCAGTTATACGGAGCAAATCAATGTTTTCTTCAGGCCATGCGCCGGTGGTTATGACGTTGTCAAAACCAATAAATCCAATGAGCTCTTTTTCTGTATACACGGGCAGTACCAGTAATGATTTGATGTCCTGCATTTCAAGTATTTGTTTCTCGGCAGCCGCCTCGAGAGGCATCTGAGAAACATCCGTAATGTGAATTGTTTTGTCGGCACGCAGGTGCGCCATCCACCAGGGGGCGATTTCTGTAGGAAGATTCTGGAGATTTTGAATTTCGGATGTAACTCCCGTTTCACACCATTCGTGAGTATTGTCCATAATTTTTCCGTATTCCCGGAACTGAAAAAGGTATGCCCTGCTTGCGCTTCCCAGATGCCCAATATCTGCCAGTGTTTCAAAAACCGCATCATTAAAGTCTGAAAGAAAGGCAAACCGGGTAGAAATCTTTGCCACGGTCTTTTCAAAATTTATTCTGTAATTAAGGGCATCCTCTGCCTGTTTCCGTTTTATAAACTGACCAAGTTGTCTTCCCGCAGCGCCCATCGCGTTGAGCAAGTCCTCATACGGTTGCTTTATCTCGCGGCTGTAAAAACTCATGACGCCGAGCATTTCACCGTCGCTTAAAACAGGGAAACCAAAGGCGCCATGTACTTTTTCCTCGCGTATGACGCCTGAACGGAGAAAGCGTGTATCGCAGGCAGCATCTTCAATCCAGATGGGTTTGGCGCTTGACCAGATACTTCCCGGTAGTCCAACACCTGGTGGAAAGGTAATAGCGCGGGCAGTTGTTTCGAATGCTGGTATTTCGAATGATGGTACATGCCAGATGTTGGTACAATAAAGGAGATTGGGTTTTTTGTCTATAGTCCAGAATTCGCCGCAATCCCATTCAAGTCCTTCGCAGATGGCCTGGATTATTTTTCTAACAGCATCCTCAAGAGTATGCGATTCTGCCAGTATGCGCGTTGTTGTATGTTGGATGCACAGTCGTTGTTCTATCTTTTTGCGGTCAGTGATATCCTGACTCGTTCCATTCATTTGAATTGCATGGTCGTTATTATCATAAATGACTTCGGCCTCGGAATGAATGAAACGTACCGATGCGTTTGGCTGGATGATACGGAAATCAAGGCAATAAGGTTTCCTCCTATACAGCGTTTCCTGGACAGAATTCTTTACTAATTCTCTATCGGCAGGGTGAACGGAATTGAGGAATGACTCAAAGGTAGCGCCGAATTGCCGGGAGGTTAAACCGAAGATACGATAGATTTCATCAGACCACTGGATTTTGTTTTTTACAATGTCCCATTCCCAACTCCCAACATGGGCGATTCGCTGTACATTGATAAAACGGGCATCGCTTTTTCTGAGCGCCTCCTCCATTTGTTTTTGGAGGGTGATATTATGTACCATACTGTAATAAGCACGGCCTTTCTTCCATGAAACAATATCAAACTTCTGGTGATTTCTCCTTCGGTCAGGTTGCCATCTTTCGTAAGGTGTTTCAATAGTATTTGGTTATTAATGTACAGTATTTATGAATCTATGTAAAGACAAAATCAACGTGTTAAGATTATCTAAATCATGAGGTCTTTACCATCGAAATATAGCCTGGACAAATGATTTTCCATGTGTTTCCACCCCGGGTTCATTTTCAACTTCATATTCTAACTTAAATTCCAGATGTTCCATAGGGGAGTAATTAAGCCCAAACGATATCCTGTCTGCCTCATTGCCTTCGGTTATATCCCTGTTCGGGTCTACGGAATCAAAACGGAGCGCTCCTTCCAGATATCGTAAATAATTCAAATTGAATGGATATCTGTATGACGTCTGGAGATAATAACCATCCCTTTGGTAATCTCCGCCCTTTGCGGATGATTGTTCAACATTGCTGATGATATATTCTCCGCGTATTTCCAGATTGCCCCTTTTAAATTGAATATCAGCCCCGAAAAAGTCAATGTCGCGCTTATTGCCCTCATCATAAGCTCCCCGTGAGTATGAACTTCCTATTTCCAGTCCTGGCAAAAACTCATATCCAACTCTGCCCCCGATGGCCTTGTTACTGTTGTTGTCCCAGAGTTGCTGCACATCTTCCGGTTCCGGCCCTTCCAGGCCGTTTGACAATGCTATTTCGTATTTCAATTTTGTGTCGGCTGGAAAGGATAGGGTTCCCATGAGCATAATGCCAATATCTGAATATGTTCCGGGAACAATTCGAATTGAAGGAAATGGGCGGTCTATGAGTTTGTTAAGCGGACCGTCTTCGACGAACCTCTCGATGCCCAGAGGATATTTAAATTTTCCTGCGCGAAATACGAGGAGCTTCTTCTCCAGGATTTCATAATCAAATTCACATTTTTCCAATGCATATTTTTGCAATCCTTTGGTAATTTCTACTTCTGAATCAAAGGACAGTTTCCTCGTTATCTGTTTGCCCAGCCAGAAAGTAAACTCGTTTTCCTCCAGAAAACTTGACGATGGTTGCTGGGATTCATCGTCCCGTCCGTGAATGGGCGATGTTACCTCGAAAAATCCATGAAATTCAAATTTTTTCCACGCTTCATCCTCCAGGGGAACTGATGCGACATTAAAATTATAATCCTCCGGCGCCGGGGTTATTTCTTCCGCTTTGATGGTATTGAAATCTGTTGTGCCGTGAGAAGTTTTATCCGGCTCGTTTTCTGCAAAACAAGCGTATACCGGAAAAAAAAGCGTGAGAAATAAAAACAGGCAACATTTCATACACCTAAAATGCAGAAAATGTTAATATATAATATAATCTTCGTTCTTAACAAGTTTACTTTCGGGGAGGTAAAAGTAATAATTAAATCGGCATTTGCTGTATTATACTGATGCGTTTAAATTTATAAAGTAAATTGTTACCTAAATCCTGCAAGCAGGACGAGGCCTTGTTACAGGATAGGGGTAAAAAAGGCAGATTCTCAAGGGGATTTGAGAATCTAATACAACATAAGGGAGACGCACTTCTTCGATAAAGAATAGACGCAAAAAGAGTCTGGAAAACACTGAAAATTGAGACGGAGATGAATGGAATGGGATCCGAGGACATGCAGGGTAGTTGCTGGCGCTAACCTTTAGATACCACGATAGGGAGAACTATGAAGATAGCAAACCAGGGGGATATTGTGGTGCTGACGGGGGTGGTACATCGATTCCGGTCTTAGTATAATTATCTACTATTTTGAGCGCATCGTGATAGCTTCAATTTGAACGAAATCCATGCAATACCACTACAGAGACATGTTCACAGATCATCCCTAATATCTTCAACCGTCGCAGGTGAATTACTTAACGCGTCCATCCATTAGCCGAAGGTGCCTTTGCATGTACACTGACGGTATTGTATTACCCTATCACAATGCTCTGATCGTTTCTCTCGTTTAATAACAAAGCGCAAATCCCTAACGGATTTTGACCAGGACCGGCCGATTGTTAGGCATCCATTTCCTAATTCCCCTTGTTCATTGCGTCCCCACGCTAACACCTTTCCGTTAGACTTTAGGATAATAGTATGAGCACTACCACAGGCAATGGCGGTCACGCCGCTCAGCCCATTGACCCGTACCGGCAGGTTGCTATTCGTATTAGTCCCGTTGCCCAATTGCCCATGTTTATTCCATCCCCACGCCCACACCGTCCCGTCTGATTTCGGGGCGATAGTTTGATAAAACCCTCCCGCAATATTCGGTTGCGCTGATGCCCATGACAACTTCTGGGCGAAGAACACTACACACAGTAAAAGTAGAATAGCCATAGTTGAAAAGGCATACATCCTTTTACAAACAGGTAAAAACCTACTTTTCGTAACTTACTCCTACAGGTATTTGAAAAATAAATCCCTTAATAATACTATGCGTGTTTTACAAATATTTTCTTATGTACAATCACCTCCTTCCGTTGCGCGGGTGGTTTATTCCCTGCCCCATTCGTAGTGACGACTTTAGTCGTCATCCATAGATATTCGTAGCCGTAGAGACAAGGCAATGCCTTGTCTCTACAATGTATCGACACTACCTTTTACAAGCGCTAATATGAGACCGCTCCACCACATGGTGGTTCTTTTCCAGAATGGGCTAATGGCACTATCTTGCCCAAGGGTAACATCATAGTCAGTAATACTCATTCCAAATCAAAAGGGTTTTGCAGAAATGTGGGAAATGGCACAAAATTGTATAAAACCAAGGAAATTCTGCAACTTTGACGTTACCTTGCATCTTGCCATATCACTATGCTATGATCGTTTTCTGCATTTAATAGTAAAGAGCGATTACCAGCGGATCAGGACCCGCACCGGTAGGTTGCTGCCCGTATGCGTCCCATTTCCCAATTGCCCATATTTATTGTATCCCCACGTCCACACTGTCCTGTGTAACTTCAGGGCGATGGTGTGATACTCACCGCCGGCAATGGCAATCACGGCACTGAGCCCACGGACCCGCACTGGCCGCCGTTTAAAAAACGTATGCCCATTTCCCAATTGCCCAAATTTATTCCATCCCCACGCCCACACCGTCCCGTTTGACTTCAGGGCGATGGTGTGATACCCACCACCGGCAATGGCAGTCACGTCATCAAGCCCACGGACCTGCACCGGCACGTTGCTGCCCGTATGCTTCCCATTTCCCAATTGCCCATATTTATTGTATCCCCACGTCCACACTGTCCTGTG
>CAYJME010000140.1:8970-9044 GCA_964370795.1 uncultured candidatus Brocadiaceae bacterium
CAATGGCAGTCACGTCATCAAGCCCACGGACCTGCACCGGCACGTTGCTGCCCGTCTGCGTCCCATTTCCCAAT
>CAYJME010000141.1:0-8988 GCA_964370795.1 uncultured candidatus Brocadiaceae bacterium
TAATACTAGTGTGATAATGAAAAAAAAGCAACTTTTAAATTTACTGGATTAAAAAGGGTGGTACGTACAACTCCCATGAGTTCTCCTTAAAAAAGGAGACCGAAGGGTTATCGTGCAAGATTTGATAGTATGTCTGATTACGATTTCATTGTTATCGGCGGTGGGCCAGCGGGGATGATGGCTGCGGGTCGTGCAGGAGAACGGGGTAAGAGGGTAGTCCTGCTTGAGAAAAAAGACTGCATGGGCAGGAAGCTCCTCATGTGCGCGTCAGGCCGATGTAATGTAACCAATTCCGCACCGTTGGATGTATTTATAAAGGCGTACGGGAATGGTGGGCATTTTCTTCGCATGGCGCTGGAGGCCTTCGATAATCAAAAATTACGTGCGTTTCTTTTATCATACGGTGTGGAAACGGTGGAGGAAAACAAAGGACGGGTTTTTCCTGAAAGCCAGAAAGCGGATTCTGTCCTGAATGCACTCGAAGCATACATGAGAGACCACCGGGTAAAAATACAAATAAATACCACGGTCTTACAGTTAAACATTGAACACAATGGGTTTTTTAGGGTAGAAACAAATCACGGAGCTTTTTTTGGTAAAAAAATCCTGATTGCAACAGGCGGGCTCAGTTATCCTTCTACAGGAAGTACGGGGGATGGTTATGCATGGGCATCTCAAGTGGGGCATACCATTCATACCCCATACCCTGCTATTATTGCGTTTGAGACAGAGGAAACCTGGGTGAAGTCTGTCCAGGGGACTCCACTCAAGAATGTAAGGATCACCGCTTATCAAAAAGGCAAAAAGATTGCCGAACAATTTGGAGAGGCGCTTTTTACCCATTATGGTATCTCCGGACCTGCTATCTTAGATATCAGTAAGCGACTCGTTGAATGCCTCACGAATGGTCCCATACAAATGCGAGTTGATTTCAAACACACCCATGCATATGAAGAACTGGATAAAATTCTCATAAATCAGATAAAACGGCACGGCGGTAAGGCCATGAAATCCTGCATGACCTTTTTTGTCCCGGAGAAATTGTCTCCGGTTCTCCTAAATCTGAGTAACATCGATCCTCAGAAGAAGGCATCGCAGATAACAACGCCGGAAAGAAAGAAAATAGTGAAGCAACTCAAGGAACTCCAACTTACCCTTGTCCGTCATCGCCCCATCGAAGAAGCCATCGTTACGGCAGGGGGGGTAAGCATTGATGAGGTTGATGCAAAGACGATGGAGTCCAGGGTTGTAAAGGGATTGTATTTTGCCGGAGAGGTGTTAGATATTGATGGTCCAACGGGAGGGTTTAACCTCCAGGCAGCATTTTCAACGGGATATCTGGCCGGGAGTTCTATAGAATAGAGTAGAAATGTCATGTATTAAAGAAATAGCAGAGGCATTCGGTGTATATAAAAACAAGGCAATTCATTACTTTATGGTAGTAAGGGATTTTTATATTGAGAATTGTGGAGAAATAATCCATTATTGAACATGAAGAATATTTAAAAAAATCATCAGATCAAGAGGAAGGATAAAATAAGAGATATGAAAAGTACGTTGTTTGGTCTTATCAGTAATAGATTAGGTATTTTTAAAGGCATTGCAATAGTGCTTTTATTGTTCTTTTTGTTTATTGATCAGAGCGCGGCGTCAGCGCCTAAATTACCGCAAATCGCAGCAGGGGGAACTCACACAATAGCCCTGAAGTCAGACGGTACGGTCTGGACATGGGGGCTTAATGCAAATGGTCAGTTGGGAAATGGAAATACCACAGATAGCAATATACCGGTGCAGGTGAGCAGCCTGAGCGGTATTACTGCTATTGCAGGTGGAGGAAATCATACAATAGCACTGAAGCCGGATGGTACGGTCTGGACATGGGGGCTTAATGCAAATGGTCAGTTGGGAAATGGGAACACCACAGATAGAAATATACAGGTGCAGGTGAGAGGTCTGAGCAGTATTACAGCCATTGCGGGCGGAGGAAATCATACCATAGCCCTGAAGTCAGATGGTACGGTCTGGGCATGGGGGCTTAATGCAAATGGTCAGTTGGGTAACGGGAATAATACGGATAGTAATATACCGGTGCAGGTGAGCGGTCTGAGCGGTGTTGTTGCAATAGCTGGCGGAGGAAGCCATACGATAGCCTTGAAGTCAGACGGTACGGTCTGGATATGGGGAAGTAATGTTAATGGTCAGTTGGGTAACGGGAATAATACGGACAGTAATATACCGGTGCAGGTGAGCGGTCTGAGCGGTGTTGTTGCAATAGCTGGCGGAGGAAGCCATACGATAGCTTTGAAGTCAGACGGTACAGTCTGGACATGGGGGAGTAATATTAATGGCCAGTTGGGAAATAAGAACACCACAGATACCAATATACCGGTACAGGTCTATGGCATGAGCGGTGTTGTTGCAATAGCGGGTGGTGGAAATCATACAATAGCCCTGAAGTCAGACGGTACACTCTGGATATGGGGAAGTAATGTTAATGGTCAATTGGGTAATGGGAATAATACTGACAGTAATATACCGGTGCAGGTGAGCAGTCTGAGCAGTGTTACAGCCATTGCTGGTGGAGGAAATCATACAATAGTTCTGAAGTCGGACGGTAAGATCTGGACATGGGGAAGTAATGTTAATGGGCAGTTAGGAAACGGGAGCAACACGGATAGTAATATACCGGTGCCATCAATACAGGTAAGCGGTCTGCGCGGTGTTGTTGCCATTGCTGGCGGAGGAGCGCATACAGTAGCCTTGCAGTCAGACGGTACACTCTGGACTTGGGGATGGAATCTGTATGGGCAACTAGGTAACGGAAGCACCGCGGATAGTAATATACCGGTAAAGGTGAAGGATAGTGACGGCAGTGTCTTCAGCAATGTTAGTGCCGTTGCTGGTGGTTGGTATCATACGACAGCCCTGCAGTCAGATAAGACGGTCTGGACGTGGGGGAGTAATGCTCACGGTCAGTTGGGAAATGGGAACACCACGAATAGTAATATACCGGTACAGGTTACTGGTTTGAACGATGTTACTTCCATTGCAGGTGGAGCATTACATACGGTAGCCCTGAAGTCAGACAAGACGGTCTGGACGTGGGGATGGAATCAGTTTGGTCAGTTGGGAAATGGGAACACCACGGATACTAATATCCCCATACAGGTGAGCGGACTGAGTGATGTTGATGCCATTGCGGGTGGAGGAGCCCATACGGTAGCCCTGAAATCAGACGGGACGGTTTGGACGTGGGGAGGGAATCAGTATGGTCAATTGGGAAATGGGAGTACCATGGATAGTAAAATACCGGTACAGGTGAAGAATAGTGACGGCAGCGTATTCAGCAATGTTATTGCCATTGCCTGTGGTGAATATCATACAATAGCCTTGAAGTCAGATGGCACAGTCTGGACTTGGGGAAACAATTCGTATGGTCAACTGGGAAACGGAAGCAACAGTAATGGTAAAAAAATACCGGTACAGGTAATTGGTTTAACCAATGTTATTGCTATTGCAGGTGAAGGCGGAAATACAGTGGCCTTGAAGTCAGATGGGACGGTCTGGACGTGGGGATTGAATTTGTATGGTCAACTGGGAAATGGAAACAATGTTAATAGTAGTATACCTGTACAGGTCATCGGGATAAGCGGTGTTGTTGCTATTGCCGGTGTTGGGGCATTCCATACGATAGCTTTGGGGCCGGACGGGACGGTCTGGGTATGGGGCAACAATTATAATGGTCAATTAGGCAACGGGAACACCACGAATAGTAATATACCGGTGCAGGTGAGCGAAAAGAGCGACATTGTTACAATTACCGCCGGGGCGTATCATACCATAGCACTGAAATCAGATGGGGCAGCCTGGGAGTGGGGAAGGAATCAATACGGTCAGCTAGGCAACGGAAGTAACACGGATAGCTATATACCGGTACAGGTGACCGGTATGAGTAGTGTTATTGATATTGCAGGCGGAGCTTTACATACGGTAGTCCTGAAGTCAGACGGCACAGTCTGGACGTGGGGAAGAAACAAGTATGGCCAATTGGGGAATGGAAACGCCGCGGATAGTAATATACCGGTACAGGTAAGCGGACTCAGCAATGTTATTGCTATTGCCGGCGGTGAAAGAGATACAATAGCCTTGCAGTCAGGCGGTACGGTCTGGGCATGGGGAAATAATTATTATGGTCAACTCGGTATTGGTGATACCACGGATAGTAAGATACCGGTACAGGTAAAAAATAGTGATAGCAGTATTTTTACCGATATCACAGCCATTACTGCCGGTGGGTATCATACAATAGCTTTGAAATCGGATGGTGAAGTATGGACATGGGGCCGGAATCAATATGGCCAATTGGGAAATGAAACAAAGAGTCAGGAAAATAGTCCGGTAAAAGTCGTTAAACTCAGTGACGTTTCAAATATTGCCGGTGGATGGGCTCATACGGTTGCCCTGAAATCAGACGGAAACGTTAAGGCTTGGGGATGGAATAAAAATGGTCAGTTAGGTATCGGTACAACAACTTTGAAAACAAAACCCGTAAAGGTTACGGGAATAAATGATATTTTTGGAATTGCCTGTGGAAAAAGTCATACAATGGCAATAAATTCAGGAGGAACAGCCTGGGCATGGGGATGGAATGAATATGGACAATTAGGAGATGGGACAATTATCCAGAGGGAGAGACCTGTCGAGGTTGTAGGTCTTTAAATGGGGGTACCATTGGGTTCAGCGTTGAGGGAAATAGTGGCAAGGCACGCCTTGCCACTACCATGTTATAAAATAGTTGCCGAATGCCAATGTGTTGCCGTCAGGGCTAAATACAACGCTTTCGACGGCTTTTTTATGGCCAGTCAGGGAATGGCCTATGGGTTTTCTGGTCTCCATGTTCCACAAAAACACCGTACCATCCATACTCGCTGACGCTAAAATTGTTCCATCCGGGCTGAATACAACGCTTTCCACAGCGCCGGAGGCGAGCGTCTTTCCATTTGGACAGTAATATTTATGGTGTTTTCTGTAAATGGTTTAAATAGATTAAACCGTTTATTGCCGAGCACAAGGGATCTTGGCTACAATAAAAATTTGCCGTAAGGCCTAATTTGAAAGGGACGGCGTAGGATGAGTAAAAATATAGATAATCCGGGTGATACAACGCTCTGGTACAAAGACGGCCTGCGATTCGAATGTCAGCAGTCCGGCAGGTGTTGCCGTGGCGCGCCTGGTGTGGTATGGATTAATAAGCAGGAGATTGCAAGTATATCATCATTTCTTGGTATCACGCAGGATGCATTTGCCAGGAATTATCTGAGAAGCGTGAATGACCGACTGAGTTTGTTAGAGTACAGTAACGGCGACTGCATTATGTATAATAATGGCTGTAAGATTTATCATGTGAGACCATGCCAGTGCAGGTCGTTTCCGTTCTGGAAGTCGAACATGGAGAACAGGGCTGAATGGGAGAAATTAAAGAAGACGTGTCCTGGAATAGACAGGGGAGCACTCCACACTCTGAAAGAAATTCAGGAAAATATGAAAACATACGAGGCACGTTTTGATCCATTATGACAATACAAGAATCGTTAGAAACAAAATGTTACGCAGAGTTAGCAGAGATATATCGGTGTCTTGAGGAAGAATTACTGGCTCTCAATCCTGGATGTAAGGGATGCGGTACGTGTTGTCGTTTCAGTGTATTTGACCATGTCCTTTATGCCAGCAATATAGAAGTTGATTATATTGCGAGCCACAGAGAAGTACCCGATTTTGATATTCAGGACAACATTTGTCCGTTTTTAATAAATAATCAATGCGCCATCAGGGACTTCAGAACGCTTGGATGCCGTGTTTTTTACTGTAATCCACGGTATAAAGATACATCTCAGGATATTTACGAGAAGTATTATCGCATGATTAAAGACCTGAGCAAAAAATATACTATCACATGGGAATATCAACCTTTCCTTAAACACCTTGCTAAATTTAAGGGGTTTTAGCATGTTTCATAAATATAATCACTCTGCGTCAATTGTCCCGGAAGATTAAGAGTTGTGGTGGCAAGGCGCTCCTTGCCACTACAGAGAAAATACCGCTTTTATTTTTTCTGCACAATAAGCACTGACATGTATCCTCTTCCTGTGCCTTTCAGCGATACAATATCGCACGTAATATATGCATCTTTTTGTCCTACATAAGAGGCGAACAGTGCATGTTCGGTGAGTTTCATCTCTTCAAGTAACAGAATCACCTCGTCGAGCTTCTTGGCCACCTTCATCATGACAACCGTATCGAATGTTTCGAGCAATGGGCGCAGTTCATTTACGTTGGAAGGGGTGGGAATTACTGCCAGTTTTTCATCACCCGAGAGGAGTGGAAAGTTTGCCATACATGCGGCGGCGTTGTATGAGGTGATGCCGGGGATAGTGTGGATAACATCGGTGGGCAACATCGAATTTAAATGGTTAAGTAAATAAATATAGGTGCTAAAGGTGAGAGGATCGCCAATAGTCAGGTAAACCGCATTATGGCCAATCTTTATCTCAGTGCATATTTCTTCTGCGGCCCTGCGCCATGCGGCATGGAGGATGGATTTATCCTTTGTCATGGGGTAAACCTGTTCAATTACCCTTTTATCTTTTACATACTCCCTGACGATATCTAAGGCTATGCTCTCTTCTTTCGCGTCAGATTTTGGGACAAAGATACAATCTGCTTTTTGAATCGTCCGAACCGCCTTTAATGTAAGCAGTTCCGGGTCGCCAGGACCCAATCCGATACCGTAAAAATTACCTTTTTTCATGGGAAATATTTTTTATAATCACTACAACTGCGCCGCTGGTCTTTATATTGACGGCAGAGGTTAAATCCATCTCCCGAATGCGTTCTCTGGGGAGGGAGAGGTTTTCACATACAAACATCCGTCTCTTGCGAATGCCTTCTTCCAGGAGTCTGCGTGCAATAACGGAAGGTGTGTTTTTAGGGTCGGTCAGGACTCCAACCTTTTCGTACTTTCTGACTTTTTTCACCAGGTGTGCATATTCGTTGTCTCTTCCGTGTAAACTGATAAAGCAGGCGTCCTCCCAACTTTCGCCAATTGTGGCAAAGGCAAGCTGCATGCTGCTGATTCCCGGTATGATAGCACATGATTCGCGTCCCAATAATTTTACAATCATCTTTGTATAACTGAAGAAACAGGGATCCCCACCCACCAGCACCACTACTTGTTTTGTCGTTCGCCATTCTGAGATTTTATCGACCAATGCACGATAGTTTTTTTCTATAATAATTTTCTTTGTTTCAATTTCAGGGAAAAGTTTTAATAAGCGACGGCTCCCCACGAGGACATCGGCCTTTTTTATGTTGTAGATCGCTTTGGGGGGAATGAATCCCATAAGTCCGGGCCCGCAACCTACGATGATGACTTTGTTTTTGTGTTGTTCAGCCATGCTTGAGCGCTTCTGGAAATGCCAATTACCGAGCCTTTCATATCGAATAAAATAATACCAGCCTCCGGGGAATCAGGCGGCTGTTTGTCCTTACAAAATTCAAGTACTTTGGTTTCTATTTTTTCTGCTACTTCATGCATAAGGGAAAGATTTCCACAATTCCTGAGTATTTCCACGATACCCTCAACCGTCGTATCTTGCTGAAGGGCATCAGGCAATATATTTGCAGATTGGCTTTGCCGAATAATACCAATGAGTATATCGTTTGCCGGTTGAGAGACCGCGCTGTGGGTATGAAAATCCCCCCGTATCAACTTGACTAATTTACCCGGATGGCCTGCAAGGATAACCCTTTTAAAATGCCTTTTCACGGCGGCCTCCAGCATAAAGCCAACAAAATTACTCATCTGGACAACCTGGTCAGCGGGAATATCCGTCAGGCTATGAATAGAACGCTCGCCTATATTTCCCGGCACAAACACGACTGTTTCATATCCGTACCCGCGGGCAATGTCAAGTCCGCATAAGAGTGAATGTTTAAAGGCATCTTCCGACATGGGACGGACGATACCTGTTGTGCCAATGATGGAAATACCGCCGACGATACCCAGTCTGAAATTAAATGTTTTTTCTGCGAGCAGTTTTCCATTGGGCACAGAGATGATGATTTTAACCCCAGTGCCTTCTCCAACAACCTCGCGCACTGCGTGTTCAATCATGCGCCGTGGGACGGGATTGATTGCCGCCTGGCCTATAGCCACCTGCAATCCCGGTTTGGTTATCCGCCCGACTCCTTCACCTCCGTCAATTTCTATCGTATTGATATCGTTTCGTTCAACCCGTGCATGTATTTTACATCCATGGGTTATATCCGGGTCGTCTCCCGCATCCTTCTGCACGGAACACTCAGATGTGTATTGTGACAACTGTTTATCCAGGATTTTTACGCAGAGTGTTACGCCTATTGGCGTGTTAATTTCCACCTCATCGGGGATATTGCCCTGAAACAACCCTATCGTTGCCGCCCTGGCCGCTGCAGTTGCACAACTTCCCGTGGTATAACCAGACCGTAAAGACACAGAGATAACCCAAAAAGTGAAATTTTAATAACGGTATTTTCATATCAATAAGATTAAGGCGATGAATTATATATTATACCGGAAGGCAGGTCAAGGATTTCACAAAAGAGACTACTTTTTCAAAAAACTAAATTGTTACGATTTTGAGTTTTTCATGTAACGTTGAGGAGTATCAATATTGTAGAACGAAGCGGTGCTTCGTTATGGGTGAAGTACGCCTTCGCTCTCTATAAAAAGTCGTTTTGTTTTTACTGACAAAACAAAACTTAATTATAATGTTAATGAATTTCAAACACGGAGGGCAAACCTTTAGATTTGCTTCGGAGTTGGTTCAGGTTGGTAAGGTAAAATAGATCATAATTATAAGCCCTTGATATAGATTGGTTTCCCATTTTACTCTATATATGACTTTGTTGATTAATTAGCAATTTACCAAGGGCAGTTATAAGATAGTA
>CAYJME010000142.1:0-2583 GCA_964370795.1 uncultured candidatus Brocadiaceae bacterium
GCTATCCGTGAGGGTGGGAAGACTGTTGGCGCTGGTGTTGTTACAAAAATTATTGGATAAATAACTTGGGAATACGTTCATGCGTGAATATATAACGCTGGTTTGTAAAGAGTGTTCTAATAGAAACTATAGAACGCCAAAAAAAACTCAGCAAACGGAGAAGTTGGCACTAAAGAAGTTTTGTAAGTTTTGTAGAAAACATGTGGATCACAAAGAGTATAAGAAGTAGTTTTTAGTGTGTTTTATATAATAAATAATAAAGGTCTGTAGCTCTAATTGGTAGAGCACCGGACTCCAAATCCGGCTGTTGGGGGTTCGAGTCCCTCCAGACCTGCCATTTTTTAAGAGAGATATTTGGATGTCATTTTTTAATATTTATAAAAAAGGACAGGGTCTATACAGTAGGGTGGCTGTAGGGGTTGCTCTGGGTGTGCTTGCTTTATTTGCGACTATTTCGTTGTACAACGTATTGATAGACTTGCCAAATATCGGCGGCAACGCTAAAGTTCCTTTGGTTGATATTGACTTATCATGGGGCTTGATTAGTGCTTTCGCGCTTTTTGTTGTGCTGGGATTTTTTATAGGCATATTTGTTGCGGGATTAGAAACAGGTATAAAATCGTTTGATAGTGGCGGGAGAAAAACTGTTGAATTCTTGATTAATACGCAAGGTGAGCTTCAAAAGGTGGCTTGGCCGACAAAGTATGAGCTCGTTGGTTCTACTGTAGTTGTGATTGTGTCGGTAATAGTTATTGGGTTGTTCACTTTTGGTGTTGACAGAGCCGTTACTTTGATTATGAGGTATATTGGCGTGCTCTAGGTCGCTGCTTCTCCGATTAAAAGGATAGCAAGCCTTCTGGTAGGTCTATGGCTTTATAATTATAAAATCTTCAGAGTAATCAACGTTATCAAATCTTTTAGATCCTTCCGAGTGATTGCTAAAATTTAATGTAAGAGCTATTGGACTGTATTTCAGAATTTTCTGGTGGGATTAACGAATGCCTAAAAGATGGTATGTTTTACGTGTGCAAAGCAATAGAGAGGATAAAGTACGCGAGGGATTGTTTGAGCGCGTAAAAGCGAGGGGTTTAGAAGGATTAATTTCAAATATTTTGGTTCCGAGTGAAAAAGTATCTGAAATTAAAGGTGGTAAAAAAAAGGTAACAGATAGGAAGATATACCCGGGCTATATTATGGCTGAGGTCGAAGTTGACGAGAATGGTAAGATGCCAAATGAAGTGTTGTTCTTGATTCGGGAAACGCCTGGTGCAGGTGATTTTATTGGTGGTCAAGATAAGCCGGTGCCAATGTCTAGCTATGAGGTAGAGAAGGTTTTATCGGATGTCGAACATAAGGAAGAGAAACCGCGCGCAAAGATTGTATTTCATGAGGGCGAAAAAGTTAGAATCAAAGAAGGACCTTTTGAAAATTATGATGGTATGGTTGAGGAAGTGCTCCCTACCAGTGGACGAGTAAAAGTAATGCTCACAGTGTTTGGTAGGGCAACACCTGTTGAATTGGAATATTGGCAGGTAGAAGCGATTTGATGATAGGAGCATAAAATGGCTAAAGAAGTTTTAACAAAGATAAAATTACAATGTCCAGGTGGTCAGGCGACGCCGGCACCGCCCGTAGGGCCAGCTTTAGGTCAACATGGGGTAAATATAGGACAGTTTGTCAAGCAGTTTAATGATAAGACAAAAGAATTGCAGGGGATTTTAACGCCAGTTGAGATAACGGTATTTAAAGATAAATCGTTTACGTTTATTATAAAATCTCCGCCTGCCTCTGTGTTAATAAAGCAGCTGGTAGGTATTGCAAAAGGTTCTCCTGAGCCGAACAGGCAGAAGGTTGGGCAGATAACGAGGCAGCAACTAAACGAAATTGCGAATAAAAAACTGGGGGATTTAAATGCTGATAGTATAGATGCCGCTATGAAAATGATAGAAGGAACTGCTCGTACTATGGGAATTAAGGTGGTTGATTAATACCAGGTGAGGCATTTGGTCTGGTTGATTGAAAGGAATGTATTTATATGGCAAAAAGAAGTAAAAGATATCTAGAATCAAGAAAGTTGGTAGATTCAGATAAAAAATATGACCTGAAAGAGTTAATAAAGTTGCTGAAAAGTTTTAAACCTGCAAAATTTGATGAAAGCGTTGAAGTTGCAATGAAATTGGGCATAGACCCAAAACAATCAGATCAGCTTATTAGGGGTTCTGTTTCTTTGCCTAAAGGTATTGGAAAAAGTTTAAAGGTAGTTGTTTTCGCTGCTGGTGAAAAGGCTGAGTTGGCAAAAAGGGCGGGTGCCGATGAGATAGGCGCGGAGGAACTGGTGAAAAAGGTGGAAGGTGGCTGGGTAGATTTTGATGTTGCAATTGCTACATCTGATATGATGAAGCTTGTGGGTAAACTGGGTAGGGTGTTAGGTCCTCAGGGGAAGATGCCTTCTCCCAAATCAGGAACCGTAACAGATGATATTGAAACAGCAGTGAAAGAATTTAAGGCTGGCAAAATAGAGTATAGAACTGATGCTGGGGCGAATGTACACGCGATAGTTGGACGAAAATCGTTTTCCGAGGC
>CAYJME010000142.1:2593-8900 GCA_964370795.1 uncultured candidatus Brocadiaceae bacterium
CTCGAAGACAATATAAATGCTTTTGTTAAGCACATAATGAATTCCCGTCCTCCCTCGGCAAAAGGGATATTTGTACAGAACGTTTCTGTGTCTTCCACAATGAGTCCCGGGATCATGGTGAAGATTTAGGAAAATAATTGCGAAGGGAAGTAAAAAGCAATGGCAAATGAATTAAAACAACTGGTAGTTAAAGAGATGGTTGGGAAATATCGAAACGTGAGTAGCCTTTTAGTTATTGGCTATCATGGAATAAACGCGTTGGAATTCGGTCAGCTGAGAAGGGATTTGTCGAAAAAAAAAGTTGGTGTTGAGATAGTTAAGAACTCCCTTGCATCTATCGCTTTCAAAGAGATGGGGGTTGCCGGAGTTGAAAATCTTTTAAAAGGTCCTTCAGCTATTATAACCGGTGGGGAAGATCCTGCCGTTATGGCAAAGGAGGTCATTGAAGGCTCTAAAAAAATCCTTGCTTTCTCTATACGCGGTGGTGTGGTGGATGGGGTGCTCCTTTCTTCTGATGATATCAAAAATCTGGCAAAGCTTCCCAATATGCCCACATTGCGTACCCAAATTGTTTCAAGTATTAACGCTCCAATAGTAGGGGTTGTAAGTGCATTTAATTCTGTGTTGCGAAGCCTGGCTACTGTGTTACAGGCGGTTAAAGACCAAAAAGAAAAAAGTGGTGGATAATTTTTTTGAATTTCCTGAAAAAGTAGGAGGATTAAAATGACTCAAACAAGTGAAGTGAAATCAGTAGAGCCTTCCGGTAAGATTGCGCAGGTTCTTGATATGGTGGCGGGGATGACCCTTTTAGAAGCGGCGCAGCTCGTTAAGGCTTTTGAACAAAAGTTTGGCGTTTCGGCTGCAGCAGCGGTTGCTGCGGCACCTGCCGCAGTTGCGGCAGAAGGTAAGGCACAAGCTGCTGAAGAAAAGACATCTTTTGATGTGATATTAAAAGATGGGGGCGCAAACAAGATACAGGTCATTAAGGCGGTTAGGGCTGAGACCAATCTGGGTTTGAAAGAAGCGAAAGATCTGGTTGAGGGTGCTCCAAAAACGGTGAAAGAGGGTGTGACAAAAGAAGATGCCGAGAAGATTAAAAAAGCCCTTGAAGCTGCTGGCGGTAAGGTTGAGATCAAATAAAATTAAATTGAGTGAGTATTTCCTCTAACTTTTAGCGGGATAATTATGGAAATCCGAAATTACGGCAAGGTTGCTGATATTGTTGAAATTCAAAACCTTGTGCAAATTCAGACAAAGGCGTATAGCAATTTTATACAGGCAGACATACCCGCATCGCGAAGGAAAAACTTCGGAATCGAAGCGATTTTGAGGGAGATTTTTCCAATCAGTAATTACGATGGTACTTTGTCGCTGGACTACATAAAGTATGAGCTTGGAAAGCCGCGGTATACCCAGGATGAATGTAGGCAACTACGCTTAACGTACGGTCGTCCGTTTCGTGTCTGGTTGCGGTTAAATAAGTCAGAGCCCATTGAGGAAGAAGTTTATATGGGTGAAATACCGGTAATGGTAGGTGGTGGTGAGTTTATTATAAATGGAACGGAAAGGGTAATTGTAACGCAATTGCACCGATCGCCTGGTATTGATTTTATTGAAGATTTCCATGCTGAAAAAAGATTGCATTCGTGCAGGATAATACCTGAAAGAGGTAGCTGGATTGAGCTAGAGGTTGGTAAAAAGGATATACTTACGGTAAGAATTGACCAGAGTGGGAAATTGCCTGCTACGTGTTTTTTAAGGGCGCTGTCAAGTGAGTATTCAAACGATGAAGATATAATAAGACTTTTTTATGAAACAGAAACGATTAAGATTACAGATTACGCTTCTGTCGCTAAGTTGCGCGGCAAGTACTCGGTTGATAAAATTGTTAATCCGCAAACTGGAGAAATTATCTTAGAAGCAGGACGGCAGATATCCGATACAACAGTGAAGGCGATTGCGGATTTGGAGATCAAAAAGGTCGAAGTTATTAAAAAGATGGAAGACCCGCTAATGTTGAATTCATTAGAGTCAGACTTTACGAAATCCCACGAAGATGCCTTGTTAAAAATCTATGTAAGATTCCGGCCTGGAAACCCGCAACAGGTAGAGAAGGCAAAACAGTTATTTTATGATAAATTCTTCGATGCGAAGAGGTACAGGTTAGGGTCAGTGGGAAGGTTCAGGTTAAATAGAAAATTAGGGCACAATATCAATGAGTCTGAAATGACTTTGCAAAAGGAAGATTATGTGGAAGCGATACGCTATATAATGAAGCTACGAAGAGAAGATCCGAGCGTATCTATAGACGATATTGATAATCTGGGTAATCGAAGATTAAGAACCATAGATGAGCTGGCTGGCGAAGAACTGCGCAAGGGATTTCTTAAGTTAAGAAGAACGGTACAGGAAAGGTTAAGCCTGAAAGATTCGGATCAATTAACGCCGAGATCTCTGGTTAACTCAAAAACAATATTCTCAGCTATAGACTATTTTTTCAGCCGGAGCGAATTATCGCAAGTTTTGGATCAGACGAATCCTCTTGCTCAATTGACCCATGAAAGAAGGTTGAGTGCATTGGGTCCTGGTGGTTTGAATAGAAAACGTGCGGGGTTTGAGGTTAGAGATGTACATGTATCCCATTATGGCAGGGTATGCCCAATCGAAACGCCGGAAGGTACTAATATCGGTCTGATTGCTTCATTAAGTATTTATGCTTCAATTGATGAATATGGATTTTTGATTACTCCGTATAGACTTTTGGAAAATGGAAGTATTACAAACAAAATAGGATATCTTCGAGCAGATGAAGAGGAAAATAAACTAATAGCTCCTGCTGATATTTTAATCAAACACAAAGAAAAAGCTGATAAGGAAGGCGTGTTGTGCAGATATAACGGTGATTTTCATAGTGTTAGCGTAAAAGACGTTGATTATATGGATGTATCGCCAAAACAAATGGTGGGTGTTTCCGCCAGTTTGATACCCTTTCTTGAACACAGCGATGCTAATAGGGCGTTGATGGGTTCAAACATGCAAAGACAAGCGGTACCGCTCATACGGACAGAGACACCAATAGTTGGAACTGGAATGGAAAAGGTGGTGTCTCAGAATTCTAGTATGTGTGTTCTCGCTGAAAATTCTGGATCGGTTACGAAAGTAACAGCAGATGAAATAGTTGTTGACGGCCGGGATGTATATAAGCTCAGAAAATTTGTAGGTCTCAATGAAGGAACGTGCCTAAATCAGAAGCCGATAGTGGTAGAAGGTCAGAAAGTAAAAAAAGGCGATGTGATTGCGGATGGGGCTGCAACATACAAAGGCGAGTTAAGCCTGGGGAAAAATGTGCTCGTCGCTTTTATGACGTGGGATGGATATAATTTTGAAGATGCTATGGTAATCAGCGAAGCGTTGTTAAAAGACGACCGTTTTACTTCCATACATAGAGATGAATTCGAGGTTGAAATCAGGGAGACTAAATTAGGAAGAGAAGAGTTTACCCGCGATATACCAAATGTCTCAGAAAAGGCGCTCAGGAATCTTGATGAAAATGGAATAATAAGGGTGGGGACAAAGGTGAAGCCTGGAGATATTTTGGTTGGTAAAATCGCACCAAAGAGCAGAAGTGAATTATCACCTGAAGAAAAATTACTACATGCGATCTTTGGTCGTGCTGGTGAGGACGTGAAAAATGAATCATTAGAAGTATCTTCTGGAATGGAAGGTATAATTATAAATGCACAAGTGTTTTCGAGAAAATCTTATCTTTCAGATGAAAAGAGACAGAAGATTTTACAGGAAATTAATGAAATAGAATTAAAGTTTGATGAAGCAATCGTAAAAGAATTTAATAAAATGTTGAAAGCGCTTGGCGAAGAAATCAATGAACCGCTTGTTGACATACAAACAGGACAGGTATATGAGATAGAAAAGGGAATGCCTATTAAGTCTGTGTTAGCTATAGAAGAGCGCTTTGATATAGAAAATGTGGACTTTAAAAATAAAAAGAAAAAAGAAAAGGCGTTAGAAATTAGTGGAGAGTATAGTGAAAAAATAGAACAATTAAAGGACGAGCGTGATAGAAAAATAAACCATCTAAAACGAGGTGATGAGTTGCCAACAGGGGTTTTAGAGCTCGCAAAAATATCGATAGCAACCAAGAGAAAACTGTCGGTTGGTGATAAAATGGCAGGTAGGCACGGGAATAAAGGTGTTATTTCAAAGATTCTTCCTGAAGAAGATATGCCTTTTTTGGCGGATGGAACAAGGGTTGAAATGCTTTTAAATCCATTAGGTGTTCCTTCGCGTATGAATGTAGGGCAGATACTGGAAACGCATTTGGGTTTTGCAGCAAAAAAACTGGGTTTTCGTGCGATAACGCCTATCTTCGAAGGAGCTAGTGAAACTGAGATTCGGGCGACACTAAAAGAAGCTGGTCTGCCGGAGGACGGTAAATCCTTATTATACGATGGTCGTACCGGGGAACCTTTAGAGCAAAAGGTAACGGTAGGCTATATGTATATGCTGAAACTTCATCACTTGGTAGATGAAAAAGTACATGCAAGGGCAACGGGACCGTATTCTTTAATTACACAACAACCATTGGGTGGTAAGGCTAGATTTGGTGGGCAGCGCTTTGGAGAAATGGAAGTGTGGGCGCTTGAGGCGTACGGAGCTGCTCATAATTTACAAGAGTTGCTTACGGTAAAGAGTGATGATGTGGAAGGTAGGACGAAGATCTACGAATCTATGGTTAAAGGTGAAAATACACTCGAGGCTGGAACTCCCGCATCGTTTGAAGTTCTTGCAAATGAAATTGCCGGGCTTGGTCTTAGTTTGAAATTAGAAAAGAAAAAATTAGAAGCATTAAAAGAGAAATAAAGAGGTCGCAAAATGGCAGATTTATTGTACGATAAGATTAATGAATATAGTTCGGTAAAAATATCCCTGGCTTCGCCTGACGAAATAAGAAGCTGGTCTTATGGAGAAGTTAAGAAACCAGAGACAATAAATTATCGTACTTACAGGGCGGAAAAGGATGGTTTGTTCTGTGAACGTATCTTTGGTCCTGAAAGAAACTGGGAGTGTTTTTGTGGCAAGTATAAAGGCATAAAACATAAGGGTATAATTTGCGACCGCTGTGGCGTAAAAATTACCCATTCGCGCGTAAGAAGAAAGCGAATGGGGCATATCAATCTGGCAGCTCCTGTCGTCCATATCTGGTTTTTTAAAGCCATGCCTTCTCGATTGGGCAATCTCTTAGGAATGAAGACAACATCATTAGAGAGGATTATTTACTTTCAGGATTATGTTGTAATTGATCCGGGAAGCACACCGCTTAAAGAGTATCAGATATTAGGTGAAGATGAATATAAAGCGAATAAGGATAAATATGGAGAACAGTCTTTCAAGGCTGCAATGGGTGCTGAGGCTATTCGCACACTTTTGCAGAATTTCGATCTTTCGAATTTGTCAAAGGAGTTGAGAGAGGAGCTTGGACAGACTAAATCAAAACAGCGCACGAAGGAAATAATTAAAAGATTAGAGCTTGTCGAGGCATTCAGAGACTCTGGGAATAAACCAGATTGGATGGTGCTGAGCGTTATACCTGTTATTCCACCAGATTTGCGGCCTTTGGTATTATTGGAGAGTGGAAATTTTGCTACATCAGATCTTAATGATCTTTATAGAAGGATTATTAACAGAAATAACCGTTTAAAAAAGTTAATCGATTTAAATGCGCCGGAAGTAATTATCAGAAACGAGAAAAGAATGCTCCAGCAGGCAGTAGATGCGTTGTTTGATAATACACGGGGCAAGCGGCCTGTATTGGGTAGCAATAATCGTCCTTTAAAATCATTGACAGACATGATTAAAGGTAAGCAGGGGAGGTTCAGGGAAAATTTACTTGGGAAGAGGGTTGATTATTCAGCACGTTCTGTTATCGTGGTAGGGCCCGAATTAAAGTTGCATCAGTGCGGTTTACCAAAAAAGATTGCATTGGAACTTTTTCAACCATTTATTATTCGAAGATTGAGAGAATTAGGGCTAGCGGATACTATTAAAAGTGCAAAAAAGATGTTAGGGCGTAAGGATAAGGAAGTATGGGACATTTTGGAGGAAGTTGTGAAAAGGCATCCTGTATTGCTGAATCGTGCTCCGACATTACACAGGATGGGTATTCAGGCATTTGAACCTATTCTCGTTGAGGGTAATGCGATAAAGTTACATCCGTTAGTTTGCAGAGGATTTAATGCTGATTTTGACGGTGATCAGATGGCAGTACACCTGCCGCTATCAATTGAGG
>CAYJME010000143.1:0-8781 GCA_964370795.1 uncultured candidatus Brocadiaceae bacterium
GCGCAGTACTGACCGCAGTGGTTTTCATTCCAAAGAGTGGGCCACCTTCTTTGTCCACTATTTGAACAAACACCGGATCCTCAGAACCTGAGTGCACATTTAACTTCTGTGGACTTACGATGATTCTTATTCCTTCCCCAAAAGGGGTAGTTTGTGCACATGAAACGAAAAGCAGCATGCTTAAGCACGTCAGGTAAAAACATATAATTCTTCGATCTAATAATTTCATAAAATCATGCCCCCTGCGAAAATCATTTATAGTGGAGTAAAGACCAAAAAATACTGATATGGAAGAAGAAACGTATGTCTTTGTGACAAAGTAAAACCCGCTTGCTTCAGTTCGTTCACAACAAGATTCTCCGGCAGGCGTATTTTCAAGGGAGGTCCGACGGGGCTTTCATCGCTAAATTCCATGATGGCAACTTTGCCATGAGGCTTTAAAGCGGATTTAAGTCTTTTCATGAACTCAATTGGATTCGCCATCTCATGATAGGCGCTCAATAAAATGGCACTATCCAAACTCCCTTCCGGAAGTTTGGGGTCATCCATGGTATTGAGGATGAGGGCTACATTTTTTATGTCCTTTTCCTGTATTCTTTTTTTTATGTAATCCAGCATCTCCTGCTGGATGTCAACCGCATAAACAATGCCGGTTTCGCCCACGCGTTCGGACAGTCGTGTCGTAAGGTAGCCAGAACCAGCGCCAATATCGGCAACAACCTGCCCTTTTCCCATTCCCAGTGCATTTAAAATCTCTTCTGGTTTTTGCCATTTATCACGTTCCGGGTCTTCAAGTAATGGAATTTTTGAAGGACTGAAGAGCTTGCCAGGGCGCTCACGCTGTACCTCGTCCCCTGCATAAGCATTAGTGATCAGGCAGCCGAGCATTACCGTGGCTAAAAATATTGTAATGTTTCGTACTATTCGATTTACCATGCAGTTAGTTTAAGGACTTAAGAATTATAATGCAATAGAATTTCAGCATAAGTAAGACACGGTTCTCCACAAAAGAGTTCCCGGACGGATACGGAAATAGGTTCGTTTTTGCCTTTGAATAATCCACGCATTCAGGAGAGTCGTGCGTTGACCAAAACTCACGGGAAAGACCGTCAGTTCCGTTCCAAACCATTATACTAATATTTTTTTAATATCCATCTTTTCTTGTATTTATTAAATAGATTGATATAGAGTCCCATCAAAACGTATTGAGCGTTTAATTTCTCTTTGAATTTAATGGAAGGGGTGTTGAAACACTCAGTAATGCTATAATAAGTGTCACGTCCCATTTCTTTTAAGATTGTATAGATTTTATAACGCAAAATAGGAGCAAGGTATTTTCCGCGAAAAGGTTTCAAAACATACATATCAAATAAATAAGCTTCATTAGCTTTCATCGTCGTAGGATAAAATTTTGTAAAGCTCTCATCTAAATCAAACCAGGTGAAAGCGGCAATTTCTCCTTTGCATTTGACCCCGTAACACTTTTTACCTTTATTGAAAATATTGGTCATATATTTTTCGCCAAACTCCCGTTCCGGAAGCTTACAAATTGTCTTAATTTCTTCAAGACCGAAGTATGAAAATTCATAATCATTAAAGTTAGCGTCTAAATTAGTTTGAACTTTATCAGGAATTGTTTCTTTCATCCAATAGAAAGGCGTGATTTCGATTCCCAACTTTATTAAATAGTCACGAATGACGAGGAGTATTAGGCCGTAGCGGAATTTATCCCTGGCTTTTCTGAGAATTGAAAAATTATTTATTGGCTGCTTCATTTACTATACTCCTAAAACTTTTCTGACTTCTTTATGAGAATAGGGAGTACGTCCCAGGACTTTGGCAATGCCAACAATTCGTTTAATCAAGTCACTGTTAGATGCCAATTGTTTTTTTTCACTATCAAAGAATATGTTGTCTTCTAATCCGATACGCACGCCGCCTCCTGCCACAATGCCCATGGCATTCATCGTTAATTGAAAATGACCGATTCCACCTACCGACCAAATAGAATCAGGAGGTAACTCCTTGATCATTAACCCAAAGATTAATGGATTGGCTTGCGCACAGGCGATATTGCCTAAGATTAAATTAAAATAATAGGGCGGCTTGATCAAACCTTTTTGGATAAGATAATGAGCGTAGTTGATCATTCCTAAGTCAAAGACTTCGAGTTCTGGCTTGATCCCATTATCCAACATCTTTTTTGCCAGCGCTTGAATCATATCCGGCGTGTTGATGCTTGCTTGTTTGTTGAAATTGAGGGAGCTTAACGTAAGGCTGCCAAAATCTGGTTTTAATTCATCAGTAAGATCTAGACAGGCAGATCGTTTCTCAAATTCCGGGAAATTCCGCCCGCTTGTTGAGACGCAAATAACCAAATCTTTATTTTTCGCCCGAATACCCTTAATGATGTCAGCATAAATATCCTTTTCAAAAGTGGGTAGCCCATCTTGGGGATCACGTGCGTGAATATGGGCCATGTTTGCGCCTAAGTCAGTGGCTTCGAGGACCTGTTCAACGATCTCATGAACCTGAACAGGTACTTTTGGTGTCATTTCCTTAGTCGGTATCATACCGGTGGGTGTAAAATTGAGAATAAAATTCTCAACCATCCTGAACAACTCCTTAGTTAATATTGATAAAATAATCAACATAGCTCCGGGTTTTCTCTATCACTTCACAATCGGAAGATGCGATTCCCCTCCCGGCCTGTATGGTACCTTACTCCATAAGGTGATACACCCACCTCCACCAGCCAGCACTGTGCTGCATGTTAAGCCGTTATGGATAAAGGAGTCAGGCCTTGTGTAAGGAGCTATGGAAAAATACCCTAGCGGTGGAACGTGACTCTCACTGCTCACGGCATACCACTACCCCCTTGTTTCATGTCGTACCTGGTAAAGATAAATAAAAATCAAATTACCTTGAGAGTCTTAAAAATGCTGGTAAAATTGAAGTAAACACAAACGCATAAAAAAACTTACACATGCCTAAAAATGGCCAGAAAATAACGTGTATTTCTTTATCCATACAAAATTCTCTTTAGCAATCCACTTTCATTGCGCACGCATGTGCTCAATTTTTTTAATTGCCGCAAGGAGGTCTTCTTTGGTGTGATTACCCTTCTGCACGATCGCCAGAATATTTCCATTAAGAACCTTCTTGTCCTCAGGCGTTATATCCTTTGCTGAACAGATAACGATAGGAATTGCCTTCGCCGTTGGATGTTTTCTGAGGGTTTCAACCACGTCAAATCCGCTGACTTCAGGCATCATGAGATCAAGGATAATAAGGTCCGGATTATTATTTATAGCGAGATTGATACCAGCCTTACCGCTGTAAGCCCTGAGCACTTCGAATCCTGCATTTTCCAGAACGGAACCCATATATTTAACGGCCTTTTCCTCATCATCCACAATTAATATTTTTATGGATCTGGCCTTGCCTTCTTCAGGATGAATATATGCGTTCACCGTATTAATAAGCTTTTCCCGGTCAATGGGTTTAATTAAATACTCAGCTGCGCCGAGACTGTATCCGAGTTCCGCATTATCAACGATGGACACAATTACCACAGGAATATCTTCGGTGTCATGCGATTTCTTCAGCTCAGAAAGGACGTCCCACCCATCCTTCCTGGGTAACATTATATCAAGGGTAATTAAAAACGGATGTAATTCCTTTGCCTTCTTTATGGCATCCTCACCATCAGGAGAGACAAGAACATTATAACCCGCATTGTTCAAATAAACCGTGAGGAGGTCGGCAGCCATACGGTCATCCTCAACAACCAGAACGGTTTTTGCCCCCTTCTCTACTTTCGTTTCAATACGACGCTGTTTGGTCTCATCCTCTTTGGGTTTAAACGGCTTAAAGGACGCCTTTAAAGGTAAGGAAAAGTAAAACCTGGTTCCCCTGCCGTATTCGCTCTCGAACCAGATTTTTCCTCCGTGCATCTCGACGATTCTTTTCGTCAGGGCAAGCCCCAGACCTGTGCCTTCGTATTTTCGCGAAAAAGAACTATCTGCCTGCCAGAACTCTTTGAATACCTTTTCCTGTTCCTCCGGCTTCATTCCAATGCCGGTATCTGACACGGAAATCTGCAACATATCATCAAAAATACCCGCCTCTATCGTAATGTTTCCATTTTCCGGAGTAAACTTGATAGCATTCGAGAGCAGATTATACAAGACCTGTTTAAACTTGACACGGTCTGCCTCAATATGTTGTATATCAGTGAGCATCTCCGTCTTCAGTACTAAACGTTTTTTGTTTGCGAGTCCTTTTAATATGGTGTACACATCTTCAATGGCTTCAGGCACAAGGAACGTTTCGTATTGAAGTTCCATTTTCCCTGCCTCGATCTTGGACAAATCCAGGATGTCATTGATCATTTGAAGGAGATGCTGACCGCTGCTGTGGATGTCCCGGACAAAATCTATCTGCTCATCATTTAACTCGCCGCAAATCTTGTCACGCAACACCTCAGCAAATCCAATAATAGCATTAAGCGGCGTACGCAACTCATGTGACATATTGGCCAAAAATTCAGACTTCAGTTTATTTGCCCTTTCCAGCGCTATATTTGCCTTCTGGAGATGCGCAGTCTTTTCGGCTATTCGTTGTTCGAGCATGGCATAGGAGGACTGTAATTTGAGTGACATTTCGTTAAAATCCCTGCTCAGTTGCCCTACCTCATCCTTTGATACGATATCCACCTTTGTGGTGAGGTCGCCGGTCTGGGTAACTGCATTTATGGCGGTAGTTAATCGCTCAATCGGCCTCAAAAACTTTCCTGCCACAAAAAATACGATGATTACAATTAAGACGATGCTAACAGCGCCAATGGTAACAAAGAAGACAAGGTCGGTTACAAATCGTTGTTCTGCAATTTCCTTGGGAATAATGACGCTGATAGCGCCGCGTAATTCTCCCGTATGATAATCATAGCCAATGTCATAATTCTTTTGTATAAATTCGGGCGCCTTATTTTTTCCACCGTGACAGTGAAGACATTCTTCCGTAACGTATAAGGCGTATAAATATCGTTCAACCCTTTTGCCATCAACAACGTCTTCCCCCCAATATTCCAAAAGTTTTGGGTCTTGCTCCATCTGACGGAGCACCTTTTCTTCAAAGACATCAGGTTTATTTGCCTCGTTGCGAAACCGCAGGCTGGTTTGCTTAATAATATAGCCCGTCTTCTCGGCAAACTGCTTACCAATTGCGTGACCAAAGACGGCAGGGATAAAATTTTTGGTCTGCTCCGTAATTTCAATCTTTGATTCCTTCAGGATTGATGCCAGGTAATTGCGGGTAGTTTCTAATTCTACCGCTATAAGCTTGGCCTTTCCCCGTACCTCTTTGATAAATTCCTGACGAGTACGCTTGTAAATCATAAATGCAATCACGCCATTCAGGATGACCAGCAAGACGGCGAGGATAATTACCAGTTTATGTCTAATCTTCATGGTTATATTTCTTGTTTTCTCTCAACGGAAATTGCCCCTAATGGGCAGCACTTTTCAAAATCCGGCTTCACATCCCAATCCACAGCCTTTTCAGCAATGAATTTGGCCTTATCGTCAACAACCGCCATCGCGCCATGTGAATTAATAGCGCATATACCACAACCCACACATTTTCCTTGATCTACGCTTACCTGGACATTCCGCTGGCCTTGTTTTACATTCACCCGATCCAGATACCGAATATGTTCCCGATTTAAAACCATATCCGGCTGAGTTGAAATGCGTTTTTTTATTTGCAGTCTCCCCGCGCGTTCATAGCGGAAAATAGACCGCCCGCACTGATCGCAGGTATGCAGTTCCTGTAATTTATCCAGGTAATCCACCACTGTTTGGACTACTGCAGCATGGCTCCAGGTCAGAGGAGAAACAGAAACCGGTTCACCGGTGTAGGGATTTATCTGTTCTGCCAGCACGCCGGAAGGCAAGGCATGCGATACCGCCCATCGTAAATAATTCACTGCATGTTCGAGGTCTTCGATAGAACGGGCTACTGATACATAGTATTGCGCAACCCACATCGTGCAGATTACCCAGGGATTTCCAGGAATTGAATCGTCATTCCCTACCCGTTGATAGAGGTCTCGTTCATATCGGGCAATGCCGCCAATCCTGGTATTAACCCACAAGACGTCTTCGATGGCCTTCATGGTATTCTTTATCTTTATATCGTCCGGATCGTAAACACCGAAGAAAAACATCCCGTATAAACTGGCGTCAATGGTCGCATCGACTTCGTAACCGCCTTCCTTCTTCGGGTAGATCATCCGTAGAAATCTCTTATGTTTTTCGCTGTAAAGATATTGTTCGATGGCCTTTTTCATCTGTGCCGCAACATCTCTGTACAATCTGGCTTTTTCTGTATGATAAAATATATCGGAGAGGTTTGCGGCCGCTATCAAACCGCCATATACCGTAGCAGTCGTAAATGAGAGAATACCGCGCCTTTCTTCCCATAAATCATAAGAAGGAAGCGGCAACCCTGTCTCCTCGTCCCGATAGCTTACCAGAAAATCAGCCGCCTTTTCAATAAAGGTATGATAGAGGGAACGGATCCCCTCGATATTTCTATACCTGTCATAGTGTTGCCATATTGACCAGAGGACTAACGCTGTTTCGTCTTCCTGAATAGGAACGTGTATTTCTTCCCCCTTGACCCACGGGTGCCATGAACTGCCAAAGGAACCATCAGGATTATACTTGTGCAGCAGAAATCCATCTTCAACCATAACGCTTGCGAAAAAATTATAAGGTGTAATTACCGTTGCGCAGAAGTCAAAAAACTTTCGACACAGGGTGGTATATCCAGCCTTTAACAAGGCATAAGACACCAGCGCCCCATCCCGTGGCCACATGTAACTATACGTATCTTTTGCATACTGCCTGATATCCGAATCGTTCGCCGCAATAATAGCGCCCCCGTTATCAATTTGTGTAACCAGGATAAGTAAACTTCTCTTGTAAAGATCGACCACGTCCTGCGGCAAATTTCCAAAATTGAAGTCTTCTTTATTCACCCAATATTGCCAGTAACTCGCCGTTCTGTCGAGTATTACCTGAGGTTTATCGCTTAACAGGATATCATTGAGCGCATCAACCTCGCCATAATTCTTCCCCACGGCAATCCAGTAATAAACAACCGATTCCCCAAGCGGTGGAAGATTTAAAGAAACCCCGATTGTTGAATCCACGGACCCCTGCGCAATAGGGTTGCCTTCGAGGACGCCGTCTTCCGCATCCCGCCATGTGCCTTCGGCCCCCCGATGTCTTTTTATCCCCGTTGCGTATTCCCTTACGCCCCATACGTCGCCCGCCGAACAATTGATCAGAAAATATCGCGGGCCCTTGTAGTGGATCAGACAATTCAACTTTGCATCATAAAATACCGTATCGCCGATCTCGTTCTCCATAGCGCTCAGGTCTTGATGAAAAAAGAGCCTCACTTCCCGGCTATAATTTTTAAGATTCCGCACAACGACCTTTCGTATGTAAATATTTTTTTCATAGTCGACGGTATCGTGACAGGTAAACTGAACACCGAGTTTTTCATGAACCGCACGGACGTTGGTAACCAGGGTATCCTTCAAATAGCCCAGCGCAAGTTTCCAATCCTTTGCGTTAACCCATGAATAGCCTTCACGAGTCCATATACCGAACCGGCTCGGATAACCTAACGCATGATTTTCCTTGCCGACCCGGGGATAATAAAAATCCCTGATCGTATAATCCGCATCAAAAGCGACTAACAATGAACCATTACCTATCGGAATATCTCTGGGCACGGTAGCTTTCCTTTGCTGAGAAAAAGAGAATAAAATTCAAGGGCGTAAGCATGAAAATGTCATTGCGGAGGCACACGCTCAAATATAGTGGCATTCAATACCTCTTTCCGTTTTTACCATCTGCTATAATATTTTATTATAAGGATTTTTTGCCGAAATTACCAGCCATCCACCATTTTCAATCTGATCCAGCAGACCCTTTGGCACATGAGGCGTACAGGCGATTACTATAATTCTATTTAATAAAAGGCATTGAGCCATAATAGCTTCCATAGCGGGCTGTGAGATAGTTTGTTCTTCTTTTAATTGGGCATTCGGCGACTTCTTTTTCACGTTCACGCGTAGTGGCGTATCACCTAGTTCCCAAGCTCTGGCTCGGGAACTCACTTGTTCGTGAAGCTTCGCTTCCCGCAAAGCTGGAGCTTTGTAAAAATTACGTTCCCAAACAGAGTTTAGGTTCGAAGAAATATTTTTTAATTCTTCATTATACGCCTTATTTACACCTTCTAATTGCTTGTATATTTTGTGAGACGCCTCCATTTTTTTGATCCAGTCCTCAAAATACATCTGGCAGTTGTAGCTGTTAATAATAAACTTAGTAAACGCTTCATGCGCATCTGTGCATAGCGAAATGTCTTTTAGCACCTCTTTGTAAGCGCCTTTTCTAAATGCAGGGGCTATGAGTTTGTCTAATCCATACCCGGCTAAAATTAAAACCGGAATAGTAATCGGAGCGCCAATTCCAGCGGGTATTGCAACCGATTGAATAACGACATTTATACCGGCAATTGCGCCGCCCGATGTTGCCCCATAAGCAGAATCATTCAAAATCTTATAAAATCTTTTTTCACTGCAAATGTTTTAATAAATACAATACTTTTTCATGAAACAAAATCAATGGCAATCAATTTAAGTAGTTCGGGATTATACGGTGGTATTTCTTCCCTTTCTATAGATAGCTTGCCTTCCAG
>CAYJME010000144.1:0-8712 GCA_964370795.1 uncultured candidatus Brocadiaceae bacterium
GTCATACCCAAAGAAGAGTTAGGCCGTCCACGCATTGATATCGTTGTTTCTTCCGCAGCGGAAGAGATGTTTGGGCAATTGACCCAGTATATAGATCAGGCCGTTCAAATGGTAAAACAACTCGATGAGGAAGACAATTGGGTTCGACAGCATACTCAGGTATTGGCTGAAAAATTAGTCCATCAGGGTTGGCCACAGGAAAAGGCCGAACAATATGCTGCCATCAGAATCTTTGATGAGGCGCCGGGACATTATGACTTGAATGTCTCACGGATTGTTAGTGCAAGCGGAACCTGGGAAAACGATGCTGTGGTGGCGGATGAATACCTGAAGCGGATGAGTTGCGGTTATGGGAATGGTTTGTGGGGTGAGCCTATGGAAGAGGTATATAAAATGGTATTGAGCGGAACCAGCATGGTGATTCATAGCCGTTCTACCAATGTTTATGGCACACTCGATAACGATGATTTCTTTATGTACGCAGGCGGACTTGCCGCAGCAATTCGAAAACTGGACGGAAAATCTCCCCATTTGGTCATTACGAATATTATGAACCCAGCAAAACCAGAGATGACGCCTATTGATCGGATGATGGGGATGGAGTTGCGGTCTCGTTATTGGAATCCCCAATGGATTGATGGGATGAAAAAGGAAGGTTTCGAAGGGGCAAATAAGATGTCAGAATTCGTTGAAAACATGTGGGGCTGGCAGGTCACCGTACCGGAGGCAATGGATTTCTCCCGATGGGAACAGACATTTGAGGTCTATATTGAAGACAAATATGGCATGGACTTAAAGGGATTTTTTGACCAGAAAAATCCCTTTGCGTATCAGGCGCTTACCGCCCGAATGCTGGAAACGGTACGGAAAGGTTACTGGCAACCGACGGAAGAAATAAAACAAACCCTGGCAAAGGAATACATGGAAATGGTAATAGAACACGGTGTCGCTTGCTGCGAGCTTACCTGCAAGAATCCGGCATTCCAGCAATATGCAATGGATGTTTTATCTGCCCCCGGTCTTGTAAATACTGAAGTTTTAAATAAGTATACCGATGTCATTAAAACCGCTACGGGTAAAACATCCCATGAACGAAAGGAAGAAATGGATAAGATTGTTCAGGCTCAGGCGCCATCACACAGTAGGGGCGAACTGCCGTTCGCCCATCCGTCATTTAATGAATGGAAAAGAGAAGAAGAAACATACAAGATTCCTACGAAATCTACGCCCACGGGAAATGATAAAAACATCTCTCCTTTGTCCTCACCTTCGCAAGGAGACGAATGGAAAGGTGAAAAGACCGAAGTCGTCAACGGATTTGAAATGAAAGAAGTAAAGGCAAACGAGTTTGGAGGGGCACGGTGTGCCGTGCCCTTAGCTGAATCTGATAAACCGTGGTTTGTCACTTTAGTGATACTGGGATGTACTGGCTTTTTCCTTTACGGGTGGATGAGAAAAAAATTTTAATAGTATTTTGGTCACAAGGGCACGAAGACCTAAAGGAAAAAGGTTGTAACAACTTAGTTTTTTGAAAGATTCGACTGTCCGGTATAGGGCATATTGCAATATATCCCTACCGTAGAACACAAGTTGTTCACAGATATTTTCAAAAAGTGCATGGTTGTCTCTGCGAGACCCATTTGTTTTTCTCTGGCTCCTTCGGAGCCAACTGTTTGTAGCATTGAATACGAATAACGTATTGAGCTCCAGAGGAGCGACCTGTTTATCGTATTTAATTTCATATTTCTTCATAACTCGCATATATCAGGCCGCTCCTACGGAGGCTGCATTGTTATTTTCTTTTGTTTTCTGTGGATTATTTTTTACAAAAACTAAATAATTACAAAAAAGGAATTTTACAAAAATGAATCTTCTTAATCTATTACAAGGCATTCTTTCGATCCTTTCATCAGCGATGCTCTATCCCGTCATGATCCTCCTGGTTGTCTTTTTTGTAGGGACTGTTATAACCACAGGTGGATTTGTGTCGGAATATTTAGAACGAAAACGACAAAGCAAGAATCCAGGGGAATTTATAGAATCATTCTCTGCCAAAAATATCCAGCAGTCAGCATCTCAGGAAATACGCAAAATGCCACTTTATATGCAGAAATATTTCGGGGAACTTGTTGAAGAATTAAAAAAAAGTAAAAACGGCAGTGATGTCCGTATTGAATACTTGTTACAAACGAAGGAACAGGAAATGACCAGAAGTCTCGATAAACTTCGACTCATGGTCCGTGTAGGTCCCACACTGGGACTCATGGGCACGGTCATTCCGATGGGCCCGGCATTATCTGCGTTGTCACAAGGCGATCTCGAAAAACTATCGGGCAATATTATCATTGCCTTCACTACCACTGTTGTAGGACTCGCAATTGGGATAACTGCCTATTTTCTCTCGATGATAAAAAATCGGTGGATCCATGAGGACATAAAGAATCTTGAATATTTTACGGAATGTATTATGAAAAGGGAGGAATAGTTCACCGCCAGAGAGTCCAAAGGTTGAAAATAAACCAGGAGGTTGGGGAAGCTGAGAGGCTGGGAGGTTCAGTTTATCAATTTCCCATCTTCCTGGTTTCTCACCTTCTGGTCTTTTCTCCGCGTTCTCAGCGCTCTCTGTGGTGAACTGAACTAATACAAAATGAGATACCTTAAAAAAAGACGCAGGGTTATAGGAAAAGAAGTTGACCTCCATCAGGAAGACCCCATGACAGGCGTAGCCAACCTTTTTGATGTAGGAGTTGTCTTCATTGTCGGCCTCATTGGCGCCCTCATCAGCGCCTACAGCCTCCTTGATTTTCTTTCACCAAAAACAGAGATCACCATGGTCAGGAAACAAGATAACGGCCAGATAGAGGTTGTTACGAAAAAGGGTAAACAGGTAAAAGTTGAAAAAGTCACCGATAAGCAATTACAGGGAGAAGGTACGCGTCTGGGGATAGCTTATCGGTTAATGGGCGGAAAGGTAATTTATGTGCCGGAAAGCCGGGAATCGGAATAACCAAATTTCGTGACAGTTTAGTTTTTTGAAAAAACGCTGTAAAAATAGGGTTTTAACGTTGTGGGTAGGAACGAAGAATTTGCCCGCCCCTCTAAAAAGAGGGGCCGGGGGTGTGTTTCGAGCCAGAAAATGTTTCAGTCTTACGGTAATACAAAGAATTCATCTGTTTCAGAAAAAGTATACAGTACAAATGTCATTGCGAGGAACGGAGTGACGAAGCAATCTCTTGTATTGCAGAGGCTTGAGATTGCTTCACCATCGTTCGCAGTGACAATAAACTGGTAAATGTTTTAATGACCGATTCTGGGGACACCATACTTAATTATGGAGATTCCCATTTTTCTTTTGAGTGATATGGTGCTGAATTTATGGACTACCACGCGAGCGACCCTGGACATGACAACATCTAACTATTTTTAAAACAAGGCCCATAATTAAGTATGGTGTCCCTGGAATTATCCGGGCTCGGTTATATAGTTCTGCCGATATTGCTTGACACCTGCCGTGTCATACAATAGTATACTGGCGATTATAGAATAAAGATAAAAATAGATTTTAGAATAATAGAAATAATCACACAAAGCCACAAAGAATAGCGTTAAATTATGAATGATATAGAGATTAGACAAAACTTCCATAGGAAAAGACTGCGACGGCAGCATACCCAAAAAGATACTCTTGTGATTGATGAGCTTGGCTTAAATCACGGGAAATGTCGAGCCGATATCGCCGTGATTAACGGGCATCTTGTGGGTTATGAGATTAAGAGCAACAACGATTCGCTCCGCAGGCTTGAGGAGCAAGTTAAAGCATATAATGCAGTTTTTGATAAAGTTTTCATGGTGGTGGGAGATCGTTATATCAACTCTATCAAAAACTATATCCCTGAATGGTGGGGAGTGATAGCCTCTGTAAGAGGCCTGAGAGGCGCTGTCAATTTTGATATAATTCGTGAGGCTCGGACGAATAAAAAGATCGATCCAATATCTATAGCACAACTATTATGGCGTAATGAAGCAGAAGAGATATTACAGCAGAAAAAACTGCCGCCCCAAATTCTTCGCCAGCCTCGTGCAGTTTTGTATGAATATCTGGTAGACACACTAAATATTTGCGAGCTAAGAAAATTCGTCAGAGAGTATTTTAAGAGGCGTAAAAATTGGCGATGTCCCGAGTCACCTTCTCGATATGATGGTTTGTTCCAACCTGCCGCCACGACATAAGGTTGCCGGGCTTGCCGTGCCCGTTTGCACATTTTTGGATGTAATCATCTCCCCATGAGAAACTTGTGCCGCAATAGTATGAAGAATCTATAACCTTTTTGCTAAGTTCACGATATTGCCCAAAACCGTAATCTCTAACATTCTTTCCTTTTACAATATACCACTGGTTGTCAACAGTGTACCTGATTGTTGCAGAAGGTTTTACTTTTCTCATATCAAGTTCAAGAACTTTAGGATGATTTATAGAATAATCACCAAAAGACGGAAGTCGCAGCTTTGCTTTTCTCAAATCATTAACCAACATCTTGTACAGTTGCCATTCATGGCGTGGCACAATTTCTACTCCCTCTTTAATGCCACCCATTGTCTCAGGAAAGGATGTGCCTAAAAGTGTAAATGTTCGCCAGTCATTTAAATAAGGTAATTTACTCACAATCGCCTGAATAACCATTTTGAATCCATCAAGAGGAACGAAATTTGGCGCGTCTAAATCCAGAATAAAGTCACTGTCGCTGGGTTTAATTACCAATGTTGATAATAATGAGTCTATTTCTGTTTTGAATGTACTCTTTGCAGCCTGCTCGATTGTTATTCTTAGGCAAATACCAGATTTATCTTTGCTTTGAATTGATTTAATTTCTTGCTGATATTCCAAATCTCTGGCCAGACCCGTTACTGGCACAGCTATGCAATTAATTGCTCGGAGTTCATTAAAAACAAAACTTATCGGGTGGTCGCCGTTTTCGATCCGCTCAGCATGTGGAATTTGAATAAAATCAACATATCAAGGAGAACTCCCCCATTTCTTATAGACTTTTTTTAGTGTAAAATCAGACAAGAGTTCGTCTATTGTCTTTTTTTCTTTTTTCTCTTCGAAATCCCATCCAAGTTCTGGAACTTCTATCAGCGGCGTAAACGCACGCTTTGTTGTGGTGGGTAATCGACACACGGCTTGATACTCTCCCTGTTTCCATCGGAGGCATGGTATATAGTGGCGATGGTCAAAGTTCATCAAATTCTCCTTCACTAAGAAAAGTAGGTATTTGGAAACAGTTTTCTTACTTTGCCTCGTCCTACCATGTCCAGCAGAATCGTATAGTTTTTTGCCTCTCTTCTTATCTTCCCTGCAACTATTGCCGGATGAATACCTAGTTCGTTTGCGAAGTCTCTGATGGAATCTTCACTTCTCACAAAACGAGCCAGGGCAGTATTCCATTTGTCTTCAGGGACTAAGATTTCGCCCGCCTGCTCATCTGCTACTTGTTCAATGTCATCAGCGTTCGCTTCAAGGTCATCAAATATGCTTTCTATATCTCCTTTGTGTAGGTGTTTCATTATATGAACAAGTTCGTGGAAAAGAACAAACCAGAAATTATCAAGCCTGTCATGGCGCAGGGTCATCCCAATTATGGGTGAACCATCAGAAAGCAAAAATGCAGCTCCATCCAGATAAGTATTAGGAAGATGAAATTCAATAACTACCCGAATCCCGGAATTTCGCAAATATTCAATGGCCATTTTAGGCCCATCTTCTTTACAACTTAAGTGAGCGAGTTCCGTAAGCCATTCATCGGTTATTGTCCCTTGATTATATTTATTTGTCATTCTCTCCTTCTTAGCGAGAGCTATAACGCGACATTGCCAGGCAAGAAGAGCGTACCAATTTACGCTACCCCCTGAACGCAAACGCTGGCGTGCTGCCGTCCGTACCGGCTTATCAAGAGAACCTTTCACGAATTCCTTGACAAGTTCCTCTGCATTGGCCATAGCCACATCTAAAGAGCTGGAAAATCCCTCAAACCAATTGCGACGGTACATCTCCTTAACCGGGAACTGATCCCATGCTAATGTATCATTTTCGCCATCCAGAGGCTCTTGTGATGTTGCTCTGAATTCAGCAACTTCGTTTATGCTTAGACCGAGCGCTCTTGCAACTTCCGCAAGACGGCGCAAATTCGCAGAAGCGTATTTTTCTGCTTCATATCTCTGAATCTGTTGTTCCTTCAAACCAAGAGCATCTGCAAGTTGACGTTGCGAGAGACTTTTAGCAATACGTGCTCTGATAAGAATGCTTGGTAACTCTTCCAAGTTAGACGCCTTTAATATCTCAACAGTTCCAGATTTCAGTGTTTCATATTCATGAAGTTGCATAGAAAGGTTTTCGTATTCACTACGAAGAGCCTCTATTTCTGCCTTCGCCAGAATTTTCGACTTTGTTCGCTCAGTAGATGCTTTGATATCAAAAGTATCAATTGCTGTCTTGAGTTTTTCTAATTGGGCGCTTGTGATTCGGTATTGCCGCTCATTTGTTATCATTGTTATATCTTTCTCCGCCAATTCTTTTGAAAACGTATACAAATGATACCTTTTGCGTTTCCTGTGTACTTGTCAATTTGAAAAAAATCGAAAAAGAAGCGCCTCCCGTCTGCAAGGAAATTTGTTGGAAAGAATTCTCCGTGGAATCTTTCTTTCTGTTTTCTGCGCCCGTTAGAAAAATCGAGGAAAACAGGGTCCAGCTTGATAGGGTCTACTCCCACAGGGTCCCAACATACATCGAAATCAGCAGGGACAGGCTTCTCTGTAATAAAACTACCGTCAAGAAGGATTTTTTGGCAGCCAGCTTTACGTAGAGCGAAGACGCCTTTCTTTAATCCAGCGAAGAGATATTTTCGATGATCAGACATTGCAAAACGGTCTTCAACCTCCTCAAGTGTTGCATCATGAACACCGGGAGGTAAAACCTTCCGTGGCCCACCAATATCTATGAAAGCAGGTATCATTTACACAACTATATTGTTGTGTTGATGTATTGTCAAGGAAATCTTGTAGATATTAGCTAAATTGTCTTCCGAAATCTTCACTGCGCTTTAGTTGTGTAAGGGTTGGGTTAAGCTCCACAAACCCAACAATTTAAATAAGGAGAACAATTATAGTGAAATGTCCTGGCTGTGGTTTGTTAAACTCGGGTGGTGCTAAAAAATGCGACAGTGGACTTTTTCTTACTACAAAACAATATAATGTTTTTACGGGTCTTCTCCATATCGAGTGGGTAAAAATGAGGGGAAATAGGCAGAGGGGACACCATACTTAATTCTGAATATCCTCATTTTTCTTTTGATATCACTTTGTGCCAGGTTTCTGCCTGCGTAGTTTTCTTCCAAAGACCGTTTCAAGCGGAGCTATAAAACTGTCAGTGCCAAGCGGTCTCACTGTTTGCTCATGACACAAAACTCTTTGACTTCTTCATCCGCCAGACCTCCGGAAAGAAAATTATCCCAGTTGCCAAACACTTAAGCAGTTGAGTGACGGGATGCGGCGCTCCTGGAATTACCACGAGAGATATTTGATATGGCTTAAGCCATAACTGTTTTTATCGCAAAGTCAACGATTGAGTATGGTGTTGCTGGAATTAAAAATGAGTGGTAGAAGAAAGGGAAAAGGAGGGTTCATGAGTTGCAGCTAATCTGCACGATATTATATGCCCACTCCAATTACCTCAAACGATTCTTTGTTTGCCGCAGAAGCCATTTTGTTGTCCGCAGTAATAAGAGGGAAGGAAACTTCTATTTCCCTTCTGAGAAGGATAGAAGAAGCTAAATGAATAGCATCCAATGTTTTGATGGTAGTTCTATACACCAGATTTTGCGCTTCTTTGATAACATCATCACTGACTTCAATCATTCCGGCTCTCTGGCAGTCAGAACAAAAAGCATCCTTAATCTTTTTCACATCTTCGATAGAAATTTCATGTAACTGAAATTTTCTCGCTAAAGCAGAGAACACCTCAACCTGAGTAATTACAGAGGCAAAGACTTTATAATCCGTTAAAAGTTGAGAAGCATAAGCTGAAGCCTTTTCACTTTCCACATAGTGTTTTATCCAGACACTGGAATCTACGTAAGCAATCTTTACCATCCTGTTTCCCTGTCTTCTAAGATAACCTCTGTAAGAGATTTACCCTTTAGCTTAATCTTTTTATGGGCAGGGATGTTTCCCTTTTTTTGAGGAAGACGGACAAGACCTCTCATGGCAGCCGATTCCAGTTTTTCCTGAACTCCTTCCCCTTCAGGTATTGGCTTAAGCAGAGCAATCGGTTTACCCCTTTCAGTAACTACAATCTCTTCCCCTCGCTTTACCCTCTTTAAATACTGAGTAAAATTATCCCTTATTTCCTTAATACCTTTCTTTACCATACTATATAATATTCTCCTTTACAAAGTGGTCACAATGTACATTTTAATGTCCTTTACACTAAAGGACAAGAAATAATTCCGATGATTCCCGGGACACTATACTTAATTTTGGAGATGCCCATTTTTCTTTTGATGCCCGTTTGGGCCAGGTTTCTGCCTGCGTAATTTTCTATCAAGTACCTTTTCAAGCCGGGCTATAAAACTGTCAGCGCCAAGTGGTCTCTCTGTTTGCCATGACATCGAATCTCTTCGACTTCCTCATCCGCCAGACCTCCGGAAAGAAAATCAT
>CAYJME010000145.1:0-8706 GCA_964370795.1 uncultured candidatus Brocadiaceae bacterium
CGGAAGCGTACTCCCAAAGCATTAGGCATAGGAGATAAAGAATATTTTATCACCTCTGACGTTTCCGCATCGCTGCCTCATACGCGGGATGTGGTGTATCTGGACGATAATGAATTAGCCGTTCTTACGATGGATCACTATGAAACAAAAACTATGCAAAATATCCGTACCTATAAAAGGGTTGAAGAGATATCGTGGAATATCGACATGATTGAAAAGGGCGGTTACGAGCATTTCATGCTCAAGGAGATCCATGAGCAACCCCAGGCGCTGAAAAATGCCATGCGTGGAAGAATCGAAAGTAATAGCGGCTTAATAAAGCTCGGTGGATTGATTAACTATGAAAAGGAACTTCGGGCGTGTAAACGTATCGTTATCGTTGCCTGTGGCACCTCATGGCATGCAGGGCTGGTGGGTGAATACATGCTGGAAGAACTGGTGCGTATCCCTGTCGAGGTTGAATATGCCTCTGAATTCCGCTATCGAAACCCCGTGATTGAGGAAGGTACCGTAGTAATTGCTATTAGCCAATCAGGTGAGACGGCCGATACCCTTGCGGCAATGCGGGAGGCGCGCCACAAAGGAGCAAAAATACTCTCCATTTGCAACGTGGTTGGCAGTACTATTGCCAGGGAGGCAGACTGTGGAATTTACTTACATATCGGTCCGGAAATTGGAGTTGCTTCCACCAAGGCATTCACAGCTCAGATTACCGTTTTATATTTGTTCACCCTGCACATGATGCATCTGAAACATCCTCGCGTTCCGATGCATGACGATATGGTGAAGGCAATCCAATCCATTCCCGATAAGATTCAGACCATCCTTGAAAGTGAAGAGGAGATGGTAAACCTTGCCAGGATATATAAGGACAGTGAACACTTCCTCTATTTAGGGAGGGGATACAATTATCCCGTAGCCCTTGAAGGCGCTTTAAAACTAAAGGAAATATCCTATATCCACGCAGAAGGTTATCCTGCTGCTGAGATGAAGCATGGCCCTATTGCGCTCATTAACAAGGACATGCCTGTTGTCTTTATTGCCACAAAAGACGGCGCCTATGGAAAGATACTCAACAATATAGAAGAGGTCAAAGCACGGGGCGGGAAAATAATTGTAATTGCAACGGAGGGAGACGATCAAATTGGAGAAAAGGTAGAACACGTGTTGTACATACCAAAGACGTCTGATACCCTGACGCCCATCTTATCCGTAATCCCGTTGCAGTTACTGGCTTATCACATGGCAGTGATGCGGGGTTGTGATGTGGATAAGCCCAGAAACCTTGCAAAGAGCGTAACGGTTGAATAAGAATTGTTTATTTAATGGAGAGCGAAGTGGCGCTTCGCTCTCCATTGATTGATTTTATGAAGAGATATGAAAATATTTAATTGTTTGAAAATCGAAATGTTGTTGCAAAGCCGCTTCGCCCGTCATAATTCCATTCCTGCTTGTCCTCCGTAAACCGATGGGTGGTAGTCTTTCCCATGTTTAATGTCAAATCAAATTCCCTTGACCAGATAGAAAAGTTTTTATTGACGATTTGCGTTGGCTTGCTTGCATCGCCTGCCCCGCGTAAAAATTCAAAATCCAGAATTAATTTGCCCGGCACCTCGGCCTTTCTGCGCCATTCTGTTGACTCGATGCGGATTGGTAAATACCGCACGGTAATCCTTTCCTGAGGAACTTTGGCAAAATTGAATACGTGGTTCTGAAAGATGTCTAATAAGGCATTCTTCTGAACTGCCGATGCCTTTTCTTCAATATAAAAGACAATCCAATTCCTATCGGGTGTTGCCGTTAAATCTGTTACTCCGATTACCGTCTGTCCATCCAGGCTAAATTGTCCATAACTTCCTTTAAGAACACGAAAAACACCGGCAATTTTGCATGTCTTGTTGTGGGTCGGTTCACTTCCAAAGAGACACGGACATCCCGGATTGCAGGTACAGCCCTCAAAATATTCTCCCTCAATAGACCACGCAGGGTCTGCGAAAACAACGTTCGGTATACTCCAGAATACCATCATAAAGAGCGTCAGACCAGACAATCCATATTTCATCTTTTTCAACATCTCGTTCTCCTTGTAAACATACCTGTAGAATTAAATAAAACAAAAATTGATAAATTGCCAGGGATGGATTATTTTCCCGTGGTCATTTTCTGATGAGAGGCACAAATCGAACGGGAATAATGGATTCTTTTACTACCTTTGAAGACGCATCCTTGGTAATCAACATCAGTTCCTGTACTTCGTACACGTGCCCAACGGGGATAACCATACGGCCTCCGGGTTTAAGCTGTTCGATAAGGGGTTGTGGTATATGTTCCGCTGCCGCGGTAACAATGATTGCATCAAAAGGGGCATGCTCCGACCATCCCTTGTAACCATCTCCTATCTTCCCCTCTATATTACTACAGCCCATTGTTTTTAGGCGCTTAAAGGCGTTATTTCCCAGTTCCTCAACGATTTCTATTGTATACACCTGCTTTGCAATCCTGGCAAGAATTGCCGCCTGATACCCCGATCCCGTTCCTACCTCGAGGACTACATCGTCTTTGTCTACCTTTAATAATTCCGTCATGAATGCCACGATGTACGGCTGGGAAATCGTCTGTCCCAGACCGATGGGCACTGGTTGGTCCCAGTAACTATACGCGCGATTTTCCGCGGGAATGAAAAGATGCCGGGGCACTGCTTCCATAGCATCAAGCACCCTTTTATCCTGAACGCCCCGGTTGGCAATCTGCTCTTCCACCATCTGTTTCCGATGTCGTGTGAAGGTTTCCTCATTATAGAGTGTGCCTTTGTCACCCATGGCAGAAACACCGCCCTTCTTAAAAACAGTCGGGATAATAAAAGATATTAAGAGAGCCACGCATGTGGCGATAAACACCATAATACTTATTTTCATGATATTTCTTTTCATGGCACGACAATAAGAGAAACATCTCTTTTTTCATGCACTTCACCAATAACGCTTGCGGTTGCAACGCCTCTTTGCTTGAGGTTCGTGCATAATATTTCTACTTTTTCTTTCGGTACAGAGATAAGGAGACCTCCAGAAGTCTGGGCATCAAATACGATATCCTTGTGTTCTTCCCGTACTCTGGGATCTATCCTGATCTTGTCCTGCAAATATATTTTACTCAGCTTTGATACCCCCGGTATCAATCCCATCTTGACATAGCGTTCGCAACCTTCGAAGATTGGTATACGTTCGGCAAAAAAGAAGAGCGTTACCTTGCTCGCATCGGCCATCTCCAACCCATGACCCATAAGGCCAAACCCGGTAATATCCGTGCAACTATTTACCCCTACCTCAAGCATTACTTCGGATGCCGTCTTGTTTAACTGAACCATACATTGTGTTACCAGGCTTATATGTTCTTCGGAAGCCTTATTGGCCTTAATTGCCGAGATGACCAACCCTGTCCCAAGCGGTTTAGTCAGTACCAGCATATCTCCGGGCTTTGCCCCTGCATTGGTTACTATGTTATCAGGGTGGATAATTCCGGTGACCGATAACCCGTATTTGATTTCCGTATCCTGCAGGGTATGACCACCCACAACAACCGCCCCCGCTTCATTTACCTTATCTGCGCCACCCTTCAGTATTTCTACGAGAATATCTTTTTCGAGCGATTTTATCGGGTAGCAGAGGATATTCATAGCCGTGAGGGGTTTGCCGCCCATGGCATAAACGTCGCTCAGTGCATTGGCTGCGGCAATCTGTCCGTAATCATACGGATTGTTTACCACAGGGGTAAAGAAATCCAGGGTCTGTACTAATGCGGTATCTTTGCTAATCTGGTAAATACCTGCATCTGCAAAGGTTTTTGGGCCAACCAGTACATGCTCGTTTGGATATTCAGGCAAGTGGTTGACCACATACGCCATGTCTTCAACGGGGATCTTCCCCGCTCAGCCACCACAGGCAGCATAATCTATCAATCGCTTTTTTCCCCACGCCACAGGAATCACCCCCTTTTCTTTAATAAAATCTTTAAATGCCCTATTTCACAGGACTCTTACTGAAACCACGATGTAGACGATTCTTTGGGATTAAACTTTGCATGACATTCGTCACAACTATTAACGACCTTAAAAAAAGCTGCTTGTGCCCTGTCTTTATTCCTTTCCTGACATGCGCTAATCAACTCCAGGGCGTTCAGGTGGAACTGGACGTCGAGGTTGACAAACTCCTTTGGCAAATCTTTTTTGTTGGCGCCCGTAAATACCACAGGACTCGCGTCCTTGAGCTTTTTTGTATCATTTTTGATGTCGTCCCAATTCTGCTGGTTAATTGACGATGATAGATGTTTTAATAATACCTTGATGTCCTTCATGTGTACAATAAAGCCCTGTTCGTTTTTAATGAAACCAATTTCTTCTCCTGGTTTTGATGCCGGCGGGATTTTCTCTGAAGCAGCTTTTTTTTCTGCTAATTTTTCAACCTCTTTTTTACCACAGCCAAATAAACAAATGAATGAAATTGTTATAAAAATAATTTTTTTCATACAAAATACCTGAAAATGAGAAAATTAATACACGGTACTTATTACGGTAACACAAGGATTGAGTTACATGAAATAGAACAAATGCATGTTAAACATTCTTCCTGAAAAAATCAATAGAAATGGTTTGTTATACGATCCTTAAGGATTTTCCGATCTTTTCAAACCGCTCAATAGCCCAGACAAGATCGTCCTGACTATGCGTAGCGGAAATCATTACCCGGATGCGTGCCTTACCCATGGGTACCGTTGGATAGCCTATGGCCTGGGCAAAGACACCTTCTTCAAATAACTCCTTGCTGAATTCTTTGGCTATCATGGCGTCTCCAATCATAACGGGCGTTATCGGCGTTTTGGTGTGCCCGATATTAAACCCCGCGTGTTTCATCTTTTCCTGAAAATATTTCGTGTTATCCCAGAGTTTTTTAACCAACGCATCCGTGGTATTCAGGATATCCACTGCGGCAATACAGGCCGCAACATCCGCGGCAGTTACGGCGCTCGAAAAAAGGAAGGGTCGTCCCTTCTGTGTAAGATAATCCGTTAATTGCTTGCTCCCCGCAATATACCCACCAACAACGCCGAATGCCTTTGACAGCGTGCCGACCTCAATATCAACTTTTCCGTGAAGATTGAAGTGATCGACAATCCCTCTGCCTCCCCGGCCAAGAACGCCTTCGCCATGCGCATCATCTACCATCGTAATGGCCCCGCATTTTTCGGCGACATCGACTATTTCCGGTAGCGGCGCGATATCTCCCTCCATGCTGAAAACGCCATCGGTAATAATGAGAAGACGCGGAACTTTCTTTCTATCAGAGAACCCTGCTATTCCACTTTCATTAACCCCCTTTAGCTCTCCCTTGCTCAAGGGGAATACAGGGGGATTCGTAAAGGTGGAGTGTGGAGACTTTATAGGTTGAGGGGAGTTTATTTCTCCGGAAATCTTTGCCTGAAGGTCTTGTGGATTACAATGTTCATATCGCACAATCTTTGCCCTGGAAAGACGGCTTCCGTCAATAATACTCGCATGGTTGAGTTCGTCAGAAAAGACAATATCGCCCTCGCCAACAATGGCAGGAATTACGGCAAGATTTGCACAGAATCCGGATTGAAAGGTGAGGGCGCTTTCTGCCCCTTTAAATTGAGCAAGCTTTCGTTCGAGTTCTTTGTGCAAGTTTGTAGTTCCGGCTATTGTTCTTACCGCAGCCGGGCCAACACCGTAAGCGCCAATTGCTTTTTGGGCTGCCGATTTTAATTGAGGGTCATTGGCAAGCCCCAGGTAATTATTAGAACAGAGGTTTAGCACCTTCCTTCCATCCACTACGATCCATGCCCCCTGTGGGCTTTCAATCGTCCGTATGTTTGTGAATAACCCTGTTTCCTTCAATTTGTTTAATTCATCGGTAATAAAATCCAGCTTATCCATAATTGTTTCCTCATAAAGTTAGCTACGAATTTATACGAATTAAGAAATAAAAATGATGCATGTTTAAAATGATACCTATAAATAAACTACTTATTTTCTTTTTATATTCGTGGTCATTCGTGTAATTTCGTGGCCAAATCACACTTTAAATTTTTAAAATAATCTTTCCACACGTTCCGTCTTTCATAAGTCTCATGCCCTTTTCATAATCCTTCAATAAAAACTGATGCGTAATAATGGGGCTGGGGTCTACAAGTCCTGATGACAGAAATCGGGATGTCTTGTGCCATGTGGAAAATATCTTGCGACCCGTAATCCCATAGATGCGAATCTTTTTAAACACAACATCTTTGTTCAGATCAATATTAACACGGCGCTCATAAATGCCTAAGAGAGAAATCCTCCCGCCTGGTGTCACAGCCTTGAGGCCATGGTTCAGCGCCTGGTTATTCCCTGAAAATTCCAGCACCACGTCTATACCATTATTTTTTGTGGCCTCAAGGGTAAGATGCGCAACATCCTGTTTTCTGGGATTGATGGTTATGTGCGCCCCCATCTTTTTACTGATAGTGAGCCGGTAGTTATTGGGGTCTGAAACAATGATCAATGAAGCGCCACACGCCTTTGCAATCCCTGTGGCAAAGAGTCCAATCGGCCCTGCGCCCAGGATTAATACCGTCTTTGCCGAAACGTCCTCAGCCAGTACTGTGTCAACGGCATTTCCAAAGGGTTCCTGGATGGTTGCCCATTCGTCGGGAATATTTGGTTCATTTTTCCAGAGGACATGTTCAGGGAGGACAAGGAGTTCTGCAAATGTGCCGTCGTGGTCAACTCCTAACAATTTGAAATTCTTACAGACCTCGGCATATCCGTTTGTGCACTGATAACAATATCCGCAGGTAAGATGGCTTTCTGCGGAAACTCTATCTCCGGCCTTTACCCGTGTAACTTCCTCGCCAACTTTGGCAACGTGCCCAACAAACTCATGTCCTATAATACGTGGCGGGGTCAAGCGATGTTGCGCCCATCGCGTCCAGTCAAAGATGTGCACATCTGTACCGCAAATAGAAGCAACCTCGACCTTGATCAGCACGTCCCGTGGTCCTATTTTTGGTGTAGGTACATTAATTAATTCCATGCCCTTAGTATGTTTTGTTTTAACAACGGCCTTCATGTAAAAAATCCTTTTTTATATTTGTAAGTTTTTTACAACTCCCTTTTCTTAGGGGATTTTGTTGCGGCGTAGCTGCGCCAGAGATTCTCTCCGGCTGCTTTAAAAATGTGTCTGTAGAGACAAGGCAGTGCCTTGTCTCTACTACCGACAGAAAAACCGCATAAATAAAAGTTCCTATGCAATCCAGAATGCACGGATAGTTTTAAAAACTGCATTGTTGCCTTCATGAGACATATTTCTTTTCCGCCGGCTCCTTCGGAGCCGACTGTTTGTAGCATTGAATACGAATGATGTATTGAGCTCCAGAGGAGCGACCTGTTATTCAATCCATTCAAACAAATATTTTTCATTGGATTTAATTTCACATCTCTTCAGACTACAAACAGGTCGCACCTACGGAGCTTTCTTTGATAGTTGCATTTTATTTCTACAAACAGACCGCCCCTAATGGGGCTGCAGTGCTATTTTCTTTTGTTTTCTATGGGTTTTTTCCAAAAAACTAAATATTACCATTTATGATTGTATCGACAAGTGCTGATAAGGTCATTTTTCTGAACCCGCTCAAGGGTAGGGTGGATTAAGGCGCTTGCCTTTTAGCGCCGAATCCACCGACATTGTTCCAACAGAAGGTGGATTCGCTTTCGCTTAATCCACCCTACTCAACTTATAGAACTACTAATTTTTTTCAAGAACTCAACATCTTTGTTTTCGAAATGATCATAGTAAAGGTCGTTATATATGTTTCCAGATGTAGCATTCTTATCAGCCAACTTCGATAAACCCACATAAAAAGAAGGATATTTACAACTTGGATATAGTTTGTGTTCTAACTCATGTTGTGAGAACGCTAAATTCATCTCGTCGCGAATTATAGCCCCAGTGTTTGGAAGAAATTCTAATGCATTATGTACTTTTAGTAACTTATTAAAACATGATAGTTTCTTAGACTTATCAGATGTCGTGGAAATTTCATACATTAATATGTCAGTAACAATTATACGATGCTTTAAGGCTATTTCTTTTAAAGCTTTTATGCCGTTCAAAGACTGCAACCAGCTTTTATCAATAACAATGAATGACATATTTTTAACGTATAACAAGTTATTTATGGTAACCCATCCTCAATAATCTTTATTTCTTCATCCGTCAACCCGTACAGTTCATATACCAACTGGTCAATCTGGCGGTCGGTTGCGTCTGTCTGCCGCTGGATGACAGTCTTGTCATGGTCTGTCTTTGCCGATGCTGATTGCTTGTGTAGTTCAAGCATCTGTCTAATAAGAGCAACCATGCTGTCGCGGTACGACTTGTCCGGTTGGTTGGAGGAGTCGATTGTGCGGATGGGAATTTGTGAAAAATACATTGGTTTATATTCAAAATAACCTCCCTGTTTGGTAGAGGAAATCGAATGCATGAAAAAATCAGCCGCTCTTGAATTCAATATTCCAAGTAGGTATAAATCGTCTGTAGGAATAATAGATGTCTTGTCATTCGAATAAAAACCCGAAGCATCGAGTGTATATGAGGCTCTTTGCACAATAGTTGGAATAAATATCTTTGGTTTTTCAAACTCCGCGTAGTATTC
>CAYJME010000146.1:0-8704 GCA_964370795.1 uncultured candidatus Brocadiaceae bacterium
GATTCCATAGCTAAAATGAAGTGTAGCAAATACCACGGGTAACACTAAAAATAATTTCAACCCTTTTTTAAGGGCAACCAAACCAGAGGCAATTATATTGGCGGTCAAAAGAAATATATGCGAGAAGGATAAAGCATTGAACATACCTGACAAATTAATCACTAATCAACAGGTTGTCTGAGAATGCAAAATTGTGGAAATTCGGATATTGATTAATAAGGATTTATGATATGAAAATTCAAGAAAAAGTGAATTCTCGGACAGCTTATCAAGGTGTGCCCCCCTGACTTTTTCTCGATTTTCGCAAGAACTGCCCTTCGGGATCCATCTCATACCCCGCCGGCGGTTCTTTTTCCTTCTCCCTGTCCCAGAAGCCGGACACGATGGTTCCGTCTTCGGTCAATGGGGTATGGGTTCGCCATTCATAGGACTCCACGGCATAGTTCAGGTTCGTGCCGATAATCTCGGGCAGTACATTATCTGCAATCGGCTTTAACCGCTCCCCACTACCTGCTTTTTTATGGGCATGAAACCCCAGTAAATCAGCCACGGCCGCAAAATCCCCTGTCCGAAATTCTCCCAGCCCGGCACGAAACAACGCCCTGACCTTGTCAGCCAATTCGGCCCATTTCTCATTTTTTATCATCACACAACTCCATTCTTTCGGCAAGTCACCCAAATCAAGATGCGGCTTTATATAAACAAAACAGGCCCTGATGAGATTATTTTGCTCAATAATAGCCGAATCTGATTATAAAATACAAGAAATATTTATCGAACCACCACTTAATACGAGTATACATGAAACTTGATTCAAACCACTATAAGCGGAAACCCTTAAGGTTATTCTTTACCATTCAAGAATTGCCACTATAAACAGGTAACCCGCGTAAATAAAATGCAAATTCCTATACAATCAAGGTGAACTTTTACAATTGTAAAAGTTTACCTTTTTTTTTAAATCTTATTCGAATAACAAGTTTTTTACAATTCCATACACCTCCTTGTCAAGAGGTATTGTTTGTTTATGAGAGAAAGATTGCTTCGCTTTGCTCACAATGACAGAATAAGGGCGCAATGGCCGAATGACAAAGCACATAGTCCGTGTCATTGCGAGGTGTTTTTTCCGAAGCAATCTGCCCGCTTTCATAATGGAGAATTGGTTGCGGCTATGCTGCTCTAGGCTTTATTTAAATTATAAATTTTTGGATTTGGTTTTTTTATAACGTTATAGACTATAATAAACAAAATTCCAAAAATACCTATAACGATCATTTGCCAGATTAAACTTTTTTTATATGCCATTAAAGATAAAAGACCAAAAATCAATTGAACAATGGCATAAAGAGAGGAAACCTTCCAATGAGGAATTGCCAGTTCATTGCACATGTACTGATATAAATGTCTCCTGTGTGACTCCATTAAATTTTCTCCATTTCGCCACCGGAAATAAATGGTAACAACTGCATCAGCGTAAAACATGCACAAAAACATGACGAGGCAAAGAAATGCATTAAGTGTAAATGATAGTTTCATCACAAAAGAAGCAAAGACAAAACCCAAAAACACACTGCCTACATCACCCATAAAAACCTTCGCCTGTGGAAAATTAAAAGGCAGGAATCCCAAACACCCTGCTACTAATACAAGACTCAGAAAAGCCATGTCAGTATTTCTAGCGACAAAATATGAAAAGTACGCGATAAGACTGAATCCGACTACTCCGGTTAAACCCGCAATCCCATTTATCCCGTCCATAAAGTTATAGAAATTTGCAGTACCCGTAATGAATAGCATCCAAAACAGAAAAATTATGTATTTCATTAAAGATGGCGGTAATTCAATGAACACTACAATCGCAAATAAGGCAAGGATACATTGAACAAACAAGCGAAGTTTCGATGGGAAATTAAAACGGTCGTCTAGCAAACCCAGTAAACCAACAATTCCCGTTGCCAATACAAATAAAACGTTTTTATCTGTAAAAACTCCCATGATCAAAAAAGCAATCCATATTCCAACTCCACCGCCTCTTGGCGTTGGTATTTTATGTGAACTCCGATCATTGGGATTATCGTTCAGAGAAATCCTTGAGCCAATTTTGGAGATTAGTAAAGAGCAGAGTGCGCTCATGAGAAAAGAGAGGGTAAAAACATGCATTAAGGTGGATGGATTTATCAAAATGATTTTCCTGTAAACAGCCTCACACATCTTTCAAAAGTTCAGAATCGCTATTAAACTATCTCACGCCAAGATGCCCAGTCGCAAAGGAAAGGACATTCACAAAAAGCTTTACGTTTTAAAACCTTTCTTAGCGGCTTTGCGCCTTTGCGTGAGATCCTTTTTAAATTCAATCTTCCTCACGCCAAGACGCCAAGACGCAATGAGAAACAATACCTTCCCACACCTCGTCCTCACAATTACCCATAACTACATTAATGCACGATTCTGGCCGAATCCAACCAATCTTCAAGTTCCACATTGAGATTTAAATTCCTCTCCTTAACAAATTTTGATAAATCCTCAAGAAAGTCTTCAGGAACCCTAACTGTGGCTATTTTTAGCATTTCTAATTACCTCCAATTCAAGTAATGCCTCCGCAATAATGTCTGGAGAATATCTCCCTATTAATCTCATCTTTTCAATCCCTGATTTCACCCTTTCAAAATCAATCTTGTCCGTCAAGAAATAAGTCTTTCATAAAGAAACACTCTTTAATAAATATTTTTGTTTTAAAGCCTTTCTTAGCGTCTTTGCGTCTTTGCGTGAGACCCTTTTTATGTTTAATCTTCCTCTCGCCAAGCCGCCAAATCGCAAAGGAAAGCATTCACAAAAAGCCTTACGCCTTTAACCCCCAAAAGAGTTTTTGTTTTAAAGCCTTTCTTCGCGTCTTTGCGTCTTTGCGTGAGGCCCTTTTTAGATTTAATCTTCCTCTCGCCAAGCCGCCGAGCCGCAAAGGGAAGCATTCACAAAAAGCCTTAAGCCTTTAACCCCCAAAAGAGTTTTTGTTTTAAAGCCTTTCTCTGCGTCTTTGCGCCTTTGCGTGAGACCTGGTTTTAAACCATTCCGCCGTTTCCTTAAGCCCCTCTTCCATCGTAAATGGCGGCTTCCACCCAAGTTCGTTGCGGATTTTTGAACTGTCAACAATAAGCGAGCCAATAAGTCTCTCCACTGCCTCCGATTTGCCGGTAAGTCTGCCTGCAAATTTCATCAATGCAGAAGGGAAAGGAAACAATCGTGCCGGTTTGCCCAGCGCAACCGCCACCCTCCGGATCAGCTCTGGTGTTGGTACATCCGCACCATCGCTCACCAAATAGATCTGCCCCGCTGCTTTAGGATGAGTAATACAGGTAACAATGGCATCAACCAGATTTCCAAGATAGATCAGGCTGCGGCGGTTGCTTACTGAAGCAAGAGGTAGAGGACCGCCCTTGTCCACCAGCGAGAGAAGTCTCAAGAAATTTCCGGGATTACCTGGGCCATAAACAAGAGGAGAACGAATAATTACCACTTCCATTCCTGATTCAGAAGCTATTTTGTTAAGCTTCTGCTCCGCCTCTAATTTTGATAAGGCATAAGGGTTATGTGGGTGGGGTTCATCTTCTTCAGTAAAGGGGCGCTCATAAGTCACATTTCCATTTACTCCAACCGAACTCAGGAAAACAAACCGTCGCACTCCGGCAACTGCGGCCATTCGCGCAAGGCGCCCGGTTCCCACCACATTCACCTGACGAAACGCTGCAAGGGGGTCTGTGGCTGTTTCTTTCATCACGTGCACACGAGCAGCCAAGTGAACAATAGTATCAATGCCAATCAGGGCATTTGACCAGTCGGTATCATGGCCGATTGATTGTATCTGGACGCACACGACTCCGGACGGATGCCTGGCAACACCGCTTGAGGCTCTAACAGTTCCATGGCCTTTCCAGTCCTCATGTAGCATCCTATCGCAAAGGACACTGCCAACAAAACCTTTTGCTCCTGTAATTAAAATAGCGCGCACTTTTTGTCATTACCAAAGCCAGTAGAGCAAGTTTCTTGGAATAACTTCCTATATCTGTCAATTATATTCTGATAAGAATATTTATTTTCCGCTATAAACCGCGCTCTTCTGCCCATATCTTGCAACAGCTCCTGGTTAGCACTTGCATTGAGAATCACTTTAGCCAGACTGGAGGGATCTGCCGGAGGGACAACCCAGCCAATCCCCTCTTCTTCAATCAGAAGTCCCATTTCGGAACTAGAGTCAACCACCGCAATGATCGGCTTTCCAGCAGCCATAATATTATATGCTTTGCTGGGCACTCCGAGACCCCACATACCCGGAGCTAACGAGACAAGAGAAATGTCACATGCACCAAGAAAATTATTCTGCTCACTTCGTGGAAGATACCCAAGGAGTGTAATGTTATTTATCTTTCCATCCACAATCGCATCTTCAATCAATTGCTTGTCGGCTCCATTTCCTACAAACAAGAAATGAATATCTTTACTTTGCAGTAATCTGGCAGCGGAAACCAAATTCTCGATTCCTTGAACTCTACCTATATTCCCAGCAAATTGCACTACAAACTTTTCCTTCAATCCAAGATCACCAAGAAAGCTCTTCTCCCGATGGATTGGCTTTATTTCGTCAGAATCGGCCCAATTGGGGATGACAACTACACGTTCAATATCAGCATTTAGTTTCCCTTTGATCAGTTTATCCATGTCGCGACCGATCACAACAATTCTATACGCTTGATTATAAACCCATTTTGAAATCACTCTTAGGATATAAACTAGAAAAGACTTAGCCTTGAGCAAACCAGCAGCAACAAGATTCTCAGGGAATACATCATGAACAAGAATAAAAAGTTTCACACCTCTGATCCTGCATATAATAGCCATTATAAATAAGAGAGGAGCGGGATTGGTAACAACAAGCACAATATCGCCTTGGCTAAGCCTCAACATGACTTTTATAGATATCAAGAGGCTCAATATTGCAGCTCTAAGAATGCGAAGAAACAAACGATTTTTATTCAGGCTTGGTGCAATACACCGTTCAATCATGACACCCTTACGTTCCTCACAGCTCCGGGCGTGAACAAGGTTTCCTGTATAATCTGATGGCCCACAAATTACGCGAACTGAGTACTCTGTAGCAAGTCCCTCTGCTATTTTCGTTAGTATGTAACCTGTGGAAATTTCCTCAGGATAATACAGTTCTGAAATAATCCAAATATTATTGTTCATAATTCCAACACTGCGGTTTAGATACTTATAAATATCGCTAATCTGTCATTGAAAATTACTATAGCAGTATTATGTTTCAACTTATTTCCTGAACCACACAGTCCGGTTCACATAATCTGTATAACTTATTATTATCCTCAAAACTTTTTCTGAAACATTTGGCACACCATAGTCTTCAACCAAACGTAAAATTCTACGATCATTTCTACCTTGGTTCTGTATGATAGCAAGAGCTTGGTGTATTCTCGCAATTTCCAATCCAGTCATCATCACCGCAGCCTCTTCCATGCCTTCCGGCCGTTCATGTGCTTCCCGAATATTCAAGGCCGGGAAATTCAATATTGAGGATTCCTCAGTTATTGTGCCACTGTCTGATAGTACCGCATAAGCATTTTGCTGTAAATAAACATAATCCAAAAAGCCTAGTGGTTTTAAAAGTTCAACATGTTTGTGAAATTTTACGCCCTTTGCTTCAAACCGCTTTCTAGTCCTCGGATGTGTAGTTACTATAATGCGTTTATCATGCATTTCAGCAAGTACATTGAGAATCGTAACCAGCTTTGTGAGATTTATATCAGAATCGACATTTTCTTCTCTATGAGCGCTAACGACAAAATAATCATATTTTTCGAGCTTCAATTGGGTAAGAATAAGAGATTTATTTATTTTATCATTGTAATAGTTAAGTACCTCATACATGGGACTTCCGGTTTTTATCACTCGTTCTGCGGGAATTCCCTCACGTAGTAAATACTCACGCGCTATGGAACTATAGGTTAGGTTAATGTCACTTATATGATCCACAATTTTCCGATTGATTTCTTCAGGTACCCTCTGGTCAAAACAACGATTACCTGCCTCCATGTGGAAAATAGGAATTTTTTTACGTTTGGCTGGTATTGCGGCGAGACAACTATTCGTGTCCCCAAGAACTAATAGCGCTTCAGGCCTTTCCTTTTCTAGTATCGGATCGATCTTTATAATAATCTGTCCTATAGTTTCAACAGCAGAAACTCCTGCAGCATTTAGAAAATAATCAGGTTTTTTGATCTCTAAATCTCTAAAAAATATCTCATTTAACTCATAATCATAATTTTGCCCGGTATGAACCAAAATATGGTCAGCACATGTATCCAATTTTGCCATTACTCGTGACAATCTTATAATCTCAGGCCTTGTGCCAACAACTGTCATTACTTTAATTTTTTTCATCTAAGCTCCTATTTAACGCAAAGTCGCAGAGAAATCTTTTTGTTTTGGTTTTCAAGTATACTCTAAAATCCTAATCATTATCGCAAAGCCGCAAAAATGCAAAATCGCAAAAAAACTCTTTTTATTTTGGTTTCTGGCTTAACTCTAAAAAACTTTGCATTCTTTGCGCCTTGGCGTCTTTGCGTTAAGCGAATTTTTTTGTTGTCTTGGCGCTTTTGCTTTTATTGTTGACTATAAACCATTAACAACACGACGTATGCCTTTGGAAACAAGTGTTTCTCCAAAGTTGATTACCAGTCCCAGTCTCATTCCGGTCAATCGCTGATAGGTTAACAGTTGAGTCTCAAATATAATATTGTAAGCAATCAACGCCTTGCATTCAACAACTACCTTATCGTTAACAAGCACATCCATCCGCAAGGGATTGGAAAGAGTGATCCCTTTATAAATTATGGGCACTGTCACTTGCCTTTGAATATTCAAACCTTTCTGGGACAGTTCGAATACCAAAGCTTCTTCATAGACAGATTCCAAAAGACCCGGTCCTCCAAGGACACGGTGTACTTCTATTGCACAACCAACGATGATTTTGCTGATATCGTTTTCGTTCATTGTATCAAAACCTTTAACGCAAAGTCGCAAGGGTGCAAAGCCGCAGAGAAGTCTTCTTGTTTTGGTTTTCAAATCTACCCCTAGAATCCCATCATTAACGCAAAGACGCAAGGAAATTCTTTTGTTTTGGTTTTAGACTTAACCCTAAAAACTTTGCGTTCTTTGCAACTTAGCGTCTTCTTGCGTTAAGCCTTTAGTCTTGTACCGGTTCGAAATACGTATCCGGGTTATCCGGATTAAATATCTGATTTGCCCAGAAAAGGACGATCATTTCACCATCGGTCAGATTCTCGATATGATGCGTATATCCAGGAGGGATGTCAACCACCTCAATCTTCTCATCGGACACCAGGTATTCGATCACATCCTTGTTAAGAACATGACGGAAACGGATTGCAGCCTTTCCCTGAATTAGACAAAATTTCTCGATCTTGCTATCATGGTAGTGATTCCCCCGCGTTATATCCTTATACGTCTTCGAGACAAATATCTGACCGAAATGTTCAGACTTGATCAGTTCAAAGAGCGAGCCTCTATTGTCTGTCTTGATATCCAACGGATATGAGAAGTCACGACTATCAAGAAATGATAGATAGGTTGCATGCAGGCATCTCATAAAGTAGTCAGACAGATCCGGTACCTTGAGGGTCATTCGCATATCCCGCAGGCTATAGATCTTTGCTGCAAGCTCGCCAAGAGTGACTTTGAAGACCCTGTCAACCTTGTAGAAACACGTGTCCTCTGCACCCTTACCCTCTCCCACCGGAGGTGAGGATTTTTCCTTGATGTCCTCAATCAACGGGAGGAGTTGGGAAGGATTATGATCCAGGTGTCGTGTAAAGTATCGCACAACATCGTCAATATAGACCAGTTCAATTTCATAATGAGGATCTGAAATATTAATTTCAAGACCTCGCGCTATATTGTGGCAGAAGGTTGCAACCACAGTATTATAGTTCGGCTTTGACCATTTTCCGAAGACACCTGGCAGACGGTAAATATAAATCGGAGCCCCTGTTTTTTTCTTGTATTCAACCAGAATATCCTCTGCGGCCTTCTTGCTCTTCCCATATGGGTTGTCACGTTCAGCCTGTATAGAAGAAGTAAGGAGTATCGGCACGCGCCTTCCTAATTTCTTCAGAATATCCACGAGAGATGCCGTTGACTGCGTATTGCCGGTCACAAATTCTGCAGGATCCTGTGGCCGGTTAACCCCTGCAATGTGATAGATAAAATCCGTATCTTTGAGGTGAGATTCAAGCATGCCAAGGTCATCAGCAGCATCAAAGGTCTTTATGACGACATCTTTATTTCTTCTAAGGGCTTCGGTCAGATTCTTCCCAATAAACCCCTTTGAGCCAGTGATTAAGACTGTTTGCATAAAAGCCTCCTCATAAGTTCAACTTCTTTTTTCGTAAACGCTGTTATTTTCATGATAGAGAGCAATAATTGGTATTTTACAATGGCACAAATTATTCCCCTCTTGGGAGGGGTTAGGGGTGGGTTCCTTGGTCGTGAAATCTCAATGAATAACTTACGAATTACCGACTTACCCACCCAATGTCATCAAGTTAAGCTACCTGCCGTAAAAGTCCCCCTTAGACTTCGTCGTGAGCGCTCAGTCGAACGAAAAGGGGGTTAA
>CAYJME010000147.1:0-8687 GCA_964370795.1 uncultured candidatus Brocadiaceae bacterium
AACGGATACAGGACAAGCGAGACGCTTGTCCTACCAACACCGCCTCAAAAACCGCCTAAATAAACTGAAAATTCCCATGCTACGAAAACAATCCCTTTGTAAAAGAAAGTGGACTCTTTTTTTTCTTCTGTACGCCCTCATTCTGTTCGTTCAGCGCCGATACCAGTTCCCTGAATTTTCCCCAGATTTCCGTTCCCTGTGCTAATGAGTAAAGGGGCTTGCCCTCATTAATGGCGCTCATGGAAAGTTTATACACGTTCGGAATACTGCATATAATCTTTCTTTGCAAACTCTCCTCGGCGTCTTTTAACGTAAGGTCTGTGTTTTTATGGACTCTGTTTGCAATAATGTCAACTTTTTCATCACCTGGATAAGTTTGCTTCCTGAAGGTATTTAAAAGCTTCTTGAGATTAATAATACAGGGAAGGTTTAACACAAAGACAAGGAACACCTTGTCTGCATTCCTCATAATTAACCGGGAATATTCATCCAATGACTGCCCGCTATCAATAACAATATAATCAAACATCGTCCTCATAAGTTTAAGGAGGGTTGCTAATGCCTGAGGGTATGTCGTATAATCTTCGGTAAATTCAACGGGCGCTGGCAATACATAAACCCCGGAGGCATGCCTTGCAAGGATACTCATCAGATAGGTGGAATCGAGACGGGATATGTTTTTGATCACCTCTAGCCAACTGAAAAGCGGTTCTATATTTAAATTTACCGAAATCTCGCCAAAAATAGGTTTTAAATCTATGAGAACCACCGATGGCGAAGCTTCGGACGCTGCAAGGCTTACGGCCAGATTTATTGCAACGGTTGTCGTCCCCACACCGCCTTTCGTCCCGAACACATTGATAATTTTTCCCTTTTTTGCCGTTCCTTCAGTCACTCCTTGACTATCCCTGTGCGCCTTGATCTTTAAAAGGGCGCTCCGTATATCGTCTTTTTTGAGCGGCTGGGGAAAAAATTCTTTCACCCCTATCCGCAATGCCTCTATAAGAATATCGGGGTTCTTGTTCGATGAGGTTAAGAAAATATTCCGCACCGTTTCTGACGTCTTCATCGTATGTGCGAACTGCAAATCCCTGGTTGCGTCTTCTCCCGTTTCCAGAATCAGCAGGTCATACGAGTCCTGGTTTTTAAGGAGAGAAGCCTTATCATAAAGAGTAAATCCGGACAAATTTGCTAAAGTCTCTTTTATTAATTGCAATACATCCTTGCTTTTTATATCGATTAATACTGAAATATTATTATTTTCTGCCATAATCCTTTTACTCTCTCTATTTTTCCACAAAAAATGTTGGGTTTCGTTCCTCAACCCAACCTACGGCTCTATAATTGAAATTCACAAACTTTAAATACCATCTCCTTCTTGACAGACTCTTATACCTATTTCACCAGCCTGGGGATACTTCCCTTTGAGCTATAAATACTACCGCCCCCTCCTCCTTTGACACCAGGGATTATTGAATCGCAATTGACCTTGCCCATAATTATTTTTCCATCTGGACCACCACCGGCATCATGAACGTCTGTAATGGTAACGGTTGAAAACCCTGCTATTATTATTGATTGATTGGGGTTAGAGCAATCGGTAGCATCGTATATCGGTATTCCGGTAGTCCATGTTAATGGATTATTATCAAGATCGCCATTTCCATAGTGATTATCCTTCATTTTATCAAAAAGGGCCTTCATGCCATCAAATGTTTGTTGAGACAGATCCCCCCCGATAAATTCATATTGCGTCTCTCCTGCAATTGTTTCGGGACTTGTGAACGTTTCATTAAACAAACCATCTATAATATCTCTTTCGTTTTTATCACTTGAAGGCTTAATTGTGTATGTATGCCATCCTGCGCAGCCCTTGGGCTTTTTCGTAGGATGAAATTGTATGGGCTGATTACAATACGTAGCTGGATCCTCTAACCATATTTTAGGGACACTGAAAGGAACGCCCAGCTTTTTAGGACCAATCTTCGTTACACTCGATAAAGCAGCAACCGCCTGGGCAGAGACATTGAAACTATTAATGCCCAATATCCTTGCAAAAAAAGAAGAAACCGGTCCATTAGCGCTTGCGTCCCTCCTTGCAATTACCTTTACTGCGTCGGGATCATCCAGCGTCTGTACAAGGACGTGATCTATAGCATTCCACTGTCCAATAATAACATCTGAAGAATTTATAACAATAGAAACTCCGCCTGCCTGATTCTCTGCTCCAATAACTTGAGCAACGGGTTCAATATCTGATGGATTACAGGTATACGTACCTTTCAAATCATTAGCTAATCTGTCTTCATAAATACTACCGAGTTTACGCGTAGCGGCTAATGCAGCGGAATCGGCTATATTCTGCAGTTGATTCCTGGCTATCATGAGGTAGCCAATATCAACGGCAAAGGTAGCCACACCAACAATAATGACTAATGAAAGCGCAACCATGATAATCGTTGCGCCACGCTTGTCCTTTGTTTTTAGCAGACGTCTCAATTTGCTCTTCATAATCTTTTCCGCCATCGTTGCGAGAGAAGGATTGCTTCGCTATCGCTCGCAATGACAATTAAGACTGGACTTTTTGCACAAACTCTCAAGGTTTAAATTAGTCCCTCGGCAAATTTTTCACAATCACACGCAGGGCGAAGCATTTGCTGGTATTAAACTTGAATGCTATCTTATATCTTGGACAGCAAATGCTTCGCCCCTACTCGTATTTCATCACGGTTTCAGCCGTGAGGTTTATTCCCGTGGAAAAACGGCTGTTTATAAATTTTGGGAATAGTATGAATTGATAGAAATATTGAACGCGTACCGTAAGATTGTCCCCAGACTCAACACCTGTCCTATCCGGGGTAACGGTAGGCGGGATCTTGGCGCCAAAGGTAATCAAATTATTCGCACAATAAAAATTCACTACGTCCTCTATTTCTCCGTAGCTGATACGGGGATCGCTTTGTACTATCCCATACCGCGCCCCTTCCCTGCTTGCATTGGTAATGACTTGTTTATCGTACATGAGAAAACTAAATTCTATAATGCCAAATATCAATGCGAGCAGGAATGGCAAAATAAGGGCAAATTCCAATGCGGCAATTCCCTGAGTATCATGCATCTTTTTCATAACAACCGGGTATCCTCTCCTTTGATGCACTGTAGTGGCAATTCATGAATTGCCACTACATACTGTCACAAAGGCGCTTTCAACTCTATAATGTTTTCAAATACCAAAAAACTAAAATGTTATCTCACTTATCGTCGTACCTTTTATCAATGTTACCGTTGAAGGGGAAGGTTTTACCTGTGCGCCTTCCGTCATTTCTGTTTTTGCCTTTTTTTCTCTCTTTTCGATCATTTCCCCGGTTCTGTATGAAGAAATCAAATGGGGAATCGTGATACCGCGTGTAAATACATTTTCGTCATCAACATAATTCCTGAGCGCCAGTTGTATTTTTCCCTGGGTACTGGCAAGCGCCAGTTTTTCTCCTTCTTCAGGCGTTACCTCCAGGGTGACCACATCTGCCGAAATAGGTTTTTCTTTTTTTCCCTTGTCATCAACTTCACTTCCCACAGCAAGAACACGGATGTTTTCCAATATCGTCTTGGTAATGGGGAGGGCCGACTCTCTTTCCTTATAAGATACCGTTGCAAGCACATCCACCCTATGTTCCGGGGCAATATAACCAGAGACGCCAATCACCCGGTCCACCTTCACAGACATTGCACGTTTTTGCGGGCTAACGATGGCAGCCACTCCCCCTGCCTTCACGCTCGTCGGAGCCAGCATGGACTCAATGAGCGGCATGTTGGCTTTTAATGGTTGTATCAATACCCTGCCTTCCGGCATAGACCCTTTATTAAAACACCCTGACGGTAAACTATCTTTCTGAAAAGCGGCCATTTTAATCATATTCTTTTGCAGTAACGTCCCGCCGGAAAGATCAAATTGAGCCACTGCTATTGTCTGGGTTTCCAACGACTTCACATCCACCCTTGACGCCTTTTGTACACGAGTATATGCAAAATAACCAACAGCCGCGGAAATAACAAGAGCTACTCCAATCATTAAAACAGATACAAGCTTTATTTTCGCCATACCGACGCTCCTTATTTTTATCCTCGTTCTTTATTAATCATAACTTATCGATTTCTTTGGTACTTATTACATTTTTCTCTCTTACCTAAACAGGAAGACTGAACACAAGGTGCCAGTCGCAATTGCCACACCGTAGGCCAACATGGGCTTCTTTTCCCCCTTTTCCGGAGGGATATAAGAAATTTTCCTGGTAACAACAAATACCTTAAACATGAGCCAGTATCTCTGGATAGTATCTTTTACATGACCATGAAAAGTAAGAACTGCTAATGCATAAACACCGCCGGCGAGCGCGGTGCCAAAAGAAGCCATTATTATACCCTTTGGACCTAATAAACCGCCTATGGCGCCCATAAGTTTCACATCACCTGCGCCCATACCCGCAACAAGGTAAAAAGGAATAAAAAAGGCAATACCCATGAATAAGCCTTCCAGGCTGAATATACATCCATTGAAACCACTTGAGACTAAATGATAGAGTAGGCCAATTCCCATTGTGGGAAACGTGACCCAATTCGGTATTTTGTGAAAACGGATATCATATACGACGGTAATGGCTAAAATAACTGTCAAAATCGAAAGAAGAACTCTATCAACACCACCTGAATTCATATTAATTATAATCGTTTATCTTGAACAATTTCACAGAACAGTTGTGCAGATTGGGTTGAGGAACGAAACCCAACAATTAAATCAGACCTTGCGGCGACTGGTAGGAGCCGTCTCCTGATGGCGATGGACATGCCCACCGGCGCGCAAGCCCCGGTCGCCAACAGGAGTTGGCTCCTACCAAAAACTTTGAAATTCCTTAACGTTAAATTATTATTCTACTTATGGAGGGATACATTATTTAATCAACCACGATCAACCTTTCTTTGTGGTGATAAACAATGTATCCCTTTATTTAAAACCGCTTTCAAACACTGGTAAATTTTTGTACGAAAAATTTCACCCTTACTTCGCAGCCGCCTCTAGATTTTCTCCAATTTTTTCCGTTGCAGTCTTAAATTGCCCTTTCAATGTCGTCCAGGCAAGGAAGACCGCAACCGAAACAAGGGCGCCAATCAATGCATATTCAACGGCAGAAATACCCTCTTCATCCTTTAAAAACTTTATCAATCTCTTTACCATAACTTCTCACCCCCTTCCAAAAAATATAAAATTTAAATCCAAGGATACAACATAATGTTGTATTTACTTAATACAATAAAAACAAAAAAACCTTACTCCAAAGATACCCTTCAACATCTTCGGTAGTAAGGCTATCTTTTTATCGGATATAGAGACGCATACCATGCATCTCTCCGGAAAAGACCCTTCACTTTGCGCCCCCCGATCACTCAGGGTTTGCCCTTGTCACGATGTTTCACTGCCCTGCAGATGCGAGAAATTTTATTTCTGATTATGAAATATAACCAGCTAAAACAAGGCGCTGCTTTAATTCTACCTATTAAAAAAACACTTTTAATCAATTACAACAGGGATAAAAACTTTTGGAGAAAAAAACGAGAGAATATCAAAGGGATTTCAGGCATATTCATTTTAATGAGTGAAAATAACCACCGGTTATTTTGGTTAGTAAAATACCACGGAAACAAACTATCAAATTTCTTATTTTTCAAAGTTTTAGTTAGTTATTTACAGCACGGCATCATTATAACACTTCATTGAAACAACATCCTTCGATAGCCCTTTGAAATATAAAAGGAGTGAAAACAGGAATATTTTTTTCACATTAAACTACTATCGAGACTTTACGGACTGTGGATTATCAAATACGCACAGAAAGAACGAAAATCTATAGAAAAATAAACCACTAAGGCACAACATTATACTTAATTTTAAATATTTAGCAAGAGTTAAATATATTTTTTATCCATCATAATTTTTCGTGTTACACACTCGTATGCTTATTTCAAGAAGGTATAAACAGCCTGAGAAAAGGAAATTAATTGATCCAGAGTCAATACCTCCCCCCTTACCCGTTCGTCCAGGTGCATATCTCTTATAATACCTTTTAAACAATCCCTCGAAATTCCCGGTAAGTTTAAGCCTTCAAGGCTGTTTAATAACGTCTTTCGGCGTGAGGTGAATATGGCATAAATAATTTTTTTGAAAAAATGATAATCTGTTATTCGTCCTGCAAACCTTTCCCTATTGACGCCTATTTTCACCAGCGCAGAATGAACATCGGGTCTGGGCCAGAATGATTCCGGAGACAATTTCTTCATAACTTGTACATCTGAAAATAGCCGGGTAAGAATGGACAAGATGCCATATTCTCTTGTACCAGGAACTGCCATTAAACGTTCAGTAATTTCACTTTGCAGCATGAGCACCATCAGGGAGATGGGCAGATCACCTTCCAACAAATTGATAATCACCGGTGTGCCGATATTATAGGGAAGATTTGAGACTACTTTTATGTGGGACTGGTTGTGTTCCTTTAACCAATTGTGTATGAGCGATGGAATCTCCGGATTTATTTCATGTTTTGTTTTTAAAATGTCTGCATGGATCAGGGTTACATTTTTGTATAACTTCAGTATGTCGGATGAAAGTTCATATAACTTATTATCAACCTCCACCGTAAATACATGTTTTGAGCATTCAGCCAGTAACCTGGTTAACCCGCCCGTGCCGGTGCCTATCTCCAGCACAATATCATTTTCGTTGAGATCGGCCATACCAGGGATGCTCAACAAGATATTCTGATCGATCAGGAAATTCTGCCCAAAACGTTTATTGGGCGTGATCCCCCACCGGCTGAATATCTGTTTGAGAACAGAAGGAGTATGGGGGACAAAGTTTATTTCTTTTGATGACATAGGTTAATTGAACTTCTTATACATAAAATTAGAAGAATTGGCAGGTCAACTGTCTCGGTTGACCAAATCAAAAACAACAAACGGACACAGGACAAGCGAGACGCTTGTCCTACCAGCGTCACCTCGTAATTAAGGGAAAGATTGCTTCGCTTCGCTCGCAATGACAGGATAAAGCCGCAAGGACGGGTTCCTGTCCGCAATGACAGAGCGCAATGACAGCTTGCAGTGTATCATCAAAGCGCAGAGTGCGTGTCATGGCGAAGGCGATAGCATGGCACTAAGGAGCTGTAAATAAATAAGTCATCATTCGCGCCCCACGGGACGATTTGGAATTATAGTATCAAGTCGATAAAAGCCATGGATTAATTATTTACAACACCTAAGCCCACCCAGTGTCATTGCGAGGGTTTTTTCCGAAGCAATCTCCTCTCATGTAATAAAAGTCTTTTCGTACAGGAATTGTTTTATTTATCCAACTTTCATAAGGCGATTTGGTGCGGCGTAACTGCGCCAGGATTTGTCTTTATTAATACCTCTTAAATCCTTCTCAAAACTCTGTTTCGAGAAATAACGGCTTACGTATTTTTCCTGCACTTCGCCATCTTCACCGCCATCTTTATGGCCTCCATCATGGAGCGTGGATTGGCAATGCCTTTACCGGCGATATCATAGGCAGTGCCATGGTCCGGCGACGTACGCACAAAAGGTATACCGAGGGTAATATTTACCCCGATTTCAAAGGCGTGTAATTTCAGGGGAATTGCGCCTTGGTCGTGGTAAACGGCAACCACTCCATCATACGCCCCTTTTAACATCTTGTAAAATACGGTATCGGCAGAGACCGGTCCATCACATTGAATACCTTTGTTCCGCGCCTTCTCAAGCGCAGGAATAATAATCTTTGTCTCCTCATCGCCAAATATGCCTTCTTCGCCTGCATGGGGATTCAGGCCGCACACGGCAATCCTGGGCATTTCTAAACCAAAATAGCGCATAAGGCCATCGTTCGTAATAACGAGTGTTTCTGAAATGCCTTCCGTGGTAATTATCTGTGGCACATCTTTCAAGGCAACATGCGTGGTAACAAAGGCCACCCTCAATTTCCCGCCCACCATAAACATGACAACCCGTTTTACGCCTGAAAATATTTGAAGCATTTCGGTATGACCTGGATAGCCATACCCCCCTAAGTGGATGGCCTCTTTACAAATCGGCGCCGTGGCAAGCGCGTCAATATGCCCGGACATGGCAAGGTTTATCCCTTTCAGCACACATTGAACCGATATATCGCCGCCTTCCGGAGTCGGCTTCTTCTGCCTTAATAAATCCTGCTGAAAGTCACCTATCGGCAAAAACGATAAAAACGGATGCGTATCTTCAATATCTGATATGTCGGATATTGTCCTGCAAGCAAAGGGAATTTTTAAAGAATCGGCAGTAAAATCAAATACCTCTTTGTTGCCAATAATGACATAGTGGGCTAATGTGCTTATGGACGGGGATTGTAACGCCTTTAAGATAATCTCAGGCCCAATCCCGCAGGGATCGCCCATGGTAATAGCGACCAATAATTTTAATTTTTTATTTTTTGGCATATTTACGCTTAACTTATCTTTATAAAGGGTGAGGCTTTAGCCTTGCCACGCTCAACCCTAAAGGGCTACCCTACCGCAAACAGACTCAAAACTGAAGAGTCGGTGCAAAAGCCTGTCATTGCGAGCGACAGCGAAGCAATCTTTCTCTCAAAATCCATGAAAAGA